>CAXTWN010000012.1:1853-39874 GCA_964248055.1 uncultured Acidobacteriaceae bacterium | reverse complement strand
AGACGAGTTCGGCGAGTCGCCTT
Organism: uncultured Acidobacteriaceae bacterium; assembly: GCA_964248055.1. GTDB lineage: Bacteria > Acidobacteriota > Terriglobia > Terriglobales > Acidobacteriaceae > Granulicella. The sequence continues at coordinate 39,851 of CAXTWN010000012.1, read as the reverse complement.
ACTGCACAGAGACCACCCAGGTGATGTTAGATCTGTCCTGACGAAGTCGGAGCGGACAGAACAGGCGGCTCATCAAGGTGTGCAACCGGCTTCATCGCACCGATCTGTTGCAGAATACCCACCTCATGCGACGCTCCCCAGCGCTCGACGATCTTCGCGTCCGAGTTGAACTTCGAGATCTGCATGCCCCGGATCTTGATCTTCTTTCCGGTGGCGCCGATGCCGTTGAACGGACCTTCGTGTGTTCCTGTGATCATGTACGCGAAGGCTACATTGTCCTCATCGGCGACCATGTGTTCGACGGCAATCTTGAAATCAGGAAAGGCAGAGTGGAACTGCGTAAACCATCCGATGAAGCCCTCCGGACCAGGACCTTGGTCGTCGGCCGGATCATGATCCTTGACGCCGGGCGCGAACACTTCTTTGAGCTTTCCAAACTGATGGCTGTTGACGATCTCGCCCATCTGCTTCTGCGTTGCGATATTTGCTTCTTTGCTCATGATGTCCCTCTGTGGATACTCTAGGAGGTAGGGGGCCTGATGACAAGAACTGACCTAGAGGTGCGGTACTTACCAAAAGGTAAGGTTAAGGCGGAACAGCCTGGTCACACGACGAACGACTGGTCAGCAGACGCAGCGGAGGAGGCCTTCAAACTGCTTGAGGGCCGGTGGAAGATGATGATCGTCTTCCATCTGTTTGATAAAGGCATCATGCGCTTCTCGGAGTTGGAGCGCGCAATCCCGCTCGCCTCGCAGAAGATGCTCATTCAACAGCTCCGATACCTGCAGACGAATGGTGTCGTACATCGCACGGTTTATCCCGAAGTGCCGCCGAAAGTCGAGTACAAGTTGACAGAAATCGGCTTGGATCTAAGGCCGGCGCTGCAGGCCCTTGTGCGTTGGTCTGAAACACGGAGGAAAGCTTCGCGGGAGGACGGATGACCGCACGATCGTACAGCCGAGAACAGAATCTCGGCTGCACCTACCTATCCACGGATCGCCTCCCGCAGTCACACAACTTCCGATAAACGCGGTTGTGGGAAGTGGAGCCGCCGAGCCGGTTCCGGGAGGCTCGCGCGAGTTCATCACTGACGAGAATGCGACTTCTCAGTACCCGCTCAACCACAACCAGGAGAGCAGAGAGTGAAACGCGCATCCAAACACGGATGAAGTTCCACACAGTTCGTCGCGGATCGGGTAAACCGCTTCTTCTGGTACATGGCATCGGCGGAAGTTGGGCATCCTGGGGGCTTGTCATCGACCGCCTCACAACGCGCGGCCGTGAAGTCATAGCCATTGATCTCCCCGGCCACGGCCAAACGCCGCCACTGTCGGGTCCCGTGTCGATTGGCACGCTCGCCGATGCGGTCACGGAATATCTCAGAGAAGAGAGTCTGCTGGGCATCGATGCGGTCGGAAGCTCGATGGGAGCACGCCTCGTTCTTGAGCTCGTCCGGCGCGGCGGTATCCTCGGCGCCGTTGTCTCACTCGATCCGGGAGGCTTCTGGGAAGGCTGGGAGATCCCCGTCTTTTACCACTCCGTAGCGGCGTCAGTGCGCCTCGTGCGAGCCCTGCAGCCCGTGATGCCCGCCATCACGAGCAGTCCAATCGGTCGCACCGCACTGTTCGCTCAGTTCTCTGCACATCCCTGGTCTCTTCCCTCTGACCTTGCACTTAAAGAGATGCGGTCCTTCGCAGCGTCTCCTTCCTTCGATGAGCTCCTCGGGAACCTGGCCCATGGCGAGGTGCAGCGCGGCAGCCCCAAGGGCTCCCTCCTGGCTCCTCTCGTGATTGGTTGGGGCGAGCACGACCACGTTTGTCTGCCGCGCCAGGCCGCCCGCGCGCTAGCAAAGTTTCCCAACGCGCAACTCTTCTGGTTCCCAAACTGCGGCCACTTCCCCCAGTGGGACCAACCAGAACTAGCCGCGCGTTTGATTCTCGCCGCGACTTCCGAAAATCCCTTGCCGGAGCCTGAGCGGAGGGAAAAGTTCACGTCATCGACTTGGGTGAAATGGGCTGTAGCAGCCTCGCTGGCAGTCGCGGCTGTTGTCTTATCTCGATCTCAAAAGCAATGACGAAGCTCGGATTGAACCCGCATGGCCCGCTTGATGTCGGTCCTTAGGATTGTCAGTCCTGACAACGCCGTTCTCGTCATTTAGGCTGCTGGGTCTACCGAATCGGATCGAATGTCGGGAAGACTAGCCGTGCATCAGATGGTGGAGCGACTGCGCAGAAGCGGACAACAGAGGGGACGAGAAGACCATGGCAACGAAGAAGACAACAGAAGAGGCGAAGCCGGTACCAGCTGCGAAGATGACCAAGACACAGATCGTGAAAGCGATGGCCGAGAAGCTGGAGACCGAGCCGAAGCAGGTTCAATCGTTCTTCGACGTACTGGCAGAGATGGCGACGGAGCAGACGCGCGAAGCGGGCGAGTTCACGGTTCCGGGATTGGGCAAGCTCGTAAAAGCCGAGCGTAAAGAACGCATGGGCCGCAACCCTGGAACGGGCGAGCAGATCACGATCGCCGCAAAGACGACGGTAAAGTTCCGAGTCTCCAAAGCCGCGACCGACACGATTGCGCCGCCGAAGGCATAGATGCTACAGTGGGACGTAAACTATTTGGAATGAACAGTTTACGTCCGATAAGGAGGATTCTGTATAGTCAATCGCGAGCGCCACTATCGGAGAAGACAAACGCACGACGATTCGGCGCGTAAGTCACTCCCAAGCTCAAGGCGAAAAGCGCAGCTGCGCCCCAGATACCTGTTTGCGCCACCCCGTTCACGACCTTGTCGACCGGGGTCTGAATGCCAAACACACGCTCGACGATCCACGCGCTTGCTGCCACACCCGCAAAGATCGCTCCCGCAATACGGAGCGTCTGATAAGCCCCTGTGCGGCTCAGCAGAAGTAGCGAAGGCAAGATCAAGGCGACTACCAGCAATTGCATCGCTTCGATCCCCAGGTTGAACGCGAGGATTCCAACAACACGATCCCACCGCGAGAGGCCGAGACGATCCAGCGTGGTCGCAAACGCAAGACCGTGGATCAGGCCGAAGAACGCAGCGATCCAGGCCTCCCTGCCCGGAAAGAGCGGTCGCAGCGCATGAACAGCAGACACCAGGATCGACACTGCGATCAGTGCTTCCACCGGGCGGCTTGGCACATGAACGACGTTCATGGCAGCGAGCGTGAGTGTCAGCGAGTGGCCGATCGTGAACGCTGTGACGATGCCTGCGATGTGAAGCAGGCTGCGGCGAACACCCGCAACTCCCTGCCACCGTGACCCAATCGCCAGAAGCGGTGCGGGGAGAAGCAGCACCAGCAGAAACAGCAGGTGGTCGGTACCTTCTGCGATGTGCTGCATTCCGAGATGAAAGAGGCTGGAGAACTGAGACCGCTCCAGGAACGCGCTAATTCCTAAAGGCGAGGAGCTGCCTACCGAGCCCGACTGCAGGTAGTCCAGCTCGTAGAGTGACTGTTGCGGATTGCGCTTCTGTTCCACAATGCTAAGTCCAGGCGCTTGTGGAACCTCGACGTTGACGAGATAAACCGAGCCAGCATTCAGGTGGTGGTTGGCAAGAATGAACTGCCGACTCGCATCGTTCGAAGGAGGTAGATCGACGTGGTATTGAATCGCGATCTCACCCAGACCGTCACGCAGCTGTGACGCATCGGGAAAGGTTGATGCATCCAGTTGTGCCTTCAGGCTTTTCCCATCGATGGTGAAGGAGAGGTCCTGGAGAACGCGTTCCGCGTAAGCATTCGTCTCTTCTTTGGAGAACTCGCCGTCGTGATTGGTGTCGATGGTCGCAATGACTGACGGCGCGACCAGCACGCCAGGGATCAGCCGCATGGAGGCGGTTACACGGTTTGCCTCTAACGACAGAATCGTCGCCTGAAGGTACTCGTCGATGCGGTGCGCCCATGCGGTTCTTCCCCAAAAAAGGAAGCAGAAGGCAGCAACAGCCATTGGTTTGCGCATCATGGTTTGAGCAGTGCACTTCCGTAGTCGTTGGTCGGATCGCGGTACATGGTGTGCACATGGTTGCCCGGCTCATCGCTCTGCGGCGCATACTCGATGACTAGGTGAGGCCCCTGAATGCGGTAGTAAGCGGTGATGTTCGCTCCCACTTCCGCCGTTGTCGGACCGCTCCACGCGAAGTACATCTCCTTCACTTCACCCTTGAGCTGGTCCATCCGTGCAGATGCATATGGCTCGTTCAGAATGCCCGACCACTCCGCGATCAGACCCAGCAACATGGCTTGCTGCCTGGCATTCATGCTGGAGACCTTCAGACCCTCCGGTGCGATCTTCTTACCATCCTGCCCCGGCCCCAAGACCAGGTCTGCGACCTGATAGCCGAGGACGGCCTGATTGCGCTGTTTATCATCCAGCGCCTGCAGGAGCGCCAGAGCCTTATCGCTCTCCCGTCCTAATGGGCGAATCGTCTTGCCGTTCAGTTTGAAGAGCGCCGGCTGAGCTCCGGTAAGTGTCGGTGTGAGAACTCCTTTATTGCCGGCGACAGTGACGTTCAGCGCAAGGTGATGTCCCCCGAACTGGAGCATCCACGGCTCTGTCGCTGAAGGCGTTCCAAGAAACGAGATGAAGTACAAGTCGCTGCCGAACAGGTCACCACTGGGTGGCCGTCCGCCTGGACCTCCGGGTCTACCGGGCCCACGGCCACCGAAACCCGGCGGAGGTCCGCCCTGTCCGTCACGAGGCGGTCCCTGCGGACCCCTTCCACCACCCGGACCACGCTTCGATCCGTTTGCTTTGAAGTCGTCGTCTGCCTGGCGGATCTCGTTTACCTTCTCGACGCCCATCGGGCTAAGAACGGTGCCCAGCAGCTTCATCACCGCTTCCTGCTGGGGCGCGGTCATCTGCTTCAGGCTGATGCCTCCACGAGCTACCACGCCAGTGGGAAAGTTGGACCAGCGTGCTCGCTGCGTGGCGTCACCAAAGGCGTAAACCACCTTCTGCCGTTGCTCCGCGCTTAGCGTTCCAAGGAAGGTGTCAGCCGCGCGCACGACCTCTGCGGTCGAGCTTTGCTGTTGCGCTCCGGCCATTGGTGCAAGGACAAGAACTGCAGTTGTCGCGAAGGTGAGAAGTCGCTTCATTTGGCCCCCGTAAGCTGTACGCCATAGTCATTCGTTGGATCGCGATAGATGGTGTGCACGTGCATCGCCGGATCACCGCCGACGCCTTGCGGCGAGAACTCGATCACAAGCTTCGGACCCTGGATGCGGTAGTACGCTGTGCCGTTCTGACCAGCAGCGTGTGTGGTGGGACCACTCCATGCAAAGCAGGTATTGTTCAGGTCTGTTCTGATCTCGTCCATTCGGGAGCGAGCGTAGGAGTCGTTCACGATGCCTGCCCATTGCGCGATCAGGTTAACCAGCATGGACTGCTGCTTCGCGTCCAGGTTCGAGCCTTTCAGGCCTTCCGGTTGAAGCTGCTTACCTGCCATACCGGGTCCAAGAACAAGGTCTCTTACCTCATAGTCCAGCATCGCTTGCTTCTTCTGCTCTGGCCGTAGAGCGTCCAGCAGATCGAAGGCCAGGTCATTTTCTTTTTCCAACACGCGGACTGTCTTCTCACCGCGCTTGTACACAGCGGGTTGCGCTCCGGTCAGTGTGGGCGTCATGACGCCCTTTGAGCCTGCGACGACGATATTGAGGCCAAGATGATGGCCGCCGAACTCGATCATCCAGGGTTTGTCTTCGCTGGGCTCACCAAAAATGCCAATGGTATACACGGCTTCACCCGAGGCGAAGTTTGTCCCTGCATCAGTCAGTGCCTGGTCCGATCCCATGATGTCCAAGACCTTCTGATAGCCCATCGGACTAAGGAGCGTCTGCAGCAGATGCATGGCCGCGTTGCGTTGTGGAATGGAAAGTGTGCCGATGCGAATCCCAGGACGCGGCACATCGCTTACTGGGTAGTTGGACCACACGGCTTGGCCATACTGCTCGCCGATAAAACCACCAGCAGGTCCCATCCCGAAGCCGCCACCCGGTCCACCAGGACCGCCTGGTCCCCTCCCCTGTCCCCCAGGCCGAGGCCCCATCGGCTTGCCATCGTTCGGGGGACCCTCCCTGCGTTCACCATTCGGACCGCCCGGTCCACCCGGTCCACCTTGCCCTGCGGCAGGCGCGCCCGGCGCGACGCCGCCGTCCGCCGTTCGATGGAACGCAGCCTTTACGCCTTCTTTCTGCGGAGTGAACGCAAATTGCACCTTGCTGCGCTGTTCCGGCGTGAGCGTCTTGAGGAACGCTGAAGCTGCCGTCACAACAGCCTGCGTTTCGTGATCCGAGGCAGCTTGAACGGCAGCCGTTTTAGACACCCGTACAAGCTGGCTTGTCGCAAACAAGCCGGCGAGAACAAGCGTTGAAGTAAGCACCACGATTCGTTTCACGTCTCTCCTTTCGAACAACTCACTCTTCTCGCTTTACAGAACGATCTCGTGGATCGTCTACGTCCTGGTCGTCTTGCCGAAGATGCGGAGGTAATTGCCTCCTCCGATTTTTCCGATCTCCTCTTTACTGAAACCGGTCCTCAGCATGGCGTCAACCACGGCGTAGTAGAACCCGCTGCTTTCGTTTTCCCAGGCTATGTTCGTGCGCTCGCCCACTGGCGCGTGTTTCTGGCCGGGACGGAACTCTGGAGGTGTTCCGCTCTGCCCGTCTTGCCCTCTTGGCGCATTTCCTCCATCCCGTGGGGGGCCGCCTGGAGGCGGTCCAAAGCCGCGAGGAGTGGGCTGGGTGAGCTTGGTATCCTTGCCAATCGCAACGTGGTCTACGCCGATGACATCGACCAGCGCACGGATGTTGCGGGCGTAGCCGAGAGGCGTGTCGGCAAGGTGCGTCCACACGCCCACAACGCCACCGGCGTCCGCAACGAGCTTTGCCTGCTCTTTGCCGATGAGTCGCGGCCGCATCATCTGCGCCATGCGCGCATCGCTGCCGAGCTGGGTGTCTAGGCCGGTATGCGAGATGATGACGGGCTTGGATGAAACTTTCAGGGCAGCTTCTGTTGTTTGCAGGCTGGCATGGGCCAAGTCGACCAACATTCCGAGCCGGTTGCATTCCTTAATGACCGCTACTCCGAAGGCCGTAAGACCACCCAGCCGTGGTGGGTTCGTGTACACGTCCCCGAGAGGAGTGGAAGCATCGCTGTCATGCAGTAAGCCGAAGTGACGGAGTCCGCGACGGTAAGCCTCTTCCACACGTTCTAGATGACCTTCAAGAAAATGAGCGCCTTCGATCGCCTGGATTACTGTAGGCTGCTGCTGCCGATGAGCAGCTTCAATGTCGCTCGCGGTCAGGGAGCGTCGTACCTTGCTCCGGTCCAACTGCCGATCCAGGGCCGCCAGCGCTTGATGGAAGCGCTCGTACGGGTCGCCAGGCTGGTAATCCGTTGCGAACGTCGCACAGATCGCGGACAGCCCGGACCGCTTCATCTCGCCGACCAAATCGAGGTCGGGTCCAGGCTGCTCCGCAGCCGTCATGGGCATATCGATGTGGTTATGCGTGTCGATTCCGATAGTTTCTGCGACGATAGCTGCAACGCGTGGATCGACTTCGTCGGCCGCCCACGCTAAGCCAGACCGGAAAGCGGTCGCAGCCACAGCCGTCTTCCCTGCGGCCGCCAGAAATTTTCGTCGAGAGCGATGATGCTGTGTATCCAAGATTGCCTCCGCACTTCTAGTGAGTGAAGCCCGAAGTGGTGATCCCTTCTTCCATCAAGCCGATGTTGTCCACCATACGAATGCGACCGTCCAAAATCTTGAAAACCTCGTTGATCTGCATACGCCGCGTGCTGTTGCCGTAGTACAGCACCGCATACCCTATAACGATGCCGCGCTCGGGATCTACTACAGCGATGCGGGTTTCCGTTGCTGGTCCCCAGGGCTTTGGGCCGAGATTGCTTTCGTAGCAGCCGTCGTCTCCGGTGCCGGCTTCGATGCCGTTTCTGCCGTTGTGCGTGATGCGGTTGCCGCTGTGGAAGCGATCGCAACGCGCGTCATAGTCTGCTTCGACAGGCTTGTGATCCGTTAGCCCTTGGAAGTAGCGAGTAATGATGGCCTCAAGTTGCGCACGGCTGGAGCGCTGGCCCTCCGGCACGACCGTGAGGAAGAAAGGATCATACGGAATGAGGTTCTTCGCATTGACGCGAGGGCCATCGTCAAAGTTGATTTCGACTTCCGTGATCTTGTCCCCGGCGACCTTCAAGCGCGTTCCGATGTAGACAATCTTTCCCGCATCGGTCTCGGCTGCAACGTGTTCGATCACGTTTCCAAGCACCGGATCGGCGTACACACCTTCCGAACGGATCTGCTTTACACCGAACCAGCGGCTCTCACTAAGGGTGATCGGCTTCGTGTTTTCGCGAAGCTGTGCCGAAGCAGAGAGGGGGAGCTTGTCCGGTGTATGCGCAAGCATGTCAGCATTGAACTGTTCCGCTTGCTTCAACAGACAGGCGCGGTCGCAGGTGGCAGCCGATGCAACCAGACTGGAAGCGGAAAGAGCGGTGGCGATACATGCCCACCGCATAGTCTTCAATATGGATAGAAGGTCCATTATGCGTTCCAGTCCGCCTGTCCAGCGAAGGTTTGGAAGGTGCGCGGCTGGTAGCCCGAGAGGCTGGTAGGCACAGGAGCAACCCCTGCGGCGTGACCGGCACGAACCACGCTGTAGAGCACTCCAAGATAGGCGGCGACGGGTTCCGGCATGCCGTGGGACCGCGCGCCGTCGAGCATCTGCTCTTCGGTAAGGGAGTGGTACTCGACCGTTCGTCCAGAGGCTTTGCTGATGATTTCTGCGACCTCGACGTGATCGAGTGCTTCAGGTCCGGTGAGGTCGATTTCTGTGCCGGTGAGCGAATCTTTCAATGCCAACGCAACGACCACGGCGATGTCCTTTACGGAAATGAAGCTCGTCTTGCCGTCTCCAGCCGCCAGGTAGATGGCGTTGCCATGCTTGATGCCGTTCGCCTGTGGCCCTTCTGAGAAGTTCTCCATGAAGAAGTTCGGTCGCAAGATGGTGTACGCGAGGCCGGACTCCATCACCATGTGCTCGACGACGCGCAACGGAGCCTGTTCGTTGTGATTCACGCCGAAGGCCGAGATAAAGACAATCTGCTGAACGTTGGCCGACTTCGCGGCAGCGAGCACCGGCTTGAGCAGCTCCGGCGCACGGCCATCGAGGGGAGGTGCCATGAGAACCAAGGCCGACACGCCGTCCAATGCCGGAGCAATGGTGCTCTGCTCCGCATAGTCGAGACGGACCGCTTCAGCCTGCGGATTCACCTTCGCCACGTCCCGAACACCCTGCAGAACGGAATAACCGGCATTTCTCACCGCCTCTACAACTGCCTTACCCAGCGTTCCCGTAGCCGCTGTAACCAATACTTTGTCGCTCATCGATCGTTCTCCTGCTAGGATGTTCTGACTGCTGGAGCATTCTGGCAAGTAGGCACCATTATGAGCCATAGGCACCTTTTGGAAACCACCCCCGCGTGGAACGTCTTCGATAGCAACTGCCCAACCAGGCAGGTTCTCGATTGCATCGCGGATAAATGGACGGTGCTGATTATTCGCCGGCTGGCTGACGGGACGCTGCGGTTCGCACAGCTGCGGCGAGCAGTGGACGGGATCTCGCAGAAGGTTCTTACGAATACGCTGCGGGAGTTGGAGCGCGACGGGATCGTTACACGTCGTATTTACGCCAGCGTCCCACCAAAGGTGGAATACTCGCTCACGCCACTGGGCCGCTCGCTTTGCTCACTTGTCGCGGGAATCTGCGACTGGGCTGAGGCCAACATCGAACAAGTTCAGGCAGCTCGCCATGTGTACACAGTTGCTTCAAACAACAATGCAGAGATGAATCAGGGCGATTCCGTGTAGCGCGGAAGCTCAGGCCCAATGTGTCTCAATCACGACTGCTTCCCTGCCCTTCGTCGGCGAAAAGCCGTAGCTTCTTCGGGGCGGGCGTATTCACAATGAACTTGAGCGAGTGTTGCTCCTGCCCATCGGGGTGCTGCTCTCTCCAAAGCACACGAAGGAACTCCGGCCAGTCGTCCTGCACATAAAGCGTCCGGGTCACCTTCGCATGGCACCCGAGACAGAGTGTAAGCATCTTGGTCGGGTCACTATTTCCAGGCTCACGATGGTGTACCGCGACGGACCGCTTGCCTCGCTTGGTCGTCATGCAGCCAGGCACCCGGCAGCGGAAGTCATCACGTTTCAAAATCTCCTCGCGATGACCGCCAAAGTATTTCTCATCCTGACGTTTCAGTGTGTAGCAGGTTGCGCACAAGCCTTTTGCTAGAACCTTCGCGTTTCCGCAGGGACAGTGCATGACGATCTGCCGCGGCTTCCTCATCTCACGCCTCCGCCTTCGTCCTATACCGATGCAGCGTCATGCGTGAAATTCCAAACTCACGCGCTACCACCGAGGGCTTTTCACCGGCTGCCAGCTTGGCAATGAGCGTTGTGACAACATCCCCACTCAGGGTTGCTGGCCTTCCCTTGTAGACGCCCCGGCGCTTCGCTAGAGCAATGCCCTCTCGTTGGCGTTCTCGGATCAACTGCCGCTCGAACTCCGCGATAGCACCCATGACGCTCAGAAGCAGATTCGCCATGGGCGAATCCTCCCCGGTGAAGACCAGGTTCTCTTGCGGAACTCCACTCGGATGCCCCGCTCCGTCAGACCGAACACCAGCTTGCGGAGATCGTCCAGGTTCCGGCCGAGCCGGTCCATGGAGTGGCACACCACGGTGTCTCCCTCGCGAACGAACGAAAGCATTGCGGTAAGCTGCGGTCGCTTCACGTCCTTACCGGAAACATGATCGGTGAAGCGACGATCCAATGCCACGCCTTCGAGCTGGCGATCTTCCCGCTGGTCGAGTGTGCTCACGCGGATGTACCCGACGCTCTGCCCCTTATGAGGCTTCGCAGTACTTTTCGTAACACTTGGCTCTTTAACCCGCTTCACTTCCCGTATCATAAGGCAGAACACAACCTAAGCGATACAGCATTTGCGGGCTCATGTTACGTATCGTTTGGGTGTACCCAACCGTTACAAGGCCGACAGTCAACTCCTCATATGAACTAGCGTTCCGCTCACGAGTCCTCGTTACGCGGAATCAGACCGATGCATAACGTACTCTGTCCATCTCTCGGAGGATTGTGACAATCACCCGACCTATCTCGTAGCCGCGCCTCGCCTCTTCCTCCTTAGCGTTGACGTAACCCCAATGAGCAATCCTGTTACGCAGCTTAAACAGGTCTACTTGAGCGAGCTCTGACAACGCAAGAGACATGGGATTGAATAGCGCGTCAAAGACTTCGCGCGCTTGGGGATTCGCGGACACGAACGAATCGAAAGTCATGTTCACCAAAAGTTTGGATACGAAATTGGCCGAGCTCTGAAAGCCCCCGCTTCTGGGGTATTCCGATTCCCAAAGAATCTCGTCATGCTCGCTCGGCCACTCGAAATGACTTCCCAAGAACTGCATCCCTCTGAGTTTCATGAACAGCCGGGTGAGGAAGGTCTCGACGGATATAGCGGCGAGCAGAATAGCAAGGCTATAGTCTCCCCCATCCAACTCTGCTTTACTCCGCACTAGGAGCCTCTCGGCAACAACGCTCACGCTAAGTGGGTCAATAAGGTGGGCAGACGCGCCGCAAGAAGAACAAGTTCCGCTGCTGAACGGGTCGTCACCAGAGGTGGTGAAGAGAAATTGTCCGCCACACTGGCAGGCCTGTCTGTACTGGAATTTCACTTGAGCCCTTTCTTTGAAGGAAGGCCAGACTCACTCTTCACCGGATCGAGTTCGTCATCATATCTGCCCCTCAGCTGCTGTTCTAAAGACTCGACCGAGATCACCTCAGCTGAAAAGCCTGTGGCGAACTGCATGGGTACGATCTTGCTTGTGACCAGAAGCGATCGTATGTTGGTTAGCTTCTTTCCCAGGACACGCTCTACCTCAGCTGAGTTTTTTCGCGCCCACTCAACTCGACGTACATGCTTCCACAGTTCATCACGGTGCTCTCCCCGAAATCTCCCTAGCTGTTCCACCACTTCGGTGATCGTTCGCGCGAAGGAAAGATCTTTGCACTCACACAAGTACGCGACTCCGTCCTTGACAGCGATTACGTCGATATCCCCGGAGGCTTCGTTCTCGGGGCAACACAATTGGGTCATCTGCACTTCCGTGTTGGCCCACCAGCCGGACATCCTAAACACTTCCGCCACCTCTTTGTTGAAATCTAGTCCTCGCTTCGCATTGACATGTCCGATATACCGCTTCATGGGTCGCGAACGAAAGTACTCTGTGTCAAATGCACCCGAGTAGGCCTCCATCACTACATGACGAAAAGAGTCCTCACAAAATGCAGGTGCGTAGACGAGCTCGCGATCGTTGAGAGCTACGAGCGGTCGCCCCATTAGGGATAGCTGTCGCCGATAGCGCCAAGGAAACCACTCCTTTTGGCGGAAGGGAGCTGTGACCTGCGTCCAGTCGGGACGGCTTGGTAACACAAAGTGCCGGAGCAGGCCTTCACATTCCGACTTGGTGAACCCTTGTTGCAGAAGTAGCGCGCTCAATGACTCTCGCGTCCGAAGCACTACATTCTTTCGTTGCTTGGACGCGTCCTCGGCAAGTACCGTGGCTACATCCGCCAGCCGAATGGGTGAGATCGTATATTCGTCACGAAATGCATCAACAAACTCCTGTCCGAACGCTTCCTCTTCGGTCTTCGTTCCTTGTTTAGGCTCTTGGAAATGGCGCTCGTAAGCAATGATGTCCCTTCGATGTGTCAGTTCGAAGTGACTGAAAAGGTAGGGCCGCATCAGATCCGAGAAGTCCGAGGCAAGCCGAACATCACCGGCCAAAGAGACTCGGATCCATGACGGTATCGCTTCTGCGCGAATCGCATCTGACTCCTGCGCCGTTGCGATCAATTGAAGGATCTGCGCTCCCACGTAATCGACATCTTCCTGCGTTGCTTCCCTGCCGGTACCATCCGGGGAGGTGCAGATCGCCATCTCAATCATTACCCTATGAGAGATCTGTGTTCGGTCCATTTCTTCTCTGACCTTATGAGAAGCGCGGAGAACCTCTGCTTGATCTCGATGCATGGCCGCTACAGCTCGCCGGGTACGCCGCCAATTATCCTGTTCGGCAAGTATCGCTTCGTTGTTTCGAAGGCATTTAAGGACTATCGAGAGCCGATTGATCTGGACTAGACGCTCTCGACAGCGATGCCAATACGAGTCAACCAGCCTATTCAGCGCCAGGACGCACTCTTTACGATCTGTGAGAGTCGATGGCGCGGTCAGACCCGCTTCATACGCAATCTCAGCGCCCGCGAAATACACGTCAGCGTCCAGGGCGAGCTTGACGTCATCACCCGCGAACTCTCTAAGGTGGTCACGATGATCTGTCGCAACGAACGTATGCATGTGACGCTCGTCAGGAGAGATGTTTAGGCGATGGAGGAAGTCAGCTATTCGGTCATCAGAAGTTTCCAGTCCCGCCATGTGCGCGGCACCGGAGATGAAGGCTTTTGCGAGAAGGACCTCCGCGATGTTTACAGGACTGTAGCCGAGCGACACAAATGCCGCTGGAATCAGGACAGTGAATCCAATGTCGTTTGCGTGAACGGGATAAGCGGAAACGGAAGGAGCTGAAAGGATCGCGGACATTTGCCAATCGACGATTGCCGCAATTTCCGAGACATCAAGCTGGATGATGAGATTTCCTTCCGGAAGATTCGCCATTCCCTCCTCGACCATGGGAGCGACCCGTTCCAGCCAGATCTGCGCTGTCTCCCATATCTTGAACAGGTAAGTGCGATCCGCCGTTGGATAGCGGGACGGATCACAATCGATCCACCATGTCCTCCGATTCGTGATGACTCCTCCAGCCAAGATGCCCATGGCCGCGAGCTCGGGAGAACCGTATCGTAGACGGCCCTCATCTTCTTTGAAGTACGAGAAAGGGTTCACGCGGCAGACTTCAACCCATCTCTTACGATCTGGCCGGTACTCCGAATGAGTATCGAGGTGCCGACGAACCTTCTCGCGAATCGTGAAGACCCTATTGCTGCCAACAAGGACTAAGGCTGGTGCCGAGTCGATGGCTTCCTCTGGGATCAGTCGATAGTTGTCGTCCATCCACTGCCCATAAAGGGTCGCATCATCCGGGGCAATGAATTCAATGCCGCGGTATGAGAGCGTTCTTTTCTGTTGTGACAATTTCCACAACATCGTCTCCCAGTGCGGTTCCAGCCATCGGAGGCTTTCGTAATCAAAAAGCGACCAGACCTGGATCATCCAGCGTGATTGCATCGTGTTTGGTATCGCTAGTCGGTAGGCACGACCAATGCCGGCGACAACCACGAGAGTAAGAACGCCAGCACACCCTTGCCTTTCGAAAAGAGCTGCCGCCACCTGCTCCAAATAAGTACCGAGAGACGTTGCCGGAGTCCATGTCTGACCCACTCCTGCACTCAGGACCAACCGCATATCATCGTGCACAATCACGAGGTGCAGATATTTGTTTTCGTCTAGATGAAAGGCGATGTCCGAGATGCCTGGAACGCGAGGCAGTCTGTCCAGATCATCTTGTCTGCGGACCAGATTCTCCTCCCCGCAGTGCTTCACAGCGCCCTCAAACACTCTTTTAGCTTGCCTCTTGTTCAGCGCGCTCCCAAAGCCTCGGATCGCATTCAGCTCACCTACTTGCTTTAGCGTGTGAGCTATTACTGCTTCAGTGATAGCTGTCGGGAACAACACGAGCAGTGCATCTCCAAGCCGGAGCAAGAATTTCTCGCGTGCCCCGACGACCTGCTCTTCAAGACTGCTGTGGCGCAACTCGTCGAGCGTGAATGTGAACGGATCTAGACCGACATCACCCTCGGCCATCGACCTGAGATCTTCGGATGTAAAGGTTTGAGTGGACACAAGGCGCCAAAGCTCCTCATTCGATTCGGGTATCGCCACAAGGTCGGGAGTGATAGAGCCTGCGGTAAAGCGGTCATAGCCGCGGCGCCGGACCAGCTGATCGGAAATGAGCAAGGCCAAGTGCGCGTTCGAACGAACACGAGCGACCGGTGGAGGACCCGCCGCCAGCGTATCTAGCACGTCTTGGAGATATGCATCCGGCCCCCCGAGATAACCATTGAAAAGGAGGCGATCACCGTCCTCCGTGCGCACGAGACCAATCGCGAAATCTTCGGGAGGATCCTCGAAGCGGGCCACTTCTGACCTCGGAATCTGTACGTTGAGCCAACGATGTAGATCGCCCGTTGAGGGTACTTGAATTCCGGCGCAGTGCGATGCTGCCAGGAAAATCAACGTGTCTATGCGGTATATGAGCGTGTGGTTGTCCGCTAAACTTGCTAGCATCGCGGCCGCTGATATGACCTGGAGGGCGTTAAACTCACTCAGTTCGTTCGTCAGCTGACTGAGTTCGGAAAGTACGTCACTGATTCGCAACGCATGGTCAAGTCCGAAATGGTTGAGAAATTGCTCAAACGAGGGCTGTTCCTGCACGGGAGTCGCAGGATTTCCGTGGCACTTCTTCCATTTCATCCCAGAACCGCACGGACACGGCTCGTTCCGCCCTATTTTCTTGGCCTTCAACTCGAACCTCGACAGCTCTGAGAACCTGATGTGCCTAAATTATCGTTTGCGGATTCATCTCCTGTGGTCGCCCTTCTACGCCAAAGTGTCCCAAGCTACAGTCCTTTCGTCCGCCATGAGCCAGTGCCCAAGCTAGACATACCCCGACAACTGGCCTTACCGTGGTTAACGGCGATCAGTCGCTCACGTTCTACTAGTTCTCGCTTGTGAGCAGCGACGTTTCCCCAAGTGCCTGGATTTCTGCCAGATCGCGCCCTGCGATTCCCTGCAGGTCTCCATAGATCCCGGCCGTCGACTCAAGCAGCGTGTTCAGTTGTGACTCGCGCTTAGCCCACCGCTTGAGCGTTGCTTTCTTTTCGTCCGCCAAGTCCTTCTGCATCTCCGACCACCGCTCCGCAATGGCCTCAATGCGGCCCCGGAACTGCGGTCCGGTTAGGTAGGCATAGACGAGTTCACTCTTGGTCTGCTGACCTTCGGCGCTGCGCCGTTGACTCGCTAGCTGAAGGAGCGAAGCCCGCAGCGCTGTCGCCACCGGCAGTGTGCAGCCGAGAGAAGACACCCAGACACCGTCTAGCTCGTTGAAGTGCTGAACGTCTGGTGGCATCGCTTGCGTTACAAGCACGGCCAGGTCCGCGCGAGCGCTACGTTGATCTCCCCTGAGCTTCGGAAGCCAGCCGGCCTGCCATACCTTCGTGCGCTTGAAATCCCACAGAATGCGGCCGCACTCACGGCCGGAGCTATCGCGAACGACATGGAGAGTGTCACCACCGAACTCTCCCTTCGGGACTGGCTGCAGCTCGTCGAAGGGAAGTGCCGCCGAAGCTGATCTTCAAGCACGAGCTCCAGCGTCTCGCCCTGGGCCTGTTGAGATCCCTGCTGGGCCTTTCGGCTTGCCTCCTCCAACTTCGTCGCGAGGTCACGAATTGTGCGGTCCTTGTCGCTGAGTTGCAGGGTGAGTCGCTGCTCCGCCTCGCTGGCCGCTGCGGCTCGTACCTGATCCAGCCGACCGCTCACTTCGCGTTCGATCCGCAACGGAAGTTCGCGCTCCCGATCCTGAAACTCCTGCTCGCGCCGTTTTAGTTCGGCTTCGGCTGTCTGCGATGCAGTGAGCTTTGCCTGGAGACGTTCGATACGCTCCGCCTGCTCTTGCCGGTCCCGGTCACGCTCGGCCAACTCATCTTGGAAGCGTTGAGCTGCGCGGCGCTCCTCGGCTTCAACAATCAGCTTCTTCTCTACTGCGAGCCGCTCCGCGAGTTGCTGCGCGACTGCTGCCTCCGTTTGTCGGGCGACTTCGGCCGCGAGCTGTGCTCTCTGCGTTCCGATCTCCGCACGAGCCTCGTCCGCCTTACGCTTCAGCTCTGCCTCACGCCGTTCCAGCTGCTGCCTGGCTTCTTCGGCGGCGCGCTCCCTTCGCCCAAGCTCCTGCTGTTGCCCTTGGAAGTCATCTCTCTGAACCTTGAGCTTGTTTTCGTACTCGGCTCGAGTCGCTTCCAGCAAAGGCGCAGCCAACGCTTCCGTCAGGGGTACCGGGGTGCCACACTTGGGACAAGCGGCCGTGGGTTGTGCCACGAGATCGACGGGGAGTGAGGGCATAGGGGTCTTTTTCCTCGAGGTTTAGTATAGGCGAAGGAAACACAAAACCCTCCCGCCTTAAGTACCTCGCTTTCCACAGCTTGGGTATGCTGATGCAGCGCAAAATCGTTCACGTCGACATGGACGCCTTCTACGCCTCGGTCGAGCAACGCGACGACCCCGGGCTTCGTGGCAGGCCTGTCGTGGTTGCGTACCGGGGAGCGCGGTCCGTGGTGTGCGCCGCCTCCTACGAGGCAAGGAAATTCGGCGTGCGCTCGGCTATGCCTGCCGTTCGTGCGGAGCGCCTCTGCCCCGAGGCGGTCTTTGTGCCTCCGGATTTCCCCCGTTATAAGGCTGTATCACGGGAGGTGCGGAAGATCTTCCAGCGCCATACGGACCAGATCGAGCCGCTGTCCCTCGACGAAGCCTACCTCGACGTGACCGAGAACAAAACCGGGCTCCCTACGGCGACGCGCGTGGCTCAAGCCATCCGACAGCAGATCCGCGAAGAGCTCCACCTGACCGCATCCGCAGGTGTCGCTCCCAACAAGTTCCTTGCCAAGATCGCCTCGGATTGGCTTAAGCCGAACGGCCTATTCGTAATCCAGCCCAAGGACGTGGAGAGCTTTCTCTTGCCGCTCCCTGTTGGGCGCATCCCAGGGGTCGGCAAAGTCACCGAGGCCAGATTGAAGGAGATGAAAGTCAGCACGGTAGGCGACCTGATGGCGCGTACCGTAGAAGAGCTCGAGACTCAGTTTGGTCGGTACGGGTCACGACTCTACGAGCTTGCTCGCGGCATCGATTACAGCCCCGTGGTCTCCAACCGACCCGTGAAGTCCATCTCCGCCGAGGACACCTTCCCCGAAGACATCCCGCTTGCCGCAACCGAGGACATCATCAGGCGCCTCGCCGAGAAAGTCTGGACCGCTTCGCGTCGGGACCCGCGTCAGGCTCGGACGGTGGTGCTGAAGCTTAAGACAGCCGGCTTCGACGTGCTTACGCGCAGTCTCACCTGCACCGCGCCTCCAGCGAGCGCGGAAGAGCTGACCGCCATCACCCTGAGTCTCCGAGAGCGCGTGTCGCTGCCTCCGTCACAGCTCTTCCGTCTGGTAGGGGTCGGCCTGAGCAACTTCCGGGAGGTGGACGAGCCAACACCTCTCTTCACCTCAGAGGAGGAGGTCGAGGCCGGGCGCGGTCAACACTGCGTTCAGGCGGTCGAGTAACGCTACTTGGCTCTTGAGGATGCGCTTCCTCGCCTCCGGAAGCGGGAACCAGCCCCCGCGATCGACCTCTGGGATCTGGATGGTTTGCTGAGACCGAGGTGGCCATTCGATCTCGCATAGATTGCTCTTGAGGGCCGCAGGATCACAGTCGCCCTCGAAGGCCCAAGCCGTCACCTTCTTCCCTCCGGCCTGGGTGATGGATCCCAAATCGAGAAAGGGGCCGTGCGTCTCAAAACCGGTCTCCTCCGAAAACTCACGTTGTGCTGCATGGAGCAGATCTTCCTCTTCGGCCGGCTCGCCCTTGGGAACCGTCCATGCGCCCTCGTCCTTCTTGGCCCAGAACGGGCCTCCCGGATGGACCAGCAGCACCTCTGGTCCAGTATCAGTTCTCCGGAACATCAACAGGCCCGCGCTCTGCTTTCCCATGCTGCTCCTTAAATCTCCGGGTGTGACCAGAATCCCTATCGCAATGAAATGGGGCCGAGGCTCTACGGCCAAACGGCGTCAATTTCTGCGTGCCCGACGTGCTTCGCATAGCCAACATCTTCCCCTCTTATACTTGGGTCATGACGGGGCGACCGGCGGTCACAGCTCTTTACACCGGCGTTCGTGCCCTGATCGTGTCGGCCAGGCAGGCCATCTCCCGCGGCGTTGACCTGCTACAGGTGCAGACCAACTATGAAATCGGGCGCCGGATTGTAGAGCAGGAGCAGCATGGTGCCGGGCGAGCACAGTATGGGAAAGAGTTGCTAAGAGAACTCTCGGACCGCCTCACGGAGGAGTTCGGACCCGGGTTCTCCCGGAGCAACCTCGAGTACATGCGCCGTTTCTACCTCACGTACCGGGACCGTATAGGGGATAAATCCCAGACATTGTCTGGGATTTCTGAAACGGCCGAGGTGCCTTTCGCAGCAATTTCCCAGACACTGTCTGGGAAAAGCCAGCCCACGACGAGCGCGAGTCCGTTCACCCTCAGTTGGTCGCACTATGTTTTCCTGCTCGGGATGCAGGACCAGGAACGCAACTTCTACGAGGTTGAGGCTGCTCAACAGGGCTGGACGCTCCGCGAACTAAAACGCCAGTTCAACAGTGGACTGTTCGAGAGACTTGCGTTAACCCGTGGTCCCCAGTCCATCCGCGCGCTCTCCGAGCAAGGACACCAGATCTCTAAACCGGAAGACCTGCTCAAGGACCCTTACGTGCTGGAGTTCCTCGGTTTGGGCGAAAGGGCCAGCTATTCGGAGAGTGATCTCGAATCGGCTATTGTGACCCATGTCGAGCGCTTTCTCCTGGAGCTCGGGAAGGGGTTCCTGTTCGAGGCACGGCAGAAGCGGTTCACCTTCGATGAGGAGCACTTTTTTGTCGACCTGGTGCTTTACAACCGTCTGCTTCGTTGCTATGTGCTGATAGATCTCAAGATCGGGAAGCTGTCCCATCAAGACCTCGGACAGATGCAGATGTACGTGAACTACTTCGATCGCTTTGTGAAGACAGAGAGCGAGAACTCCACGATTGGGATTGTTCTTTGCAAGAAGCAGAATAAGGCGCTCGTTGAGATTACCTTGCCCAAAGACGCCAATATTCACGCTCGGGAGTACCAGCTCTACTTGCCGAGCAAAGAGGAACTCCAGCGCAAGCTAGCGGAGTGGATTCTGGAGAGTGCTTCCTAAGCCGCGAATGCCGCCAGAGAACTTAACTTCCGAGAAGGCCCGAGTGCCCCCTACACATGATCCCGGGGGAAAGACTCGCTTGAGACTGAGTGCCGACGTCAAGAGCAGCGCGGTATTCGGAGGGGCGGCCAAGGAGTATCGCTATCGACTCTGCCGAACTTGGGACGAAACCAGGCCGCATGCGATGTTCGTCATGATGAACCCCAGCACAGCTGACCCTCTGGTTGACGATCCGACCGTCGCAAAGTGTGGGCGGTATGCACGAGCTTGGGGCTATGGCGGCTTGCACGTCGGCAATACATTCGCGTACCGCGCGACGGACAAGAAGCGCTTACGCCGAATCCCTGATCCGGTAGGCCCGGACAACGACCGGCACCTGATTGCGATGGCAGAGGATGCTGCGCTCGTGGTCTTCGCTTATGGGCAGCCTGGTCACCGCACGCTGGCTTCGCGCGGCATCGAGGTCGCACGCCTTCTGCGGAATGTAGGAGCGAAACCACACGTGCTCGCACTATCGAAGGCCGGCGTGCCGATTCACCCTTTGTACCTGCTCGCATCTTTGAAGCCTGTGCGATGGCGGGTGTAGCAGCGTTCGGAAGCATCGCTACAGACTTCGGTGGCTTAGAGCAGCAGGCGAGCGCTAAAGAGGGGGAGAGCTCCTTTGATCTACTGCAACATCTATCTAATGACGTTCCCGGCTGCAAGAGCTGGCAGCCGCTTGTTCGCCGTGTCCGGCCAGTCATCGGGATGATATAGGGCGCGCAAAGCCAAAGACGTGCAGGACGCACCTTCAGGCCAGCTTTGCCTCTCACGCACCGAACACAAAGAGACTTTTCGGGCGACTACTTGCGGACGCCATCATCTCGAAGCAGCGCGGGATTGCTCCATCGAACCGAGCTCCATGAGTGCATTGGCGATTCGTCACCAAATGACAACAGCAGCGTTTACCGTTACTGATCGGATTTCGATATACAGTGCTGGACGATCTTGATGCATCGAAGCTCGCCCGGCTCACCGCCGATGGCTTCGAGCCCTGTGCCGTCGTCGAGACCAGCCGGGGCAACTTCCAGGCTTGGCTTAAGCACACCAGTATTCTTCCGAAGCTCTTGGGCACCTTAGCCGCTCAGATCCTCGCCGCCCGCTACGGCGCCGATCCGAGTGCCGCCGACTGGAGGCGCTTCGGCCGGCTGCCCGGCTTCACCAACTGCAAACCCAAATACAAGCAGGACAACGGGCTGTTCCCTTTCGTGCGCCTCCACAGCCACTCCGGGCAGGAGTTCCGCTGTGCCCAGGCCTTCATGGAAGAGATCACGGCTGCGTATGAGGCCCGGGAACGGGAGCGCGAGCAACGCCGTGCCGAGAGGGTCGTTTCTCCCCGCAGGGGAGCGAGGCTCCTGCCCTCCCTTGAGCGCTTCCGTACAGCTTCCAAGTACACCGACCGACCCGCCGCTGCGGACATCGCCTTCTGTGTCGCCGCATACTCCTGCGGCATGGACGACGCCTCAATCGAGCAGGCCCTTACAGACGACTACCTCTCCACAGACCCCAGCCCATCACGACAAGTCGTCTACATCCGACGCACGATGACCAAGGCCCGGGACTGGGCAGCGCGATAGGTGCGGTGCTGCAACGCCCGTTGCCAGCCAGCCTCTCGGGGGTGACGCGGACACCTACTCAAGTTCTGAGCTGAGCTTCTGCGGCTCGGAGCATTGGGTTGTCTTCTGAACAGGCGTAGGCTCCCGTCCGGTTTGGGGCCTTTCTGTCTGCGTTCAGCGTGCCGTGCCAAGAACATCCCCGCCCTGCGGCCGCACGCTCTCCTTCCGCGAATCCGCTTCGCGCCTCTGCGAGGTGCGGACTCCTGCCCCCAGGCGAGCTGTGGTCCCCTTCCGCAGATCCACTCCAGTCACCTCGGGAGCCCAAGCAGCGCCTGGCCGAGATCCACGCCACCAGCATGAAGCGGCTCTCGAAGGTCGAGGCGACAGACGATCCGCACGACGGCGCCGGCGAAGAGTAAGCGCCGGCTTGGGTGAGTGAGGCTAAGCCTCACTCACCTTGAAGCTCGGACAGCTTACTTCCGACAACGGCGTTGTCGGTACCAAACCAAGGACCAGCTCAGCAAATGTCGACATGGCTCAAGCGAGGAGGACTACTTAAGTTGGCTGCAGTCGCCTCCGAGACGCTGCGTGTACGGGCCAGCATGGTAAGCGATCTCAAGGCCGGGTAGAGTTGACACGATATACTCCACCAGCTCGGAGCGGTTAATCCCCGCTCGAACTCGCCACGCCTGAACCATGCCGGCCGGAGTGCTCTCTTGGTGTTGGTCAACGACGTTGACCAAGAAAGACCCAAGACCCGAGTCGTATTGGTATGTTGGCAGCGTAAGGGCTGCACCTGCGATGAGCGGCAACGCAGCAAAGGTCTCTCCCCATAGATTGCCGTCCCAAACAGGGGCTTCCAGATCGACCTCTATGGGCTGTTTGCTACCGTCCTGCATCTTCCATCCAGATATGTGCCGGTCGCTGTATTCCAAATGAACATGCGGCTTGCCATCCCGATCCGAATCCAACCGGATCGGTCGCAGGTCCTCGCGGCGAAGCAAAAGGCTGTCGCGCATATCGAATTTACCGCTGTACATGTGTTGGTGAACCACGATGGCGAGTGCATCGACGCCGTTCGCCTGCTCACGCGTGATGCTCTGAAACGTGACCCCCGCAGGAATTGTGGTTCCATCTTTCGTGATTGACATGGTGTAGCAGTACTGGCCCAAAGCCAGCCGCTTGCCATCTGGAATGACCTGGCTCGTCGAATGGCCGAGGAGCGCTGAAGCCATGTAGACCATTGCTGCCGCTACGGCGCTGCGTTTCATGCTTCGCTCCTGCGCAAAAAGCTATTTCGATCGGCTGCAGACAAGATGATCTGCGGTAGTCTACTCGGGTGATTCAGCATGCTTGCTGATCTCCCAATCGATCACCAGCAAACCCGCGGACGGAATACTGTAGCGAAAGCGATTCAGAGCGTACGGCGCTACGGCGTTCGCCGTTGGCTCGGAGGTCATGGTGAGAGAGCCGTGCGTCCAGCCGGCCCCGCTGGTGTACGTGGCGGCAGCAAAGGTGTTGGCATCGAACTCAACAAGTCGCTTGCGGTCGGAGTCATAGCCGATGAGGTACTTGGCGTCATACCCAGTCGCAGGCACCGTGTCGTGCTCGGTGAGTTCCAGCCACGTTCCATTCAGGATGGGTGCCGCTGCATAGGTCGACTCGTGCGGTCTACCGCCTCGAAAGCTTCCTTTACAGGTCCAGGTACCGGTTACGGAATCGCTATCGGGTGGCAACGCCGAAAGCTTCTCGAGGAGAGGCGTCAGTGGTCCATTCATGGGAAGAAGTTCCGCTAACTCGAACCTGATTACTTGTTCCTTTCCGTCGCGGAGCACAACCACCGAGACTGGCGTCCCGAGATCGCCCGACAGCAGATCGTTCAGGGTGGAACGGGCGATGGTCTTCGCGCTTTCGCCGTTGATCGAGACAATCACGTCGCCTACGTGCATCCCCGCTTTTTGAGCAGGGGTGCCCTGGTTCACCCGACTGGCATACAACGCGCCTGCTTCGTTTCGATCCAGGCTGAGGCCGCTCCGATTGTACGGATCGGAAGCAGGAACACCCGACACCTCCGAAAAATACCCGACGCGGTGCTCGTAGTCGAGCGTGAACACAAACCTGTGTAGGAACTGGTATCCGAGATTGCCGGCTAGCTCGCCGTTGGAAAACGCTCCCTGTGAGCCGGTGCTGAGCGTTACGAGCGGCCTTTTCACTGCGGAGTTCCCCAGCGAAACCGAGTCGACTCGTGTGAGCTGCGCGGTCTGGGCTCCGCCCACGCCCCCTTGCGGCTCCGGTTGTGTCGGCTGCTCTATGGGAAACGAATGCTGTTTGTAGAACGCAGAAAACAGAGTGACGCTGCCGCTGTCCCCGGTGTCGATGCCGAACACCCCCCTTGCTCCATCTACCTGCATCTCGATGTGCGGATTACCACCGTTCATAAAGAGGTGTTCCCGTTGTGCGTGCGGCGGAACCGGTGGTGTGCTCCCGGGCCTGTAGAACGTCAGGATTTTCCGTTGGTAGTCGAACCTCGTAGGAAAACGCCTCAGCAACTCCGCTCCAAGCAGGCCCGCAATCGGCGGTTCACCTCCTCGATCCTGGACGAACTGTGGAAGAGAAAGGATGAGCAACGGCTGATTCGACAAGTTCACCCGCCCCACCCGAACTGTCTTGATAGTAGCCAGATGAGCTCTTTCAGCATCCTTTCCGGCCCCGGCCTCCGGCAAATTGCCGGAGCTTTCTATGCCAAGGCTTCTTGCTGCCTCCGGCGTGAGTAGATTTCTTCCACCCGAGTCGAGAAGAAACGGAAGTGGTGCGTGTCCGTTGATCGAAACATCGATGAGGATCCGGTTATCGGTAAGACGGAAGGGCACGTCCAATTTACTTCGCCCGCCTGTCAGCGACGCATCTCGAAACGTGGACGGAGGTGGTTCAAATAGGGCTTGGTTCACCTGTGAAGACAAGCGTGCCGAGTGAGTCGTCTCCGTGAGATCCGGGTCTGGTCCGCCGCTGTACTGACGCAGGACAAAGGGCACCAGGACGCCTTGCACTTGCCTGTAGTCTGAGAAGCGTGTGCTGTTCTGGTGGTTAGCCCCATCCAGCTGATCAATCCTGTAGAGCAGACCATCGTCCGCGCTGAACCAAAACGTCATTTCACGACCGCCAACAGGCAAGATGGACACCGCTTCGTAGTGCTTACCCGCTTCCTCACGTGCGCTGACCTCTCGCACTTCATCCGGACGGACGTGAAACCAACCGTTGCGGTCGACAAAGGAAGCATTGACAGCATCTGCCTTAGCGTCAGGAGTGTCCGCGTAAGAAACCATGCCGCTCTGGTCAAGCTGCCAGCTCGCATCCGTCAGCGTCACTTGTCTGTTGTGAACTGGGCCTGCGTCGAGCCGATCTGCATCGCGCCCCTCGCGCAGGTCGGTGACCTGTTGGAAAGTGCCCTCGATTCCGCCAAGATTCAGCGTGCCTTCCACCTCCAATTCCCCAAACGCTTTCCACTTGTCGCCACCACTGGCGATGTAGCTCCGGTGGAGCACCGACATGGCCGCATCCTGAGACGGCTCAGTACTCTGTCCCGGACAGAATGAAACCGCTGAGAACAGCAGCAAGCAGCAAGCCACCGGGGAGTAAAAAGACAGTGAGTATTGATCGTGTCTAGGCATCACGGTCCGCTCCGGAACGCTGCAAAGGTGTCAACACAACGGTCAGAGCAAACAGTTGCTCTCCGCCTTGTGGCGAAGAGCTGATCGTTTCATGCAGCATCTCGGTGATGCGGCGGTTCAGCTCTGCGATCTGGCTCTTGGTCAACCATCCTGTCGTTCGGGCAGCCCAAAGCTCTCTGTGAGCGCCCTCCACAGCCGTCTTCTCGTTCTGAAATGCCTCTGTGAAATCGCGTGACGTGAGCCTCAACATTGAGCCGACAATCGCCGTGACTGCCTTCGCATTCCCTTTCGGGCCGGGGACGTAGGCGAGCTTTAGGTCCGGAGCCACTGCGTGGAACAGTCTCTCCTTGCGCCCATTGCTCTCGCGAACGCCGGCACCCCGTATCAGCCCAACCTTCTGCAGGATCCGGAAATGGTAGTACAGACTATCTGCCGGTCTGCCCAAGGCCGCTGCCAACTCGGGTATGGACACCGTTCCCATAGGAGCCAGGGTGTCAAGGATCTCCTGGCGTGAGGCCGCTCGCAACGCACGCATCTGTTTGCCGTCGCGTATAACGAACGTCTTTGCGCCTGCGGGATCGCTCTGAGCCGTTGCTCTCTTCATGAGTGAAGCTTACAGCAAATATTCACTCGGCGGAAAAGGTGGCTTCTTACGAGCTGCCGCAACCTCAATCAGAACAAGCTACTTGGCCGGATTAGTCCCGATATGTCGCAATCAGCGGAAGTAACCCGGCCCGAGCAGAAGCCCCAGGCCGGATGGAAGGCGGTGCACCGCTCAGGCTTGCTTGACGGTTCGCCTACGGTCCGAGAGCACAGCATCTTTGAGCGCGTGCAGAAACCGCACGTCGGTCTCAATAAGAGAGAGAGCGGCCCGGACGATCATGCTGTCATTGGCCCTTATCCCGTGCTCGGTAGACGCATACCCGCTGAGTTGTCTCAGCTTGGTCAAGTCCTCCGGGTAGAGGTAAACGGTGTTGCGGGACGGCTTCAGCGTCGAAGAGAGTGGCTTCACGGGCGCACTCGACAGACGGATGCCTTCCGGCTGGCCAGGCTTCTGTTCGGCCTCGCTCACTTCTGCGCTGCGCGTCTGATTTCTGCCATTATGGACAGCCGCGTCTGGCATGGATGAGGATGCTTCTGAGTCGGCCCGTTCGACTGTTGCTTTCTTGAGGCTGGCCAATGGGTCGTTCTGGATCGCTTGCAGAGGGTTGTATTTTGTTTTCGCCATGATGGTCTCGCTTAGGCCCTCGCCAGCCGTTTACTTCCCTGCTCCAAGGAAGCAGTTTGGGGGAGACTGACTATCTCCAGAGCCAGTTTCCCGGCGAGCGCCTGGGCGCTGCGGTCGAGCACGTTCCAGCCCCCTCCGCCGACGAAATGAGCGAAGACCTGGCGGTCCGGGATCTGCGTCTTGAGTGCCCTGATTTTGAGCGCTGCGACAGAATCCTCCACGCTCCGGGCCAGGATCGTTCCTGTCTTCACTCGATTGATGAGGACTCGTACCGCTGCCTTGGGATTGGTTTTCTCCGCGAACTCCACGGCTTCGCTGACTTCCCAGAAGTCAACCACCGTCTGGCCGGTCACAATGATGACGACATCGGCCTGTTGCACCGCAACCAGGCTCGCCGCGTGCTCAAGATTTGGGGGCGTGTCGAACACGATGTAGGTGTACTGATTCTTGGGTACGGCAATCTCCACCTCAGAGCCGGAGTGCCGGATGCTCTTTGTGCTCGACCCCTGCTTATCGAAATCCTGCAGGGCAACGTGGTTCCCTGCCTGTCGCAGAGCCTCCGCAACCAAGAGACTGGAGGTGGTCTTCCCTGCCCCTCCCTTTTTTGCCAGAAAGGCAATTTTCACGTCACACTCTCCTACTGACCGAACGTCACACAGTCATACAGTACGACAGGGGCAGAGAGGTGACCGGGTAAATCTGTGTGAGGTACCTACTCTCACACTGTAGGACCAACCAAGAATTGGCGTGCATCAAACGGCTCAGGACCCTGAAATGTTCGACACCCTCCCAGACCGTTACCTGTCCTGCAGTGTGAGACCTCGATGAAACCGCTAAGGGTATCGCGGGCTGCGCACGCCTACCTTCCGAGGGTGTGAGCTTCCTACAGTACTACTGTCATACTGTAGTCCGCCGTGAATCACGGCGAAAGGCGCCAGATCCGGCCCATATGGCAGCACCCAAAAACATTCCGCGGAAACTGGTCAGGTTCCGGCGCACCCGCTCCGGCACATTCAGTATCCAGACGAACCCAGAAGGTGTGAGAGTATGACGATCACACTCTCTTCAAAACGGCTGTCCAATGTGGCCGAAGTTCACGACAGAAGCGCATCGGTCGGCTCATACACTCATACGGTGTGACTGTATGAGCGACCAAGGTTATCCTCTATTCCGACGTCGCGGGCTGACACTCACTTATAGTGGGCACGAGTATGCGAGTAGGACAGTCACACATTCACGCACTCGGGTTTGGCGCGCCTATTGTGTCCGTGATCGCCCTTTTAAACCCTTCAGTTCTTCCCAGATAACGTTCAGTGGTCTGGATGGAGGAATGGCCCAGCAGTTCCTGAATATCCTCAAGGGCAGCGTTCCCGGTTCGGCACAGGCGGGCGCATGTGCGACGAGCATCGTGCGGGCGGAAGTTCGGGTGACCGCACACACTCACATAGTGTGACAGTATGAGCTTCACACTCTCCTCCGACATCTCCCCCGTCCCGAGCTTCCCATGCCGCGAGATGCTCCGGAACACAGGTCCTTGGACGATGCGTGTGGCGTCAAGCCAGTCCCTCACCGCCACTCTGACCCACTCTGGGAGGCTGATATTGCGGACCTTCCCACCTTTGCCGCAGAGTCCTATAAATCCCCACTGCCCGTCACGTTGCTGAATCGTGCCGACCTGGAGTTCGACAAGTTCCCGACGCCGCAGGGCAGTGGCGAAGAGAACTGCCAGGATCGCGTAGTCGCGCTTACCGCGGACTGTACTCCGGTCGACGGAACTCAGGATGTGATCCACTTCGTGCTTCTGGAGCCAGTTGCCAAGTCGTGACCCAGCCTGCTTTTCACCGCGTACCCTTCCGATCGCGGCAGCGTCGCTCTGGTCCAGAAATCCCGCGTCTGCGGCCTCCTGAGCGAAGGCACGGACGGCAGCGAGCCGGAGGTTCACCGTGGCGCTGGAAAACCGCCGCCTAGGGCCGGCGGGGGTCTCGCGAAACTCAGTAATCAGGGCGTCCTTGTACTGCAGTACCGCGAGCCGCGAGAAGGCCTGTGTCCCGTTCGCCCGGCACCACATTAAGAACTGGAGCAGGGAAGTGCGGTAGGCGCGCCGCGAGTTCTCGGAGGTGAGGCTGCGCTCGACGCCCTCCATGAGTCTCAGCATGGCGGGGGGCAGTTCCAAGGCCTCGGCCGGACCTGTGGCGCGAGTGGGCGAGTTGAGGAGCGCAAGTTCCATGGTTTCTGCGTTTCAGGATCGCACACTTTGGATAACGTGCATTATCAAAAGCCAGAAAGGGACCTTTCGGGGTAGGGGATTCGTGCGCTTACGCGCAGCAACCGCGAAGCTGCTCTTGACAGACGCTTGGATACATCCCATGCTGGCTATCACGGGAGGTGTCCCATGCCCCAGATCGAGAAAGCCCGTGTCTTCCGCAATGGCCGCAGCCAGGCCGTCCGTATCCCCGCCGAGTACCGCTTCAAAGGGGAAGAAGTCTACATCCGCCACAACGCAACCACCGGCGAGCTCACCCTCTCCGAACATCCGCTCAAGCCGTCGCTCGACGAGATCTTCGCCGAACTCGACGCGGCCGGCGCCGCCGACATCGTGATCGAGCGCGACCTCTCGCCTTCACCCGAACGTGACCTCTTTTGAGCGGCACGGCCCTGTTCCTCCTGGACACCAACATGGCCTCCTACATCCTCAGCGGCCGCTCCCCGGCGGCGCGGGGGAAGATGAGAGAGGTTCAGACCTATGCCGGGGTTGCCATCTCAGCCATCACCCAGGGCGAGATTCTGTTCGGACTCGCGAAGAAACCCGAAGCTCTCCGGCTGCGCGCCGCGGTGGAGACGTTTCTCGGGGCCGTCCAGATCATGCCGTGGGACGTGGCCGTCGCACCGGGCTATGGCAAGCTACGTGCCGGCCTTGAGGCAGTAGGGAAGCCCCTCTCGGCTCTCGACATGCTGATCGCCGGGCATGCCTTCGCGCTTGGAGCCACGCTGGTCAGCCACGACGGGGATTTTCTCCAGGCGACCTCGTTGCTGCAGGTGGTCGACTGGGCCACGGACCTCTGAGGAAACGTCATGCCTCGGTCTCTCTCCTGGCTCGACCGCATCGTACCCATCTCGCGCACGGTTCAGGAGTCGGCGCGGTCGCACTACGACCGGAAGGAACTGCAACGGCTCTTTGAACTGCAGCCCCGCGCCGCCCAGCAGCTGATGGCTGCCCTCCCCAACATTCTCATCGGCCGGGCGCGCCTCGTAGAGCGCGAAGCCCTCCGCGACTTTCTGCGCAAGCTGAACGACTCCGAGAACCCCGCCGAAACCTTTGCCCACATGCGTGCGGAAGGAGGGAAGGCGGTCCAGCGAAAGTTGCGAGCGTTTTCACTGCAGGACTACCCGGCAAGCGCAGATTCACCACCACGGATGATGACCATCGAACGCGGCGAGCTACGGGTCAAGTTCGAGACCATAGAGGAAGTCGCTGAAGCCATGCTCTATCTGGCGACGGTTTTAACCCATGATCTGGCCAGCTTTGCAGCTCTCTACGAACCTTCCTTGGCTTCCACGGTTGAGGAGCCGAGAGTGCAAGAAAACGGTACGAGGGCCTGACCTGGCGACAAGAAGCATTTGGCAGAACGTGCTGTGTGAGTGTAGTACTGTGTGATTTATGGCGAAATTTCAACGCAATCGGCAAAGACTGTCTACTTCGTTGCTCACGTGGACTAAGGCTCCCATTTCAGCGTCCTCGGTTATATGACGACCACGAACATGTTCGCTTTGTTCCGCAGGCACCCATTTCAGCGGTGCCATTTGCAAGCCGGTCTGCTGTAGGCCCCCGATTCAGCGGTGCTCCCGTTCGATCCCTCCATGTACTTCTTAATCCGGAGCCCATATGCTGCGCCCTGCGGCAATGACGCGTGGTGTCACGTCGCTGAATTGGGTGCCTCCGGCCAACGCAAAGTAAAGAAAGTTGAATTCAGCCAATTGGGGCACCTATCGTGACGTGCATGCGCTCCAGGCGTCCCACGGACCGCTGAAATGGGTGCCAAAGGCACCGATGCACCTATTTACTGACGATAGACAGCTGCTGAAATCCGTGCACGCTGAAAGAGGTGCCGCGGATCGCGGGACTTCTAAGATTTCCTTGCTGAAATGGGTGCACTTCCACGCTGAAACGGGAGCAACTCCACGCTGAAACGGGGGCCTACATAATAGGAAGCCTCTAGTTCTGTCTTTAGTATGGATGTAGGTCTTATTACCTCTATGTCCGGGTTTCGCCAAGTTTCTCAAGTATTCAAGTTGGCTAGCACAGTTTGGTACCGTCCGTATGAGAGGAGAAACGGTCGGCCTCGCAGGTCCCAGATAACCTCCCATACTGGGAACATGAAGCAGGTCGGAGCCTTGCGAGGCACCCAATTCAGCGGCCATGTTGACGCTAGAAGGTACCCATTCGTTTTCCAGCAAAGCTGACCAATCTCAAGGCACCCAATTCAGCGTGTGAATACCCCTTGCGTCTTAGAAAAACCCGCTGAGCGAAGAGGCCCCTCTTTCAGCGTTCTCTATGTGTGTCCTTGCAGCGTTCTTTGCGCAGTCGTCTTGCTTGGGATGGCCGGAGTGCCAGGAGCAATACTAAGGCCGTTCTCTGAAGTGCTCACCTTGAGACCAGGGAAGACTCGCTCGATCTTTGGAAGCGCTTCCCGGACCTTTTCTTTGAAACGCTTGAGGCTCTTGTACTCCGAGCCGATTTGCTGCTTGAGCCCAGTCCAGGGTATCGTTCGCGACACTCCCGTTTCCGATGCTCTCCATGTTTCATATGCGAGCAAGGTATATAGATCGAGAGCTAGAGATGAGCTGCGCAGACCACGGAGAGCACGAAGATCCACCGGGACAGGAGCCGCGGTAATTGCGTCGAAGAAGTCTTCGCTCAACATGATGTAACTCTCGAACAGGGTTCCTTGTGCAGATTTCGCGTCGGCAGAGTCCCACCACACTACCGCTTTGGGCGCGATTTGCATGTCGATCCAGCTTTTCCTTTTACTTCCAGGCGTTGTCTGTTCGAAGCTGATAGTCGCACGAAGTAATCTCTCAAGCTGGTCTCGCAGCCGGACCGTGTCGCTACGCTTACCGCCGTTGCTCGGGTTGAGACCGAGCAGGCGAATGAAATCCGAGAAGCTCTGGCCCAGGTGTATGCGTCGGCTTTTCGTGCGGACAGCTTCAGTGACGAGCCAGCTTAGAAACACTCGGGGCAGAGTGCCGTAAGGGTACAAAAAACCCCGATCGGTGGAGAAGTAAGGTCGAATCGAGAGTTTTAAGTCTCCATTAACGCGCTCCCAAATAGGAACTTCGCCCGGGTTGCTATGAGGCAACGTACATTGAACAAGTTGGCGAGCGAAAAAGGACCTTGAAAAATCAGTCGGCTTCTCTCGTATTTCGACGAGTGAATCAAGCCAACGACGTTCTACGGGGGAGATTCCTCTTCCAGCGGAACTCTCCACCAGCGGAACGGAGCTTTGCTCAGATTCGACCAGAGACGGCTCCTGGGTTGTTTCGAACAGCTGTCGAACTTCGTTTTTGCCCGCAGTTTTAGCGGTCTTCTTCACCGTCGCTTTTTGAGCCATGATCGAGTGGTTCCACCGATTCGCATCCAGATTACCCAAGATTTACAACAAGGGGCAGTGCCGCGCGGTCCATTACCAATCTTCACTCCACTTCGAAACTCTTCCGGTCTGCCCCCCATAAACGCTTGTCGCGTTGCTTTCGCGGGGAAAACAAAGGTGCCTTCCCCGTACCCGAGTTTGGTGAGAGATTATTTCGTTCGAACATGCAGCTACTCCTCGTCCGGCGGAGTGTCGACGCAGACCTCCTCGACGCCACATTGCTGGATGGGAACACCGCGAGCGGCAAGGCGGTCGATGCTGCAGTCAAGTTCTTCGCGGACCTCCTCTGCGAATTGGGGAGGTACGGTCACCGAAGCTGTGACATTGGTCGAAGGCATTGCTCTGTTATCAGGGCAAAGCTGAGCTTCGTCAAAGTCACTTCGGTTAGTTCCGCTTCACGGTACCGATGCGTTTGCGGGTAACTTTTTCTGAGACTTTGGTGGGTGACGGAGGGGTTGGGGGCTCGTCCGTGCCGACATCGATGCCGGCGATGAGTTCCGAAGGGTGGATCCCGAAGGTCTTGGCCACCCGCAGCAGGGAAGGCAGCGAGATGCCGTTCTTGGCGCTCTCGAAAGCCTGCCACGCCGAGAGATGGAAACCGTGGTGCACCACCATATCGCGGTAGGTCCAGCCGCGCTCTTTGCGCATAGCCCGTATGCGGGCGCCAAGGGTCTTGATGAACCTCGTATACACGTCACGTTCGGCGTCTTGGGAATCTCGTGTCACGGCTGGGGCGGTGGATCCATTGATACACGGGCGCCGAGATTTTCACAGCAGCCCAATTGACTAGGGGTACCTGGTTCATATACCTATGAAACCAAGGTAAGCAGAAACTCATTACCAGAAGAACGTAGGCGTAAACCGAAGTGGTGCGTCTTCGCGCCCACTTCTCACCCGCAACCGAACCTATGTCCCGTAAACGCCTCGACCGGCGTCAACGCCCCAACTCGCCCTCAAAGCTGTACCGACAAGGAGCTTTCCCGTTGACACAGACTCTCTTCGCTACGCCACACATGAAACGGCCGTCCTCACCGCTCGCCCGGAAGGTGTTCTCCGGCAGGCGCATGCTCTTGCCTCTGCTTCTGGTTCTCAGCTTCACCGGCTTGGCCCACGCGCAGGGCACGATCGACATGTCGGGCGCGACCAACGTCATGAACACCTTCAAGACCTTCGCCCTGTATGCGGGTGCGGTGATCTGTTTGGGCAGCCTGATCTTCGCCGGGATCAAGATGATGAGCGGCAACTTCGCCCAGGCGATCCCGGGCCTGTTCGGAGCGCTGTTCGGTGCCGGCGTCCTGGGCTGGGGAGCGGGCTGGATCAGCTCGCTTACCGGGCAGTCGATGTAAGGAGCTGCGATGACCAAGCGAGGGGAACCGTTACCGGTCAATCAGGCGATGAACCGGTCACGGGCCAAGCTCGGGCTGGATCTTCCGACGTGGCTTGTGATCGCCTTTGTTTCGACAGCGGTTTTCCTCGTCGGGTTCCGCATGATCGCCGTTCTGAGCTTTCTGATGCTGACGCTCGGCGCGTGGCTGATCGTCCGCAAGCACCCGAAGATGTTTCAACTCTGGGGCCTGAGCCTCAACCAGAAGAGCTACTATGACCCGCGCAAGCACTGAACAGCAGAGGCACACGCCATGGTTCGCCAAGGCCGGTGCCGCGTCCAGCATCGTTCCGATCTCGAGGTTCGTGGGTCCCAGCGCCTTTGCCACCAAGGCAGGAGACTACGGAGTCCTGTTCTCTCTTACCGGTATTGATCCGGAGAGCCTGACCGACCAGGATTTGGAGGCCAAGATCCGCGGGCTGGAAGGGGCGCTCCGCGGCCTACCGGAGGGCTTCTGCCTATACCAGTACACCCGCGTGCGGCAAGGCTTCGAGATTCGACGGCAGGACCGATACTCGAACCCGGTCACGGAGCGCTTCGTCTCCGACCGGCTTGAATTTCTGCAGCACACCGCGGGCTTCCGGAGAGTCGACATCCATTGGTGCCTGCTACTCGAAGCTCCCAGAGCCAATCCCTTCGAGCGCAAACCTCAGGAGCACTCCGCCGACTCCTCCAGGCGGCTTGGTGAGCTCCTGAAAGCGGCCAGTCTTCTGGAAGCAAGCCTCCAGCATTCGATCGGTCTCACGATGCTCGGGAAGGAGCAGGCGTTCCAGTTCTTCACCGTGTTTGGCGGGGACACCGTGAACTGGGTCTTCGACGGCGGCCACGTCGCCAGCCGGTTCATCAGCGTGAAGCCCAAGGCGGCCGGAACTTCAACTGACCTGCATATCGTCTCGGACCGCGGCAACGAGTACACCCTGCAGCTACGCGAGGTCTCCGCGGACGCGGATCCGCACTTCGATTCCAAGGTGCTGATCACGCCTGGAGACCAGGCCGGCAAGGACCGGCTCGCAGCCATGCCCGTCTTCGTTCCGGCTGCGGACCTGGACAAGGCCAAGGCAGAGGCCGCCGCGGCGAGGGCCGCGCAGGTAGCCGAATTCAAGCAGGAGGAGGCCAGGACGGAACAGTACCGCAGCCAATACCCGGGCACCCTCAAGTTTGACTACACGTGGGATCGGAAAAAGGGAGACAGGCTGGGCCTGCAGGAGGTCTGGCATGACGGCCGTTTCACCTACATTCGCGGCCAGTTTCAGGAGACGCCGGCCCTCTATGAGCTCAAGGACGGCAAGCCCTCGCTCATCAACTTCGACTTCGCCAACGGCCTTTACACCGTGCCGAAGGAGCTCACCCACGGGTACCTCACGATCGGCAAGAAGAAAGTCCAGTTCGACCGCACCGCGGAGGCGAAGTAGCCATGACCGAGAGCAAACCGACACCCGGCTCGGTTCCGGCTCAGCCGGCACCGGCTCCTCCGCTACGCAAACGGGTACCCGTGTTCTGGGTTCTTGCCGCCATCGTTGTCCTGATCGGCTTCGCCAATCTGAGCAACCTGGTCACAGGCAAAGGCAAGAGCGCGCCGAAGAGCAGCTTCTACACCCAGCCCTCCACGATCTCCCCTCAGCAGGTGAAGAGCTATCAGGCCACCCAGGCCAATCAGGCTCGCCATGACGCGGAGTTGCAACAGCAGCAGCGACAGCAAGCCGCGGTGCTGGGGCAGTCCCAGCAGCTTCCCAGCTACCAGGAGGCCGAGGTACCAGGACCCGAGGCCGACACCGCGGCGCCCATGACCGCCGCGCAGCGCCAGATGATCTACGGCGACAGCCCGAACGCACCGCAGCGCACCTCTGACGCATCCCAGGGGCAAGCCGAGGCCAAGCAGCGGGAGCTCGCCCGCAAAAAGCAACGGCAGGATGCGCTCAACTCCGACACCGTAGCGATCGACTTCAGTCAGCAGGGAAGTGACGCAAAGGCAGCCACCGGCGTGCTTGGCGGCAACCAGCAGGGAAGCAGCTCCGCGACCGGCGAGGAGCTCGGGGGTGGACCTTCCGCGTCCGCTCGGCACCCGGCCGTCGAGCAGGTGTCGGTAGAGCGCCCGGACCAGCACAAGGTTGACCCCGCGGCCAAGGCGGACCCGCTCGGTGCATACCCGTTCGACAGCTTCCAGGGTCAGCTCTACCGCGTGTTCGAAGGCACGGTGCTCGAGGGCGTCGTCACCAATCACATCGATGGCGGCTTCAACGGCCCCATTCTGGTGATGCTCACGACCGACTACTACTCGCACGACCACCAGCAGCTCCTCATGCCGCAAGGCACGCGGCTGATCGGCACAGTACAGAACGTCGGCAGCCAGGGACAGCGGAAGCTCTTGGTGACCTTCCACCGCGCGGTCTGCCCGGACGGGTTCTCGCTCGATTTGGACAGGTACGTCGGCCTCGACCCGATCGGCACCACGGGCCTCGCCAGCAAGGTCGACAACCACTACCTCTCCTCCTTCGCAGCCGCGGCGGTGATCGGCGGCCTCGGAGGACTCGCCCAAATCGGGGACTCCGGGAGTCTTCTCACGCCATCAACGGAGATCCGGAACGGTATCAGCCAGGAATCGGCCCAGGAAACCGAGCAGATCCTGAACCACTTCCTGAACCGGCTACCCACGATCACGTTGAAGGAGGGCAGCCGGGCACGGGTCTACATCGGCCGCGACATCCTCATCCCTTCCTACGCGGAGCATCGCGTGGACCCTACGTTATGAGAAGCCGATGCCCTTTCTCCGTAATCGACGCGAGCGCTTCCTCGTGGCACTGAGCTTCGCGCTCATGGCGCTCCCCTGGCTTGGCCCGGCGGCTCGCCGCCTAGAGAGATCCGCGCCGGCCTCGATCGACCGTGCCCTCGTGCCGGACCGGTACAACCCCGGCACGTTTTGATCAACCTGCGCAGCCTTTGTCCTGCGCCGAACCCGCAGCTCCAGTCGACCCGAAGGAGAGTGCATGAAGTCATCCTCACCTCCCGTGATTGCGTTCAGGGTTTGCAGGGACTTGCCGGGACCGGCAAAACCACGACTTTGGCAGTGATCCGCGAGGGAGCCGAACGGAGCGGCTACGCGGTCGAGGGGTTCGCTCCCACCTCCAAGGCTGCCAACCAGCTGCGAGACGCTGGTGTCTCCGCCGAAACCTTGCAGGCTTTCCTGGCACGCGGGAGCACCGGCCCGGCCGATCCTGCCAGCCGTCATTTCTACATGCTCGACGAGTCCTCATTGGCCAGCACGCGGCAGATGCGCGACTTTCTGGACAAGATCGGTCCGCAGGACCGCGTGCTCGTCATCGGCGACACTCGCCAGCATCAGGGCGTCGAGGCCGGCAAGCCTTTCGAGCAGATGCAGGACGCGGGCATGAGGACAGTTATGCTCGAGAAGAT
The DNA here is from genome assembly GCA_964248055.1 of uncultured Acidobacteriaceae bacterium. Classification (GTDB taxonomy): domain Bacteria; phylum Acidobacteriota; class Terriglobia; order Terriglobales; family Acidobacteriaceae; genus Granulicella. Next base: position 2,796 of record CAXTWN010000012.1, on the reverse strand, counting down.
CGTGCGCCAGCAGGATCCCGCCCTTCTGGCCGCGGTAGAGAAGCTCTCCCGAAACGAGACGGCCACAGGCATCGCCATGCTGGAAGAGCAAGGCCGCGTTCGCCAGATAGAGGACCGCGGTGAACGCATTCAGGCGATCGCAAGGGACTACGCCGCAAAGCCGGAGAACACCATCATCGTTTCCCCCGACAATGCCAGCCGGCGCGAGATCAACTGTGCGGTTCGTGTGGAGCTGCAAGGGCGCGGTGTTGTCTCCATGGATAACCAGTTCCTTCCAACCCTCATTCCGCGCTCTGAGCTGACCGGCGCCGATCGCCAGTGGGCCGCCAGGTATCACGCCGGCGACGTCCTTCACTACACGGCTGGGAGCAAAGAGTTCGAGCTCAAGCGCGGCAGCTACGTCAGCGTGACCGCCGTAGACCCCGAAGCCAATCGCATTACCGTCCGCCGGGACGACGGGCGCGAGATCACGTATGACCCAAGGCGCCTACAAGGGGTAAGTGCCTATCAGGAGATCGGCCGCGACTTCTCCAGGCGAGACAAAATCCAGTTCACCGCGCCGTTGCGTAAGCTGGGCGTCGCGAACCGGGATCTGGCCACCATCGAGAAGATCCATGAAGGGGCCATCACCGTGCGTCTGGAGGGCAAGGACCGGGCTGTCACCTTCAATACGCATGAGATGCGTCACTTCGATCATGGGTATGCGGTGACCTCGCATAGCTCCCAAGGCGTTACCGCAGAGCGCGTGCTCGTGAATATGGACACCCGGGCACATCCGGAGCTCATTAACACGCGCTTCGCCTACGTCTCCGTCTCCCGCGCCTCGCAGGATGCTCAGCTCTACACCAACGACGCCGCCGTTTTGGGGCAGCGCCTCAGCCATGATGTCTCGAAGTCTTCGGCCATCGACTTCCGCGAACCGCAGCCCAGCCCAGAGCAACAT
>CAXTWN010000012.1:0-1753 GCA_964248055.1 uncultured Acidobacteriaceae bacterium | reverse complement strand
ACCGCAGCCCAGCCCAGAGCAACATACGAAAAGCAAGCGCATGGGTTGCCGGAGAGGAACCTGCCAGCCCCGCTTCACCTTGCCGCTGATCCCACAGTGGTTCCGGCACAGCAACTTGATTGTTGTGCAGCTCCCTTTCGGGGTGACGTGTAATCCTACTCCCCATGCGAAGCATTGCTGGCTTTTGCTTCCGAGATCCTACGGCTTTAGGCGACGGAACAGGCGGTCGTCGTCGCCCATGTCGGCGTCCGCGTTCGCGGGCAGGATGGCGGCGAGCTTGTCCTCCACGTCGAGATGGAACTGCGCAGCGATGTTGGCGACGTGGACACCGAACGTGCCGCGCAGCTCACCAAGGGCACTGCCGAAGGCGCAGCGCTTATAGCCTCCACCCTTGGCGTGCGGGATGCCCTCCCGGGCATCAGTGCCCACCCGCTCCAGGAACTTCCGACAGGCCGCACGCATCGCCCTGAGACTCGCCGCCAACTCGGAACTGCCGTCCAGCTTGCCCAGTTCCTCGCTGAGATGATGGGGATGTCGAGCACCGACCGGACGCAGTGGTCGGGTACCTCCATTTGGAACGGGTCGTACAGCACCCGGCGGTCCTCCAGGAACGCAAGCACCCGCGAGCTCCCGCGATCCAGCTCCGCTGGCTGCCACGACACCCCACCTGGATCACCGTTCAGCGCTCATTACGTAGTTATATCCGCCACTGTGCATGGTGGTGGGCTGCAAGTGACCGTTTCAGGTAGTTCGGCCGTTACGTGAAACTGCATACACGGCAGATTGGCATGCAAGTCGCTCGGTGCGGAATGGATTTCTACCTGGCCGATGAAAGCGTCTGGGACGCTGGCCCAAGGCTTCACGTTCGATGCACCACAGGTATCTCCAACGCAGACGGTGGTCTGCTCTGAGCAGCGCGGTCCAGCGCACCTAGAGAGCACGCCACCATCTCCGGAGTAAACGGTTCCAATACATCACAAGACCGGTAATTGTGAGCACCGGGAGGGCAAGCCCCAACATCGCCCATGTAATCTTGCCTGCCAATCCCCAAGACGTACCGAAGTGCAAGGGCGCGAGCAGCCACAGGGCCCAGGCGCCGAAGGTATGGTTTTCTCCACGATGCCAAGTGAAGAGCGGCGCGCCGGAGCGTTGATCGAGGTAGAGGAAGTCGGTTCGGGCGTAGTCGCCCACGGCCGCACGCGCCATGTAGATGGTGAGTATCGGCTTGGAGCCAGAGCCGAAGAAGAGGCCGGCGAGATGGGTTCCGGGAGAGCGTGCAATTGCGAGCCGCAGAACGTCTTCCAGGGCGGGCGGTTGCGTGGGCGTGGACTCATCGCGATGTGCGAGCTGGGCCATTTGCTGCGCGGGATATTGTGCGTTGGTAATAGGCGACACCCAGGCGATCGCGCTCTCGAAGGGTTGCGGCCAGGCGAAGTAGATGCCGGTCAGCGCCCAGAGGAGGGTGAAGATCACGGTCCAAATGCCAATCGCGTGGTGAATGTCCCAGTTGATACGCTTCCAGTTGGCACGGAACGCAATCTTCAAGCCCCGGGTCCAGTGGCGGATGCCCGCCCACCAGAGAAAGAGCCCGGAAAGCACCAGCAGCAGGAGCACGGCGGCACCGACGCCGTTCCATTGCCGACCGTTGTGCTCCAGCAGGAGGTCGAGGTGGAAGCGGTCGACCGAGGCGACCCAGTTCCTATCCTGGTCGACGCTGCCGACGACCGCTCCGGTCGCGGGATGAACGTAGGCG
>CAXTWN010000011.1:17059-40247 GCA_964248055.1 uncultured Acidobacteriaceae bacterium | reverse complement strand
CACATCAAGTACTGGATCAAGCCGGACATCGAGAACCGCATCAAGAACGGCGAGATCACCGCCTTCTTCAACAGCACCGTGGCTCAGATCGACGAGGACACCGTCACCCTCCACACCCCTGAAGGCGAGCGAACCATCCCGAACCAATTCGTCTTCGCGCTCACCGGCTACCGGCCGGATTTCGCCTTTATCGAGTCGCTGGGCGTGCATCTCGACCCCGACAACGCTCGCTGCCCGATCTGCAAGCCGGAGACGCTGGAGTCGAATGTACCCGGCATCTACGTTGCCGGGGTCGTCGTCGCCGGCGAGCGCACCAACGAGATCTTCATCGAAAACGGACGCTTCCACGGCGCGGTTATCGCCGCCGACCTCGCGGAGAAACTCGGCAAGGGCACCCGCGAGCAGCCCATCGCCCCGCAGTACACCGTCGCCGCAGAGTAGCTATATCCCCAATGAACGCGTTGCACGGGTTTCGAGCTAGCCGTCCCTCAGCTCACCACGCGACGCCGAAAGCCACGCATCCCTAACCACGTCAGAAGGACACAAAAGAAGACCAGCATGCCCAGGATCAGCAACTCGGGCATATGGCCGAGGCTTGGGGTGAGCGCCGCGCGCAGGCCCTCGCTGATGTACACGATGGGGTTGATCAGCACCCCATACTGCAGCCACCGGATCGCCCCCAGCGCCGCCCACGGGTAGTACACGCAGCCCAAAAACGTGATCGGGATCACCACGACCCCGAAGATCAGGCCGATCTGCTTCGGCTGCACCGCCGTTCCGATCACCAGGCCCAGCGCCCCGGAGACAAAGCTGCTGAGCACCAGCACCGCTGCCAGGAACCACCAGCTGGTGACATGCGCCTGCACCGGCGTGGACGGCATGTAGTACGCCAGCGGAAACACCACGCCCGCGGCCACCAGGCTCTGCAATGCGGAGAAGACGATCTTCTCCAGCGCCACGCCCTCAATCGGCATGGGCGACATCACCCGATCATCGATCTCGCGGGTGATGCTGAAGTCAGTCGCCAGCGGCAACGCCACGGCGGCGATGGCGGAGAACATGATCCCCACGGCCATCAACCCGGGGAGCAGCACCGTGCCGAACCCACCCGCGCCCATGCCCGCCATGCTCGCGGCGGGGGTCGCTCGCGCAGCCCCGCCCGTCATGTGCGGCATGACGTAGGTAAACACAAACAGGAACGCCAGTGGCTGCATTGCGACCCGGACGATGAACGGCACGATCTCCCGCCGCAGCACATAGAAGTCGCGCAGCAAGAGGCCGCCAAACGCGCGGCCGTAGCTGGGTTGCGGCGAAGCGACTGGGCTACTCACGCAACTCCCTCCCGGTCAGCCGAATGAACACCGTCTCCAGGCTTGGTTCGGCGGTCGACACATCCCGCAGCCCGTACCCGTTGGCAAGCGTGACCACCTGCGCCAGCAGACCGTCCTGCGCCCGGGCAAGCACCCGGAGGCCACCCCTGCAGCGCCGCCCGCAGAGGCTCGACGCGGGCCCCGTCGTGCAGGCGGAGATCGTACAGCTTGTCCCCGCCCACGCTGGCTTTCAGTGCCGCCGGCGTGTCCTCCACCAAAATGCGGCCATGATCAATGATCGCCAGCCGATCGCACAGCGTGTCCGCCTCCTCCATGTAGTGGGTCGTCAGCACCACGGTGATGCCCTCCTGCCGCAGTCCACGCACCACCTCCCACATCGCGAGCCGGCTCTGCGGGTCGAGTCCCGCGCTGGGCTCATCCAAAAACAGCACCTTGGGCCGGTGGGCGATGGCCCGCGCAATCTGAACCCGTTGCGCCAGCCCACCCGACAGCTGCTGCGGGTACGCCTGCGCCCGATCCGTCAGCCGAAACTGCTCCAACAACTCCGCCGTCCTGGCCTTGCCGTCCGCCCGGCTCATTCCGAAGTAGGTGCAGTGAAATTGCACGTTCTCCGCCACGGTGCAGGAGCGATCCAAGGTGTTGTACTGCGGCACCACGCCCAGAAACTGCCGTGCGACCGCGGGCCTGGCGATCACGTCCACCCCGGCGATCTGCACCCTGCCTCCGGTGGGCACCGCCCGCGTGGTCGCGATGGAGATCGTCGTCGTCTTCCCCGCGCCATTCGGTCCCAGCAGGCCGTACAACTCGCCCTCCGTCACGCGGAGGTCAATGCCGTCCACCGCGGTCACCGTCTGCTTGCCGCTGTACACCTTGCGCAGTCCCTGGATGTCGACGATGCTCGCGTTCTGATTCAAGACGTGCCTTCCCCATGCATAGATGCCGGCCATGACCTCACGCGACCGCAAAATCAGTGCGCGCCCTACCCCGCCTGCGCCAGACAGGCCTGCTGCGCTGCCAGCAACTCCCGGACGCCCGCCTCGGCCAGGTCCAGCATCGCGTTCAACTCCGCGCGGGAGTACGTCGCCCGCTCGGCCGTAGCCTGCGTCTCCACCAGCCCCCCGGAGGCGGTCATCACCACATTCATGTCCACCTCCGCCCGGCTGTCTTCCTCGTAGTTCAGGTCGAGCAACACGCGGCCGTCGACCACGCCGACCGAGGTGGCGGCTACCATCTCGCGCAGCGGCGACTGCTTCAGGGTGCCCGCCTCCACCAGCTTGCCCAGCGCGAGTGCCAGCGCCGTACAGGCGCCCGTGATCGCCGCGGTGCGGGTGCCGCCGTCGGCCTGCAGCACATCGCAATCCAGAATGATCGTGCGCTCCCCCAGTAGCTTCATGTCAATCACCGAGCGCAGGCTGCGGCCGATCAGGCGCTGAATCTCGTGCGTCCGGCCGCCCACCTTGCCGCGCTCACTCTCCCGCGGCGTGCGGGTCAGCGTGGCCCGGGGCAGCATGCCGTACTCCGCGGTCACCCAGCCGCGGCCGGAGTTACGCAGCCAGCCCGGCAACGTGTTCTCGATGGTGGCGTTGCAGAGCACGCGCGTGTGCCCGGTCTCGATCAATACCGAGCCCTCCGCCGTGGCGACAAAGTGGGGCGTCAGACGCAACGGGCGGGCGGCACCCGGTGTTCGGCCGTCGCCCCGAGGAAGTTCCAGATCCAAAGGCATGTTGCCGATTATGTCAGCTTCGCTTTCCTGGGAGCGAACGTCCTGCCTCGGGCTGCAGACCGACTTGCGTTTCGGCCTTCGGGTCGGCCGGACCTCTGTTGATCGCGGCTAAACCTGATCTTTCTCCCCAAAACGTTGCAGCGGTAATGCGTACATCTGGCCTCCCCTTTCCCGGGACGGGACGAGTACCTTCAGATATCGGCTCTTTAGCCGAGACCGGAGCACAAGCATGCAGGCTCATCTGCCGAGTGGTTCAGCCGCACAGGTGCCTCTCCCCTCCTCTTCTCCTTCCGTCGCCTTTGCCGCGTCGCTCCGCGAGGCCGCCCATGGCTGAAGCGCACATGACGCTCGGCACCTTGCCGGCCCGGAACGGCCTTCGAGCGCCGGGACTCGGCTCCCTGGGCGTGAGCGCGGCGGCGCTGCCGCTGGCCCCTCCGGTTCCCACCCGGGGACGCGTCGAACCCCGCAACATCGCCCGAAGCGGAGGCGCCGCACTTCGCGTCCTGGTGGTTGAAGACGATCCTCCCGTGTGCAGTGCCTGTGCCCACATCGCGGCCGGGCTCGGGCACATCGTGGAAACAGCCGACTCCGTTCCGGCGGCCAAGAAAGTCCTTGAACGCTCTCCCATCGACATCATGCTGCTCGACCTGAAGCTTCCCGGCGGAGGCGGCTTCTCGCTCCTGGAGGAGATCCGGGAGACCCACCCCCGTCTCGCACCGGTGGTCATGACCGCCTTCGCCCGCGTCAACTCGGCGGTCGAGGCGATGCGTAACGGAGCCGGCGACTACCTTGCCAAGCCCTTCACTCTGGACGAGTTGACCGCCGTGCTGGAACGCGCCGTCGAGCGCCGTAACGCCGCCGACGAGAGCCGCGCCCTCCGCGAGCGGCTGCGTTCAGGCAAGGGCGCCGGGATGCTCGTGGGGCAGTCCCCGGCCATGGAGAAGCTGTTTCGCATGATCTCCAAGGTGGCCTACACCAGCCACCCCGTGCTCATCTTCGGAGAAAGCGGCACCGGCAAGGAACTGGTCGCACGGGCGATTCACGCCAACGGCTCCCAGGCGATGACCCCGTTTTTGCCTGTGGACTGCGGCTCGCTGGTTCCGCTGCTGCTCGAAAGCGAGCTCTTCGGCCACGCCGCCGGAGTGCTCGGCATGTCGCACGCCAAAACCGGTCTGCTGGTCACCGCGGGCAAAGGTACGCTCTTCTTCGACGAGATCGGCGATCTTCCGCTGGAGCTGCAAGCCAAGTTGCTGCGCGCGCTGCACGAAAAGGAGGTGCGCCCCATCGGAGCGACCACGCCCGTCCCCATGGAGGCGCGCATCGTCGCCGCCACGCACCGCGATCTCCCGGCGATGATCGAAAGCGGCCGCTTCCGCAAGGACCTCTTCTACCGGCTCAACATCGTGAACCTGCGGGTTCCGCCGCTCCGCGAGCGCACCTCGGACGTGCCTCTGCTGGCCGCGCATATCCTGGACCGCATCGGACGCGAACGGGAGATGGCCTACACCCTCTCCGACGAAGCGCTTCGCCTGCTGGTGGAGTACGACTGGCCCGGCAATGTGCGCGAGATGGAGCACGCCCTGGAGCGCGCCTGCGCGCTTTCCAGCGGTCCCGTCGTGCACCGTGTCGATCTGCCCAGCCAGCTGCAGGAGCACCGGTGGCAACATCGCAACACGCCTTCCGCACCCGCGAGCGACCTCGACGCCGACTTCTCCATCATGCCGATCGTGGAGATGGAAAAGCAGGCCATTCTCAATACCCTGCGCCATTTGCATGGAGACAAGATGCAGGCAGCCAAGCTGCTCGGCATCGGCAAGACGACGCTCTATCGCAAGCTGAAAGAGTACGGTCTCGAAGATGACCAGATGGCGTTCTAGCCTGCTCTTCTTGAAGGCAGTTTGAGCGCTGAACAGGGTTGCGACCCGCGATCGTCACGCGATGTTGGAGGAGACCGGATGGAAGCATCATTTCTGGTGATTGCGCCCGAAACGGCCGCGATGCCCCTTGGGGAGGCGATGCGCCGGGAGTTCCATGGGCAGGTTGACTGCCTGCGGCGCTGCCAGGCGAGTCTTTCCCTGCTGCGACGGCAGGAGTTCAGCCTGATCCTGCTGGACGAGTGTTTGAGTGCCGCCGAGCCGGAGGCCGCTGATGCCCTGTACGCCGCCGCGGGCTCGGCTCCCGTTCTGGAGATGAATCTGGCCATCTGCAGCACCGAGCGGGTGATCCGGCAGGTCCGCGCGGCGCTGAACCGCAGGGCCCATGACCAGATGAAGGCGCGCTCAGCCGCGGCGGCCGCGCTCGGCAATGAACTGAATGCCTCCCTGACGGGGCTTCTGCTTGAGTCGGAGCTCGCGATGCGCCAGGCGGGACCGGAGCTCCAGCCCGTGCTGCGCCAGGTCATCGAACTGGCGGCCGAGTTGCGCGCCCAGCTCCGGACCTGAGCGCTCCCCCGAAGCGGTTTCCGGCCCGTTCAGCGCGTCCCCACCGATGTGCATCACAGGTATGTCGTCGCTCGCCAAGCGGGCTCGACGCCAGGGCCGAAGGGGCGCGCGCCAGGATCAGGGTGTGTACAATCCGGCCTGTGAGATCGCTCGCCAGAGCGCCAGATGGGGGAACACGATGAAGCTGACACCGGGAAAATTGGCTGGGTTGAATGCCGTCTCGAACGAAAGGGGCGTGATCGCCGCGGCGGCCATGGACCAGCGCGGCTCCTTGCAGAAGTCGCTGGCAACAGCGCGGGGCGCCTCTGCCGATGGGCACGATCTCGAACTGTTCAAGTCCATGGTGACCGACACGCTCACCAGGTACGCCTCGGCCATCCTGCTGGACCCTGAGTTCGGCCTCCCCGCCACCCAGCACCGTCACGGAAAGGGCCTTCTTCTCGCGTATGAGAAGACCGGCTATGACGCAACGACAGCGGGCCGCCTACCCGATCTGCTCGACAACTGGAGCGTGCTGCGGTTGAAAGCAGCCGGCGCCGACTGCATCAAGATCCTGCTCTACTACACACCCTTCGATCCGCCCTCAATCAATGACGTGAAGCACGCCTTTATCGAGCGCATCGGGGCCGAGTGCCGCGCGTTTGATCTGCCTTTTTTCTGCGAGTTCGTTGGCTACGACGCCGAGGGCGGCAAGGAGAGCACCGTCGAGTACGCGCGTCGCAAGCCGCAGATCGTGGCCGGCGCCATGAAGGAGTTCTCCGACCCGAAGTATGGCATCGACGTGCTTAAGGTCGAGGTCCCCATCAACATGGAATTCGTCCAGGGCACCCAGGCGTACAAGGGCGAGGCGGCGTACACCCGCGCCGAGGCCCTGCAGCTGTTTCGCGATACGGCCGCGGTAACGACCCTGCCTTTCATCTATCTTTCGGCCGGTGTCTCCAATCCCGTCTTCATCGAAACGCTGCAACTTGCCGCGGAGTCCGGCGTCGCCTTCAACGGTGTTCTCTGCGGTCGCGCCACTTGGAAGGACGGCATCCCCATCTACGCCAAGCAGGGGCGAGAGGCCTTCAGCGATTGGCTCAACACGCAAGGGGTAGAAAACATTCAGAACGTCAACCGGGCGCTTGAAGCAGCCACCTCGTGGCGCGGCAAGGTCGAAACGGCCTGATCGCCCGGACGGGACTCGCTATCCTGGTGTAACGATCGCTGCACTTCGCTCGCCCGAAGACAGCGATCGTCTCCAGGCACGCTGCAGCAGGGCACCCGGCAGCAGCCCAACGCCCACAAGAAAAATCAGGTCCAGCGCTCCGGGCCGCGAGTGCATGACCTCCCGTGCAATCTGCGTCATGCCGGCCCAGTCACCTGCACGCTTCGCCTTCAACGCGACTTTTGTACAAAGGAACGAGCAGAAAGCTCCGTCACTCATCCACTGCTGGTATCTGCGCGCCCAGCCAAGTGAGTCCTCCCAGTTCATGCGCCGCGAGCGCGAGATGCTCTCCGTGGCGATGTTGTAAATCACCAGCGGCTCCCAGGCGAAGACCACGCGCGCGCCGGCCATGTGCCAGGCTTCCAGCAACCAGGCCCAGTCCTCATGGTCCCTATGGGTGCTGAACGGGATCTCCTCCAGCAAGGAACGATGCACAAGCAGCGTTTGGATCGGAATCACACCGGGGCGGCCCAGGAGCGTGGGCCGACGCAGGATGTAGTCCGCGAGATCCTCGTCCGTTCCAATGGGGCGCGCAGGCCAGATATCGTCTCCGCTCTCCCGCCGATAGATCGTGCGACACGCCACCATGCGTTTTGGCTGGGTACTGTCTGCCAACCGCATCTCGGCAGCCACCTTGCCGGGCAACATCGTGTCATCATCGTCCAGAAAGGTGAGCCATTCGCCGCGACTCGCCGCGATGCCGGCGTTGCGGGCCGCCGCGGGCCCCTGGTTCGAGCTCAGTTCCAGGTAGCGCAAGCGGACATCCAGGCCCTCCACCGAGGCGCGCGTCTCAGGGTCGGGGCCGTCAGAGACGACCAGCACTTCGAGCTTGCTCCACGTCTGAGCCAGAGCGCTCTCCGCCGCGGCGCGAACCGTCTGTGGTCGCCGGTAAGTGGGGATGATGACGCTGACGAGCCCGTCGGCCCCGGTTTGCGCTCTCATACGAGAGCTCCCCCGCCACTGAAGATGGCAGGCCGGAGTGCGGCCACAACGGTCGGCAGCCCGGAGACGATCTCGCCCGGTGCCAGGTGTCGGTCGGCCTCCGCCTCCGAACCACTCACCATGCAGAGCTTCACGATGCACGCATACGCGATCAGCGTCGGCAAGTAGGGCGACACGGGCGTGGACTCGGTAAAGCTGAGCAGGGCCAACCAGGTGAGCAGCAAAGCCGGGAGCAGCGCGCTTTCCGTCTTCTCTCGCCGGTACCGCCGCCAGCCCACGATGCAGGCGCCAAGCAAGGTAGAGGCATAGAGGAGCGCACCGACACAGCCGAGGGAGAGCATCTGGTCCAGGTAGGTGTTGTGCGCGTGGGGCACCATCCATCCCTGGTCGAAGGAGATCTTCTCCACGCGCTCCGGGCTCCAGAACGCTTCGAACCCGAAGCCCATCACCGGTCGTTGCGCTACGCTCTGCAGCAACTCCGCCCAAAGCGGTGCCCGGTTGGAGAGGTTTGCCGTGTTCTGGGTATCCTGTCGCCCCATCATGAAGACATCTGTTACGGCACCAGTTCCGGAACGCCCCAGGGCGAAGGCCGCTCCGGGTACCACTACCATCAACGCTCCGCAGATTACGAGCGCGCGCATCTGCGCGGGCAGGTGTTGCCGCGACATGCGCAGCAGAAGAAACATCACCATGCTGACGCAGATGAAGGTTCCGATCCGCGCCCGGGTCAAAAACAGCAATGCGGAGAACAAGGCCAGCAAGGGCCCCATCCAGAGCAGCCATCGAGGTCGCCTTTGGGCTAGGGTCAGCCCACACAGGATGCAGACCAGGAGGTTCATCGCCTGGAAGTTCGCCGTCATGACACCCATGAATCGATAGTCGGGGTCGGCGGGAGCGAAGTTGTGTTGCACGAAGATGTCGATGCCCAGCGAGATAAGCCCCACCACACCAGTGCAGACGAATCCGAGCAGCGCGATCTCCAGCATGGAGCCGACCCGTGCCAGGACATACACGAAAACAATGTTGATCAGGAAGACGATCAGTCGTTTGCGCGTGATCGATGGATCGACGCTCCAAAGTGCGCTGGCCACGGCCCATCCCACATAGCAGAGGGCGAGGTGCATCAACGGACTGTTCCGGGTGAAGCGCCCTCGTCGGGGTAGCCGCCACAGCATGTAGCTCGAAAGCAGCAAAATTGCGGGCATCGCCAACTGCCGGCTGAGATTGCCCTCGTACGCCGCGGCCTCGTTCGCGGCAGCCTTCATCGGATCCGGGTCCAGTGTGAGCGGAAGGTAGTAGGGCACAGAAAACCAGAAGCAAACGCCGAGGAGAATGGCACACACTATCTTCGTCGTCCGCACTCTCCGCGAGGCATGCAAGGCCTGAAGAGCGGCGCGCTGCTCCGCTGCCTGTAGCGATGCCGGCAAGAGAACAGCGGCGCTCATACCTTCCTCATCTCGCGTCCGAAGAACCAGCCGCGTACGCCGAGCACGACGACGCTGGAGAGGAGCATCGCGGCTGCCGCCCCGGGCACATGGAAGCGGCGTACCAGGAGAGAACAGACGGCCGCTTGCGCCAGGAGACCGACCGCGTTCGCATAAAAGGTCGTATCTGCCCGCTTCAGCGCCGTCAGGCCATAGGACTGTGCCAGCGTCGCCGCATAGGCAACGAGGTTGATGGACAGCAGCAACAACACCATCCGCGCATCGCTCGGGACGGCTTTGAAGATAAGGTGGGCCACCTGCGGCCCGATCAGCAGGATAGAAAGCGCGAAGATCCCGGAACCGAGCAACAGCAGGCGATCCAGGCGCCGCACCAAGATGCCCAGCTTCGGCGTTCCGCCTTCGGTATAGGCGCGTGAGAGCATCGGGCCCATGACATTCTGCATGCTGGTGAGCGCCACACGCGGGATGTTTACCACGCTCTCACAGATGGCGTAGGCTCCCACAGAAGAGCCGCCCAGGACAGCACTGAGGACCCACGGATTGCACTGGGAACTGGCGAGGAACACCATGTTGCTGCCAAGAAACCATCGGCCAAGCTGCAGGTTCAATCTGAAGTCGGCTCCGGTAGCACGCAGGCTCAAGGCTAAGCCTCGCCACTCACGGCACAGCCACCAGCTACTGACGATGACCGCGCCTGCGCACAGCATCCCAAGCGTGTTGGTCACGTTGAGCTTGCCGCTCCGGTAGAGCCACTCCACACCGGCGATCTGCAGAAGCACGGTCGCGAGCTCCGTCCAGAAGGCCTCCCGCAATCGCATGTGGGAGAAGTACATTCGTCTTGTAAACTCGCGGAACAAGATCCCGCCACCCGTCAACACAAGCGGAGCGAAGGTACCGTAGTAGACTCCGCGCTCTGGTATCGCAGCCCATCGGCTCACCACCCACAGAACACCAGTGAACAAGACGCAAAGAAGGATCTGGAGGTTGAAGATGCTGCCTTCGTATTGCTTCCGGCGATCGCTGGGTGTTCCGGGCAGATTGAAGGTGAACGGTCCCCAAAGGAAGACGTTGCATAGCTGAATCAACACATCCATGGCGCGCTGGGTGAGGATGTAGATCCCAAACTCCCGAGCTGCACAGTGACGGCTCAGGAGTGCAGCAACTACCATGTTGCCGAAGCTGTACACAACCTGATCCGCCAGCGCATAGGAGAGCCTGGACCCGAGGCGCGCACGCAGCCCCGCGAGAAGCAGGTTCCAGCGAGGCCGGCCCTCGACGGCAGCAGGCGTCAGCGGCTCAAAGAAGCCAGACGCCGGGAGCACACTCAACGCGAACTCCCCTGCAGGACGGCCATCGGTGCATCGAAGAGGTCACCGGCTTCATCAGCCCCGGACAGCTGAAACGCTGGTTGTTCGCGACCGTTCGCCAGCTGACGATAAAGATCGTTGACGCGGTCGTGATTTCGCGCCCAAAGGAAGGCCCGCGCCTGGATACTCGCGCCCCGGCTCAGGGCCAGCAGCTTGCGCGGGTCCTGCGCGAGTTGCCCAAGGGTGCATGCCCAATCCTCATAGGCCTGTTCCGGTGAGGTCACCGGAAGCTTGACTCCGCTGAAGTCGCTGACCATATCTCCTGCGCCCTGATGATCAAAGCAGATGACGGGAACACCCGCGGCCAGCGCTTCCAGCACGACATTCCCACTTGTGTCGCGCAGGCTGGTGAAGCAGAACAGATCCGCTGATTGCATCTTCGCGACCGCATCGCCGAAAGATAGCCGCCCCAGAAACTGCACACGAGACGCGAGCCCAAGCTCCTCGACCTCCGCCATCCAGCGCTCCCGCAAGGGTCCATCGCCTAAGATGTCCAGGCGCCAGGCGATCTCCGCCGGCACACGTACCAGCGCCCGCAAGAGGATCGGCAGTCCTTTTCGGCTTTGTAGTTCGCCGCTCCACAACAGGCGCAGCGGCTCGGCGGGCTGGCCTGTTCGCGCCCGAGCGACGCGCGCTTCATAGCGAGTGCGGTCAGGTTCGTCTACGGTGTGCAGACCAGTCTCCAACAGGACTTCTACGTCGCGCTGAAAGACCTTCTCAAAATCGCGGCCATTCGTTGAGTTGGCTCCGATGACCACCGCCGCAGACCGCGCGGCCTTGCGCACACGAAGTTTGCGCAAGGCGAACCAGTTTGCCGTGCTGCGAATAGACTCCTTCAACGCTTCACCAGCGGAAAGCATCGGCAGGAAACCCGGTGGGAAGTTCTGCGTACCGCCGATCGGGCCCCACAGAAAGGGAATGCCTAACTCGTAACCGTATCCGGGTTCACGAAAGGTGCAGACGTTGACCTGGTGCACCACGTCGAACTGTTCCCGAGCATGTAGCTCCTTCACAAGACGAAGGGCCAGCTTCTGCCAATAGTTGTACGCACGGTAGTTGTACGCGTAGATGGCTGGCTTACGCTGCAGCCGCCGCAACTTCTCATCGGTGCAAGGCGTGTAGAAGTGCACGTTCTCCGGAACCAGCCCATGGGCTCGCGCCCGTTGTAGCGCGACATAGTTCTCTTCGCTGGTCACCACATGGGTTTCGCCGGCCTTGGCCGCGCCCAGCAGGCGTCCCCAGCCGGCCGCCCACTCCGAGCCGCGATAGGGACTGCACTCATATGCCATCAACAGCAGCTTCACGATGTCTTCTTCCTTCTTCCTCATTCTTCGGCGGCGATGCCCTGCGGCACTATGGCTACTTCGAGGCAGAAATGGCTGAAAGCTGTCCCAAACTAGAACGAGGTAAGGTTTTGCAGAGGGTTCAGGTAGAAACCCACGTTGAAGAGCTTGATGTAACGCTCGATGTGCGACGGAAGGTCATGCCGCACCAGCAGCATGTCATCGGGCTGCAGGAGCATGTCGTTCTTGGCACGAGCCCGCGCGCTGTAGTGACCAAGCTGCAGAACATGAACCTCGGCCGTCTCCGCGTCGATGCGGCGAAACAGCAGTACACGACCCAGCGCCGCGTCGTCCTTGGGCCCACCGCTTGCCAGGATGGCCTGCAACGCGGTCGTGGGCCGGCGCAGCTCGACCCGACCGGGCGTGTTCACCTCACCGGCCACCGTCACATGCGGCCGATCGAACTCCTTCACTGTGACCACCACGTCCGGATCTACCAGTTTCGTGGCAGCCTCACGCAGGATCTCCTTCTGCAGCTCGGGGAGGTTGAGACCTGCCGCCTGCACCGGCCCTGCCACCTTCAACGAGACACGGCCGTCCGGTCCGACGACGGCCTCCTCGTTGAACTCCGGCGTGTAGCGGAAGCTGACGCTCACGGTGTCGCCGGGTTGAAGCACGTACAACGGCTTGGAAATCGTCGCGCCATCGACGAGCGGCCGGTGCGGTCCTGTGGGTGCGGTGCCCGCTCCTTCAATCTGCGAGACCGCGCGCGGGGTAAACAGGGCCGCGTTCAAGAGCAGCATCGCTGCGATGAGGATGAATCTCCCAGGCAAGCACATACCAGAGCATCCCGCATTCAGCGCGTTGGTAAAAGGCCTCCCAGCAGCACGCGCCTAACACTTCCGTTCGTCGTCGCTACCAGAGAATGCGATACAGCCATCTCGGCACAGGGTAGTGACGCCGGTTGAGAAGATACCCGAGTACCGGGGCCGGGGTGCCCGTCAGCTGTGAGATCAAATCTTCGATGTTCTGCTTGCGAGAGGCGTTTGCGCGCACAACCGCGACGTATCCATCAACGCACGCAGCCAGCTCGAGTGCGAGCGTGGACGCCTGCAAACTGGGGCAATCAAGAACAAGAAGATCGAACTCGCGTCGAGCCTGCTCCAGCAGAGGCCGAAGTCGGGAAGACAGCTGCCCCTGGGCGCCTCCCCGATGCGGTCCGGACTGCGCCGAAGGCTCCTCTTCGAGCGCCAGAACATAGTGCTCTGCTTCGCAGTCAAAGCGGGTGGCAAGCGTCACGTCGCCTGCTGTCTCGAAGCGGTGCAGCAGCGTGGGCATGTCCAGTACAGCGACACGACTGGACGCCTGGCGTGCCGCTTCGGTTGCGAACTGGCTGGCTAGAAACGTCACGCCCTCTTTGCGCAACGCAGAGGTGAAGGCCACACAAGGAGCCCGCAGGTCGGACGCGAATTCAGCCAGGTCTTCACGATCCCATGCAGTCCCACCACCCGCGGCAACGAGCGAGCTCAGCATGGGTGACTCCACAAACGGAGGACGCATCGACGCAACCGTCTGACGCACAGCCAGCAGCACGCGACGGTACTGCAATCGGTTCGACTCCCCGAAGTGCTTGCCGAACTCCTCGTCAGCAAAGGTGGCCAGCGTGCGGGTTCCCGTTAAGGCCTCCAGCTGCGCCGGGCTATGCACCTGCCCTCCGGAAAGATCGGCATATAACGCCAGCGCCGTGCCGAAGAAGGTGGCGAACAGGAATCCCACCACAAGGTACAGCACCGGCTTGGGACGGACTGCATCGGGAGACGCTAATGGTTTCTGCAGGACGCCGACGTTGAACAGCTTCTCCCGGTCGAGAGCCTCCGAGATCCGGGCCTCATCGCGGCGTTGAGCGTACAAGGTGTAATCGGCTTGCGACTGCTGCACCTTGCGCCGGAGCTCACCATACGCCGCGGTCGCGTCTTCGAGTTCCTCGAGCCGGCGTTTGGCATCCGCAACCTGGCCCTGCATCGTGCGCCGCTGCCCTTCCAGGCCGCTGATCTCGGCACCAGAAGTAGCCACAGCCTCGCTCAACTGCTGCCACACCGGGTTGATGTCGCTTGCTGATTCCGCCGCCGGATGAGAGGCACTGTCCGTGATTGCCTGGCGGGTGGTCGCCATCTTCTCTTCGATCTCGAGGACCTGCCGATCGCTTGGGACATAGCGCTTCAGCAGCTCCGTCCTGCGATTCTCCAGATCGACGAGCGAGCTACTGAGCCGTTCCTGGGAGTACTGGTTGGTGATGGTCCGTTCCTGAGTGTGCGAGCGCGGTGGTGTCGACGCAAGTTCCCGTTGCTGCGTAGACGACTTGCTTTGTTCGGCGGACAAAGACGCCTCCACGTTCGCCAGCTGATCCTGCAGAGCGGAGATCCGCGTCACCTGCAGCTTCTTCTGGTCGTCCAGATCCGCGATGCCGTGCTGGACCTCAAAGGAGGTCAGCCCCGCGAGGTCCTGGTCCAGCTGCGCGCTCTTTGCTTTGAGTTGTCCATCGAAAAACTCCGCCGCGCCCGAGTTCCGTGCGGTCCCCGCGCGTTCCTCAAAGTACGCGTCGATCACGTGCTGCAGATCCACGTTCGCCTGCCGCGGCGACTTCGCTAACACCTTCAGGTCAATGACATTCGTCTGATGCACTGCCTCCACCGTCAGACGGTGCTCCAGGTTTCGTACCGCGCGATCCTGCTGCTCTGTTCCAAGGCCATCCGGTGCCGTGGAGCCGAGCGCGCGACGGGCGACCTCGTCACTTTGCAGCAGGTCGACCTCCGTGTTGATCTCGGCGGGGCTGATGTCTCCCTGTGATACGAGGCGGTCGACGTTATTCGTGCTGAGTTGTGCGGCCGTGCGCACGTTCTGCACCACGAGCTTGGCACTGGATTCATATTTTCGCGGCATCGCCACAGTGGCGAGAAGAACCGCTCCCATCACCAGCAAGATGGCGGTCAGAACCACGCGTCTTCGGCGGAAGACCGCTTCGGTGACGATCTGGCGCAACTTGGGGGCCGCGTAAGCGTTCGCCACCGGAGCACCATTCTGGATTGGGCGAGATGTATCCAAGTCGATCGAGCGCGAACTTACTGGACAGTAGCACGGGGCCTCGCGCGCTCAAGTCCAACAGGCTCCCACGAAAGGTGAGGCGTCAAGCACCTTCGTTCTATTTCTCGGAGCGGCGATCTCCACTATGTATGAAGGCAGGACAGTGGGCGGAGACCCATGCCCTTTTGGGGGCAGCTCACTCATGAAATTTCTGTCTTGGCCGATAAGGGGGACAGAGATGGGAGTGAGGACACCGTGAGTGAGGACCTGTTGCGGACGTTCGGGACTGCGAATGCGAATCTTGAGCTCAGGGAGACCCATGCTCAGGGCGCCAGAGCTTCGGGCGAGGCGCTTGCGTCACCCGGACGACCATCGCCCGTCGCGCGGCAGATGTCCTCGGCCCGGGTTCAGCTCTGGGATAAGGGCGCCATACAGCTCGCCTTAGCGCTCACCCTGTTCGACACCCCTCTGGGTCAGGGTCAGTCCCTCACCAGCTACTTTGCCGCGCGGATCTCCACCCGCAACTTCATCCTTGCAACGATTTTGCTGGCGATCTGGCGCGTTCTGTACTGGGCGATGGGCCTCTACCAACCCAACCTGAACTACCGGGCAGCCCTCCTGCTGTGGAAGGTTCCCGTCATCACGTTGCTGTGCGCGGCGCCGTTGCCGCTGCTGCTGCGCTACGCGGAGCCGGCCAGTGGATCGCTGCGTTCGGCCCTGCTGTTCTGGTTTTTTGCCTGTTCCCTGCTGCTGATCGTGCGCGCCGTCGTGCTCACCTATGAGGAGCACATACGGCCGGCCTTTCGCAAACCGCGCACGGCGGTGATCTGCGGCACAGGTCCCATCGCCCGGCTTAAAGCGAAGGAGCTGCCTGGCAATCGCAAGTACAAGTATCAGCTGCTCGGCTTTGTAGACAGCAACCCGCACAAGGGCAGCGAGACACTCGGACCGGTGCTTTGCGGCGTATCCGCTCTTGAAGATCTGCTGATGCACCAGCCCATCGATGAGGTAATCATCGGTCTCCCGCTCAAAAGCCATTTCGGGGAGGTGGAAGAGATCGTTGCGATCTGCGGACGGGCGGGTGTGCAGATGCAATATTCCCTCGATCTCTTCAACACAGAGGTGGCCAAAAGTCGCAAGGTGGACGACGAGCAGACTCATCAGGTCGTCCTCGAAATGGTGCATCACGACCACCGGGTTTTTCTGAAGAACATCGTGGATCGGACGTTGTCCGCTGTCGGCCTCGTTCTGCTGGCACCGGTGTTCGCGATCATCGCGATGGCGATCAAGCTCTCCAGCCCCGGTCCGGTCTTCTTTGTGCAACAGCGCTTCGGCCTGAACAAGCGGCGCTTTGGGATGATCAAATTTCGTTCCATGGTCGTCGACGCAGAGGCGCGCCAGGCCGCGCTCGAACACATGAACGAGAACGCAGGACCCACCTTCAAGATCAAGCGCGATCCCCGCGTGACACGAGTCGGCGCTTTTCTGCGTAGATCGTCTCTGGACGAGCTGCCGCAGCTGCTCAACGTGCTCAAGGGCGAGATGTCATTGGTCGGACCGCGCCCTCTGCCCACCCGCGACGTTCAACGCTTTTCAGAGCCGTGGCTGATGCGCCGCTTCTCTGTGAAGCCGGGGATCACGGGCCTGTGGCAAGTCTCCGGCCGTTCCAACACGGACTTCGATAACGCCATCAAGCTTGACCTGCGGTACATCGATCGCTGGTCGCTGTTGATGGACCTTCGCATCCTGGCACGCACCGTCGGCGCTGTCATCCGGCGGCATGGGGCGTACTAGCCGTCGGCAAGGGCGCCGATTGTCGGATGCCCCCAAATGAGCTAGAAACCAGGCGGCCGCTCCCCTGCCACGCCGAAGGCGGCTTCCAGGGCCATCCCGGCCTCCGCGATGGTGCCTTCCTCGAAGAGCCTTCCCACAAGCGAAACGCCATACGGCACACGCCGTGGCGGATGGAACTTGGGCAAGGGTCGCTTCGGATCCGGTGCCCAATCGCTTCGTGCCTCGCCGATCTCAACGAAGCCGGCGCGCAGCGTCAACGAGGGGTGGCCCGTGAAGTTTGTGATCACCAGGAACTCATCGCGCAGCGACGGCACCAGCAGCAGATCGACCTCGCTCATCACTCGCTGCATCTCTATCGCGACCAGGCGACGCAGGCGATCGGCCTGCACGAAATCTACCGCGCTCAGAAAGCGCGACTGCCGGAAGGTGTTTGGCCAGGCATCGGGCACCTGCATCCGCAGGCTGTCGATCTGGTGGTCCAGCGTGATCTGCTCGAAGGCAGCAGCCGACTCCGCAAACAGGATGATGTTCAGGGAATCGTAGGGCCAGTCCGGCAGATCGACTTCGACGGCAGTCATGCCGACCTGTTTTGCGACCTCGAGCGCGTGCCGGTCGACGTCGGTCGCCGGCGCCTCCTGCATCCACCGCGGGAGGTACCCAACCTTCAGGCCGCGAACACTCCTGCCACCCTGAAAGGAGAGCGGCTGCTCCACGCTGGCGGTGTCGGCGGCATCGAAGCCCGAGATCGCCTGCAGCACAAGCATCGTGTCCTCGACGCCTCGGGTCATCGGCCCCAGCTTGTCGCAGGTCCAGCTCAGGGTCATCGCGCCGGTGCGTGGCACGCGTCCGTACGTGGGGCGCAGCCCTTCCACGCCGCACCGCATGCTGGGGCTCACAATCGAGCCCTGCGTCTCCGAGCCGATGGCAAAGCCCACCAGCCCCGCCGCCACGGCCGCGCCCGGCCCCGCGCTGGATCCCGAGGAACCCTCTTCGAGCACCCAGGGGTTCTTCGTCTCGCCGCCGAACCAAACATCGTTCAAGGCGAGCGCCCCGAGGCTCAGCTTGGCGACAAGCACCGCCCCGGCCTCGTTCAGCTTCGCCGTCACCGCGGCATCCCTGGTCGGAATCCGGTTCCGAAAGGGTTCGGCGCCCCACGTCGTCGGAATGCCGGCGGTGTCCAAGAGGTCCTTTGCTCCCCACGGGATGCCGTGCAGCGGACCGCGGTACTTGCCGGCGGCGATCTCCGCATCCGCCGCCCGGGCCTGCTGCAACGCATGCTCCTCGGTCAGCGTGATCACACAGTTCAGGGTGGGAGTAAACCGCTTCAGCCGCTCGAGATAGAGCCGCGTCAGGCGCTCCGAGGTAAGTTTCCGGTCACGGATCCAGGCCGAAAGCTGGCCCACAGAGCTGAACGCGATGTCCTCATCCCGGGCCGGCAGAGCAACCGCGCTGGGCACGCTCCGTTGAAAGCCGGCAGCGGCCCCACGATGCAACTGCCCCAACGCGGTCATCTCCGGATTCCAGACCGTGGCCGGCGGGACCTCATAGCCGATCGGGAGCTTGCGCGGTCCGGTGCGGCGCTCATACAAAGGCGCCATCGCCTGCTGCCAGTTGCCCGCAGCCTCGGCCAGGTGCGCCTCGCTCTCTTCGACGCGCAGCAGCTTTTCCGCCTCACGGAACGTCTCGACCGAGACCGCCGGGCCCGCGGGTGGTGCAGTGCCAAACGCCGGCGGCGCGCCGGGCGTCTGGGGTGTCTGCCGCTTTGTTGCCTTTGCGTCGCCCGCCATCGCCGCCCCCACGAGTCCCATCGAGCCCTTCGCCAGAAATCCTCTGCGCGTCTGTGCCAATCCCTGTCTCCTGTGTTGTCTTTGCAGGGTATCGCAGGAGCGCTTGAACCCGACCGGCCTTTCGGAGCCTCGCGGGAGCTCCAGGGACCGGAGGAGCACCCGGGTTTCGAGCGCCGCAACAAATACGGCAGGGGCAGTGTCTAATCGGATGGAAGCGGGACGGGGATGCCCGACCGGCGCTTTCAAGTCGCCAACGAGCCGCACAGCAGGCTCAAAGAGCGGCGGAGGAACAACATGAATTTCACTCGCAAATTACGTTCGTTGGCTGTCGGCGCAGCATTGCTCGCGGGGGTTGCTGCCGTGGGACCGGCAGTGGAGCAGGCGCACGCGGTGGTCTTCGTCACCGCCACAATCGCGCCGCCCGCCATCCCGGTCTACGCCCAGCCCATCTGCCCGGGCGACGGCTACATCTGGACGCCCGGCTACTGGGCCTGGGGCGATGGCGGGTACTACTGGGTCGATGGCGCCTGGGTGCTGCCCCCGTATGAAGAGGCCCTGTGGACCCCCGGCTGGTGGGGATGGGGCACGGGAGGCTACTTCTGGCACCCGGGATACTGGGGCCGTACCGTCGGCTACTACGGCGGCATCAACTACGGCTACGGGTACTTCGGCGTAGGTTTCTACGGCGGATACTGGAACAGCGGCCGCTTCTTCTACAACACCGCCTACGGGCACTTCGGACCCGGCTTCCGGGGAGCGATCTACAACCGGCCCTATGCCGGCTTCAGCGGACGCCCGGGCGGTCCGGCGTTCAACGCCCATCCGGCGGGTTTCGGCGCTCGGGGAGCCGAGTTTAACCACCAGTCCGCGATCAACGGCCACGGTGGCTTCGGCAACGGCTACAGCGAGGGTGATGCGGGCCGCGTATTCGCGGCCCAGGGCGGCGCCCAGCGCGGCTTCGCCGGCAATGGCAGCTTCAACAGTGGGGCACAGCGGGGCTTCGCCGGCAACGGCAGCTTCAACGGTGGGGCACAGCGGGGCTTCGGCAGCAATGGCGGCTACAACGGAGGCGCCCAGCGCAGCTTTGGCAGCAACGGCGGCTACAACGGCGGTGCCCAGCGCAGCTTCCCCAGCGCCGCGCCCAGCAGCGCAGGCCGGAGTGGCGGCGGCAACTTCGGTGGCGGCGGCCACGCCCCCAGCGCCGGTGGGAGCTTCCATGGCGGTGGCGGCGGCGGTGGCTTCCATGGCGGCGGTGGTGGCGAACACCACCGCTAAACCCGGGCAGCGATAAAGGCCGAGGCACCTGCCTCGGCCTTTCTGTGTTGATTGCGCGGCGAACGACGGCTCAGGCCCCTGCCGCGAGCTTCAGCACCATCGCTGCGATGCACTGAAGCGCGCCCGGTCGCCCCATCGCATGCGCGCGTGCCGCCATCGCCCGGCGGCGCGGCTCGTCGCACAGCAACGCCAGCAGCGCCCGCTCCAACGACTCCGGCGTCGTCTCCAGCTGCAACAGCATCTCGGCCGCGCCTGCCTCGGCCAGCACCTCGGCGTTCTTGCGCTGATGATCGTCCGCCGCCTGCGGAAAGGGCACCAGCAGCGATGCCTTGCCGGCCGCACACAACTCCGCCACCGTACTCCCTGAGCGTGCAAGCACCAGGTCCGCCTCGGCGTACTGGGCGGGCATGTCCGTCAGGAACGCCTCCACGCGCCAGCGCCCCGGGTCCGCTCCGCTTTCGAGGAAGGCCGCGCGGGTCTGATCCAGATGCCGCGCGCCCGCCTGGTGCACAATGCGCAGGGTCGGCACCGCGCGCAGCAGCCGGGGAGCGATTCGCGGCACAAGATCGTTGAACACCGCCGCCCCCTGGCTGCCCGCGGTCACCAACAGCTGTAACAGCGCACCCGGCGGCTTCGGCGGCAGATCGAAGATCTCCGGCCGCACCGGAACCCCGGTCACCTCGGCATGGCGGAAGAACGATGTCGTCTGCGGAAAGTTGACAGCAGCCGCGCTAACGAACCGGCCGGCAAAGCGGTTGGTCATTCCCGGCACGGCGTTGGGCTCGTACGCCAGCGTCGGAATCCGCAGCAACGCCGCAGCCAGAATCGCGGGCCCACTCGCATAGCCGCCCACTCCCACGATCACCTGGGGCCGAAACCGCCGCAGGAGGCTGACGCAGCGCGCCACGCCCAGCGGAAGATCGCTCATGGTCTTCAAGCGCGTTGCCAGGCTCACATTTTTCAGCTGCCCCGAACGCACCAGCTCCAGCGGGAAGCCTGCCTCGGGCACCAGCTTGCTCTCCAGCCCGCGCGAGGTGCCGATAAACAGCAACTCAGCCCCATGCCGGTCGCGCAACTCACGGCCGATCGCCAGGGCCGGTATGACATGACCCCCGGTTCCACCCCCCGCGATCACAACGCGGAGCCCAACAGAAGCTGCGGTGCTACTCATATATCATCCCAACGCGCGACGTGGTGCCCCGCATGTCCTCACTGTTCCCTAACCCCTATTTCCTGTCCCCTGTCTCTGTCCTCAGTCGATCTCGCGCGTGACGTTCAGCAGCACACCCATGCAGGCCAGCGTCACAAACACGCTCGTCCCGCCGGAGGAGATAAACGGCAGCGGGATGCCCTTGGTAGGCAGCAAGGCAAGCACCACGCTGATGTTGAAGAACGCCTGCACCAGGATCGCCGTCGTCAGACCGAACGCCAGAAAGCGCGCAAACGGATCGGTGGACAGAAAGGCGGCGCGCAGCCCCCGGTAACCAAAGATCACAAAGGCGGCCACCACACAAAGCGCCCCGATCAGCCCCAGTTCCTCGCAGATATTGGCAAAGATGAAGTCGGTGTGCGGCTCCGGCAGAAAGAAGAGCTTCTGCACGCCTTCCATCAGGCCGCGTCCCCGCAGACCTCCGGTGCCTACGGCAATCAGCGACTGCATGATGTGAAAGCCCGAGCCTTTGGGATCCGCCTCGGGATTGATAAAGGCGATCATCCGGGCGCGGCGCCACGGCACGCGAAACAACATCCAATACATCAGCGGCGAGGCCGCGGCAATCGCAATCCCGATCCACTTCATCTGCATGCCGGCCAGGTACAGCATCATCAGGAGCACCGACGCGCACACCAGCGCCGTGCCCAGGTCCGGCTCCTTCAGGATGAGTGCGATCAGCACCAGCGGCGGCAAAGCCGCTGGCAGCAGGGTCTCCTTGATGTTGTCGATCGCGTGCATGCGCGTCTGCAGAAACCACGCCAGGAAGATCACAATGACCGGCTTGGCCAACTCCGAGGGCTGCAGCGACGTTCCGCCCAGCCGCACCCACCGATGCGCGCCGTTCATCCCGCTCATCGCAAAGACCGCCATGAGCAGCAGCGCCGTCACGCCCATCACGGGGAAGATGAGCTTGGGATTGTTGTACTTGCGGTACGGTATCCGCATCAGGATAAACAGCGCCACGATGCCCAGCAGCACCCAGATCGCCTGGTTGCGCACATAGGCATACGGCGAACCCACGGTGGCTTTGGCCATCACCGCGGACGCCGAAAACACCATCACCAGCCCGAACAGCACGAGCAGCAGCACCGTGCCAAACAGCCATTTATCTACACCGACGCGCTTCGCCATCGCCTACCCCGACCCAACCCTTCCCCGCCTAACGCCAACTGCACCGTCCTAGCCAGCGCTCACGACGCCGAGGACGAGGCCGCATGCGACTGCAGCGCAAGCACCTGCTGCTTGAACGTGCGGCCGCGATGCTCGTAGTTCTCAAACTGGTCGAAGCTCGCGCATGCCGGCGCCAGCAATACCACATCGCCTGCCGTCGCCTGCCCGTAGGCGTACTCGACCGCCCTGTCCAAGGTGCCCGCTCGTTCTATCTTCGCGAGCCCCGCCAGTTGCGTCTCGATCTTTTCCGCAGCCGAACCAATGGTGATAACCGTCTTCGCCCGCTCCTGCAGCAACGGCAGGAGCGTGCGGTAGTCGGAGTCCTTGTCCTTGCCGCCCAGGATCACATGGAGCCCACCAGAAAAGGCCTCCACGGCCTTCACGGTGGCATCAACGTTGGTGGCTTTGGAGTCGTTAAAGAACCGCACCCCGTCCAACTCGCGCACGAACTCCAGCCGATGCTCCACGGCGCGAAACGCCGCTACCGCCTGCCGAATCACCTCGGCCGGCACCCGTGCCAGCCGCGCCGCGCACACCGCTGCCAGCACATTCTCCACGTTGTGCGCGCCTGCCAGAGAGATCTCGGCGACGGGCATCACCGGCTCCGGCGCCCCGCCCTCCTGCGCGCGGAAGAAGATGCTCTCCCCGTGCACAAAGGCGCCCTGCTTCACCTGGCGCCGCGGGCTGAACCAGAAGACCTCGGCCCTGGTCTTCGCCGCAATCATCTGGGTCGGTTGATCCTCGGCGTTCAGCACCAGGAAGTCTTCCGCGGTCTGGTTTTCGGTGATGCGCGCCTTCGCCGCGGCATAGTTCTCAAAGCTGCCGTGCCGGTCCAGATGATCGGGCGTGATATTCAAGACCAGGGCAATGTGCGGCCGGAAGCGCTCGATCGTCTCCAGCTGAAAACTTGAGACCTCAAGCACGCTCCAGGTCTCCGGTCCCGCCTCGGCGACCATCTCCACGACGGGTCGGCCGATGTTTCCGCCCACCAGGGTGGGCCGCCCGCTAGCAAGAAAGATCTCGCCCAGCAGCGCCGTCGTCGTGGTCTTCCCGTTCGATCCGGTCACCGCAACCATCTTGCCCGTGAGGAACTGCGTGCCCAACTCCAGCTCCCCAAGCACGCGCATTC
>CAXTWN010000011.1:9905-17049 GCA_964248055.1 uncultured Acidobacteriaceae bacterium | reverse complement strand
CATTCCCAGCGCGCGCACCTGCTTCAGCTCAGGAACATCCAGCGGAATGCCGGGCGAGACCACGATCAGATCCTGGCGCCTGAAGGTCAACAACCCGTGGCTGCCGGCCTCCACCATGATGCCCTCATCCAGCAGCTCCGGCAGCTCCGGGACCGTGGCTGCGGGCCGCGAATCGCTCACGGTCACGCGCGCGCCCTGCTGCTTCAGAAAGCGTGCCGCCGCCAGGCCGCTCTTGCCCAGTCCCACCACCAACACCCGCTTGTTCTTCAGCTCCACACCCACTCCGGTCAGCCCCCGTTACCGCAGCTTCAGCGTCGTCAGAGCGAACAGCGCAAACACCAGCGCCATGATCCAGAAGCGCGCGATGACCTTGGCCTCCGACCACCCACCCAGCTCAAAGTGATGGTGCAGCGGCGCCATCCGGAAGATGCGCTTGCCGCCCCGCAGCTTGTAGCTGCCCACCTGCAGGATTACGCTGAACAACTCCAGGATGAACACCCCGCCGATGAACGGAAGCAGCAGCTCCTGCTTGATGATCACGGCCACGGTGGCGATGGCACCGCCCAGCGCCAGCGATCCCACATCGCCCATGAAGACCTCGGCCGGATGCGCGTTGTACCAAAGAAAGCCGATACTCGCGCCAACCATTGCTCCGCAGAAGATCGTCAGCTCACTCACTGCCGGCATGCGTTGCAGCTCAAGATAATCCGAGAACACCGAATGGCCGCTGACGTAGGTCAGCACAGTGAGGGCTCCGGCAGCGATGATCGTGCAGCCGATCGCAAGACCATCCAGCCCATCGGTGAGATTGACTGCGTTGCTGGCGCCAGAGATCACGAGCATGACGAACAGCACAAACGGCACAAAGGCCAGCGGCCACGCATGGGTGTGCAACAGGCTGTCGAAGATCAGGTCAGGCCGGACCTTCTTCAGAAAAGGCACCACCAGACGCGTGGAGTACAGCCCCTCTTCCCGCATCATCAGCAGCGTGACGGCAATAGCCAGGCTTGCGAACATCTGGAAGAAGAGCTTCTGCCGGGAGGTGAGCCCGAGATTGCGCTTATGCACGACCTTGATGTAGTCATCGGCGAATCCGATCGCGCCAAAGGCGATCGTCGCAAAGATCACCAGCCACACAAACCCGTTCGAAAGATCGCTCCACAGCAGCGTCGGCACCAGCACGGAGATACAGATCAGCAAGCCCCCCATGGTTGGCGTGCCCACCTTCTTCTGATGGCTCTGCGGCCCCTCTTCCCTGATGTACTGGCCGATCTGAAACTGCCGCAATCGATCGATCACAAAGGGCCCAATGAGCAGCCCAATCAGCAGCGCCGTAAGGCTCGCAAAGGCGCACCGAAACGTGACATAGCGAAAGATGCGGAAGAGGCGAAAGTACGGAAACAGCTTTTGATACAGCAACCAGAAGAGCAACGGAAGAGCCTCATGCGCGCGATGGTCTACCCAGCTGCCTGCGCTGCGCACGGCGAGCTCGCAGCCCCAGGTTTATCTTAGTCCCTGATCTCTCAGGGAATGCTCGACGCAGCAGGGGCCGCATACGATCCGGCATCGCCGCCAATCTGGCCTCCAACCCGGGTCGAATGCAACGCCTCCAACGCCCGCTCCAGGCGCACACCGCGCGACCCTTTCAGCAAGACCAGATCGCCCTCGCGCAGATGATCTCGCAGCCATTCCCCCGCTGCCTCTGGCCCTTCAAAGAACAGCGCCTGCGCGCCCGCTGCGGTCGCGGCGTCCGCCAGGTCGCGCGCCAGCCCGCGCACGCCCAGCACAAGGTCGATGCCTGCCAACGCCGCCGCGCGGCCACACGCGGCATGCAGCGTCGGCGCCTCCGGCCCGAGCTCCAGCATCTCGCCGGCCACCAGGATGCGCCGTTGCGCCGCAGTCTTGGCCAGCATCGACACCATGGCGTTCAGCGCAAGCGGGTTGGAGTTATAGCAGTCGTTGATCACCCGCGCGCCCTGCCAATGCAGCACCGCCCCACGTTTCTCGCTCGGCTGCATCGTCTCCAGCGCCTCACAGCACAGCGGAAGCGGAATCCCACTCGCCAACCCCACGCTGATCGCGGCCAGCGCGTTCAGCACGTTGTGCTGACCTAACAGACGCAACCGCACCGTGTGCTGCAGCGATCCAGCCTTCACCACAAACTGCGTTCCCGCCAGCCCAAGCTCCTCGAGCTCCACCGCACGCACCGCGGCGTTCTCACCCGTGCCATACCGCACCGCACGTTCGCCCATCCCCACACCGAACGCACTCACGCGCACATCATCGCCGTTCAAAAATGCGAGTCCCTCAGGAGGCAGCGCGTCGACCAGCTCACGTTTGGCGCGCGCGATGCCCTCGATCCCATCCGCGAAGTGCTCCAGGTGCACCGGCGCCACATTCGAAACCACGGCCCAGTCGGGCTCCGCAATGCGGGCCAGCGCAGCGATCTCGCCGGCGTGGTTCATCCCCATCTCCAATACCGCGACCTGATCCTCCGGTTGCAGGCGCAGCAGCTGCAGCGGCAGGCCGAAGTGGTTGTTGAAGTTGCCTTCGGTCTTCAACACACGAAAGCTCGTCGCGAGCACCTGCGCCACGCACTCCTTGGTCGTCGTCTTGCCGGCAGATCCGGTGATGCCGATCACCCGGCGGCCCCACAGCCGCCGCACGCTCCGCGCCAGCCGCTGCATGGAGGCCAGCACGCAGTCGTTGTCCTCATCCGGCACGCGCAACAGCTTGCCGCTGTCCACCGTTGGCGGCGCAAGCCATCGCATGCTCACCACGGCCGCCACCGCCCCACTCGCCAGCGCGGCCTCCACGTAGTCATGACCATCCACGCGCTCGCCGCGCACGGCGAAAAAGAGCTCTCCGGCAGCCACGCTGCGCGAGTCGATCGAGTAGCCCTCGGCCACAGCCGTGCTCTCGATCTCACCTTCGGCGTGCAGGAGGTCCGCGATCTCGCCCAGGGTCAGCTTCAAGCGCTCACCTCAGCCCGCAGCCGCTGCAGCACCTGTGCTGCTTCCTGCACATCATCGAACGGCACCGGCCCGGTCGCGAAGATCTGCTCCTTCTCGTGCCCCTTGCCGGCGATCAGCACGACATCCCCCCGCCGCGCCTCGCGTACGGCCAGCGCAATTGCCGTGCGCCGGTCATCGTGCACCACAAAGGGCGTCTTCGTCTGGCGCACGCCGCGCAGTGCCTCGTCGATGATGGTCCACGGCGCTTCGCTGCGCGGATTATCGCTGGTCACCACTACCAGGTCGCTGCCTTCGCCGGCGGCTCGTCCCATCCTCGCGCGCTTGCTGCGATCGCGATCGCCGCCGCAACCGAACAGCGTGATCACACGCCCGCCGTGCGGCTTGACGCCTTCCCTAGCCAGGCGCAGCAGGTTCTGCAACGCATCTTCCGTATGCGCGTAATAGACCACGACCGTGATCCCCGCCTCACGCGATCCGGGCACCACCTCAAAGCGGCCGGGCACCTGGCGCAACGTGGGCGTTGCGGCCGCGATCTCGTCCAGAGTCATGCCGCGCGCCAGCGCCGCGCACATCGCCGCGAGCAGGTTGTACACGTTCACCCGCCCACTCAGCGGGGACTGAATCGCAACCGTACCCTCCGGCGTAACGAAGTCAAAGCGGGTCTCTCCCATTGCCAGCGTGAGGTTCGCCGCGCGATGCGTGCCATAGGAGGTATGCAGCCCATAGCGCATCAGGCTCTCGCCGCCGAACGCATGCACCATCTCCGCACTGCCCGGGTCATCCTCGTTGATCACCGCGGTGTGCGGAGCCGGCGCTCCCACGCCCGCAAACAGCTTCGCCTTGGCACGCGCATACTCCTCCATCGTGCCGTGAAAATCCAGATGGTCCTGGGTGAGGTTGGTGAACACCGCTACCTCTACAGGCAGTCCCCACACGCGGTCCTGGGCCAGCGCATGCGAGCTCATCTCCATCACCGCTTCGGTGCAGCCTGCCTGCACGCCGTCGCGAAACAGCGCAAGCACATCGCGGCTCTCGGGCGTGGTATGTTCGCTGGCTCGCACCTCATCGCCAACGTGGGTCTCCACGGTGCCAATCAACACGCTCCTGCGGCCCACGCTGCGCAGCAGCTGTTCCAGCAGAAACGTCGTGGTCGTCTTGCCGTTCGTGCCGGTCACCGCGGTGAGACGGAGGCTGCGCTCCGGATGTGCAAAGACCTCGGCCGCCACCTCGGCCAGCGCACGGCGCCCGGATGCTACCAACCCTAATGCAAGCTCCGGCTGACTTGACTGCAGCGAAACGAACAGCTCCGGTGAATCCGTAAGCACCGCCGCCGCCCCTTGCCGCAGCGCGGACTCTACGAAGCGATTGCCATCCGCGCTGCCGCCCCGCATCGCCACGAACACATCGCCCGCATGCACGCGCCGTGAGTCATACTGCACATCGCGCACCTCAACATCCGCACGCCCGGACCGCTCCAGCACACGAACCGATGCGATCGCCTCGCTCCACTGCATGCGCCTGATTCTACCTTTGCCCCAACATCTAAATCACAACGCTACGAGCCCTCATCGCGTGAAGCGCACCACCACCTCTGTGCCTGACGGCACCATGGTGCCTGCCACGGGCGCCTGCTCGCGAGCCAGACCGCTGCCCACGGTTTCCACGCGCAAACCGACCGATCCCGCGCGCTCCACCACACTGCGCAGCGCCACGCCGCTGAAGTCCGGCACCGGAACCCGCTTACCCGCGTCGATCACCACCGCACCGTTGCCTCGCTCCTGTACCGCGGGCGCGACGTGGGGACCGGTGATGGGTCGATCCATCGCCGTGGTCGCGTCCGGCATCACGGAGGTCGTGTTGCCGTTTTTGTGGAACTTCGCCAGCACACGGTCCGGCAGCTCCAGCCAGTCCTTGCGGGGCGGTTTCTCGGCGGCAGCGGTCTCTTCCGCACGATCCGCCTGCAGATTCGCCTCCATCGCCGCCGTCGCGTTCGGATGCCGCAGCGGATCGTCCGCGGGCAGACTGTTGATCTCTTCGAACATCGAGCCGAGGTCCGCGATGCTCTCGTTCTCGGTGGGCGCATCGTCATGCTCGTCCACCTTTTTCGCCTCGTCCATCTGCTGCTTGGTCTTCAGGGGCTGATCGTGCGGCACGCCCAGGTACTCCAGCACCTGCTGTGCCACCTCGGCATACACCGGTGCGCTCGCCGCACCGCCGTAGTGGAGATCCTCGCCGCCCGCCGTGGGCGTATCAATCACCACCGCAATCGCGATCGCCGGATCGTTCACCGGCGCAAAACCCGCAAAGCTCGCCACCAGCTTGGTATGCGAGTACGTGTGGGTCGCCGGATCGATCTTCTCCGCCGTTCCCGTCTTGCCCGCAGAGCTGTAGCCGTTGAGCTGCGCCTTGCGTCCCGTGCCCTCCATCACAATGCCCTGCATCATGGCGCGCATCTTGGCGGCGGTCAGCTCACGAATCACCCGGTGCGCTCCGTCCGGCAGCGTCGCGGGCAGCTGTCTCTCCGGATGAAACGGCTCGGCCTTCAGCCGCGGATCACCCTTCATCTCGTCGGTGGACTGCAGCAGGATATGCGGCGGAAGATAGGTTCCACCGTTCGCGATGGTCGAGACCATCGACACCAGCTGCACCGGCGTCACGCCGATCTCCTGCCCGATGGCCAGGGACAGAATGCTCGTCGATCCCCACTTCCGCACCGGCCGGAGCAGACCGCGCGTCTCGCTGGGCAGCTCGATGCCCGAGCGGTCACCGAACCCGAAGCCACGCATGTAGTCGTAGAACTTGTTTGGGCCTACCTTCAGCGCCATCTTGGCCGCCCCTACGTCGCTTGAGTGCTCCAGCGCCTGCTGCACCGTCACCACACCCATGTGGTCGGACTTGTCGTCATGCAGGGTGCGGCCGTACATCGTCATGGCGCCACCCTGGCAATCCACCTTATCCGTCGGCTCCACGCCCGCGCCATCCAGCGCTGCCGAGTACGTCACCAGCTTGAACGTCGACCCCGGCTCATAGATGTCGCTCACCGCCAGGTTGTTCAGCACGTCCGCATCCATGTGCCGCTGATCGTTCGGGTTGAACCGCGGCGAGATGGCCAAGGCCAGGATCTGCCCCGTATGCGGGTCCTGCACCACCACCGTGCCGTGCAGCGCCTTCAGCTTGGCTACCTGCTCATCCAGCGCGCGCTCCGCCATGTACTGGATGTTGGCGTCGATCGAGAGCACCAGGTTCTCGCCCGGCATGGGCTCCTGCTCGCTTGAGTCCATGGTGTGCCGCTTGGCATCCACCGCGGTCAGCATGTGCCCCGGCTCGCCATGGAGATCCTCGTCAAAGTTGCGCTCCAGGCCGCCCAGCCCTTCGTCGTCCGTGCCCACATAGCCCAGCGTGTGCGCGGCCAGATCGTTGTTCGGATAAAAGCGCTTGAACTCCTTCTGGATGTAGACACCCTTCAGGTTCAGCTCCTGCACACGCTGCGCGGTCTCCGGGCTCACCTTGCGCGCGACCCACGCAAAGTTCTTGGAAGCATCCAGCCGCGCCAGGATCCGTCCCTTCGTGGTGAACTGATCCCACGATTCGATATGCACCAGCTTGGCCAGCATGGCTGCATCGCTGGCCTTGTTGTCGTCGCCGATCTCACTGGGCACGGCGTAGATGCTTGGCACCAGCACCGTCATGGCCAACTCGCGCAGATCGCGGTCATACAACACGCCACGGCGCGGGGCCACCTCGAAGCCGCGCTGCTGCTGCTTGGCCGCGGTCTTTACATAGTGGTCGTACCTGACCACCTGCAGCCAGCTCAGGCGCAATGCAATCACGAGAGCCCAGGCACAGAAGAACATCGTGATCCACACAAAACGCACCCGGCGAATGGGTGCGGTGAGCGGACCGCCGGAGCGGGCAGCGGGTTTATAGGCGGGGCGGGCAGCTTGCTTTCGCTTCATGGGGCGCAGACGGGTCTACAAGAGAAAAGAAGGTTGAACAGCGGGTCAGCGATCGCGAGCCAGTTGAAAGGGCGAGCTAGTTGGTGGTCGTGTGCGGGGGCGCCTGCGGCGGCTGCATCTGCGCCATCACGGGGGCCACTCCGCCTTAGCCATACGGGCGCACCACCTGCCCCCGCCACGGCCTGTGCAGCCCCCGCAGCCCCCCCAACCGGT
>CAXTWN010000011.1:0-9895 GCA_964248055.1 uncultured Acidobacteriaceae bacterium | reverse complement strand
CCGCCCGACAGCGCCTCGCCCCGCTCCCCGACCGGCGTGTCCAGCCCCAGCTGCCGCGCGATCCGGTCGATCCGGCCCGGGTCGCTCAGCTGCGCCTCGGTCAAGCGGAGCTGGCGGTTCTTCTCGCGCATCAGCTCCACCTGCGTCTTCTGCGCCTCCACCCGGTAGCCCACCTCGATGGCCGTAAAGTGCTGCCACACATACACCATCGTCAGCACAAACAGCAGGCTCATGACCAGCGTGAAGGTGCGCACCTCGCGCCGGCGCTCCGGATCGTCCGCCTTCACGATGCGGCTGTTGTCGATGTGCTTGGCGAAAAACATCTCCGGCGTGGGCCCACGGCGGCGCACGCGCTGCGCCTCAAACCGCTCGCGGTTCAGCACGGCGATCGAGGCCGGCCGCCCGCTGCTGGCGCGCCGCGTGTGGGTGCGCTCCGTTGTTTGCCCGATCAGTACCGCCGCTGCCGCCATATTGCCACCCCGTTCTGCCTTCCGCTCCGGCCCTGCATGTCTCAGCTCATCCCGTCGTCCGCTCGTGCTGCGGATCTCCTTTGGAGAAGGCTGTTTACTGCTGTGATTCTCGTGTAGAAATCCTGTGTAACACTTCCGTCGCCGGTTTACCACCCGGCGTCTATTGCTTAGGTAACGTGACCGTCGGCTAAACCAATGTCTACTACGGTTCCCGCTCTGCGGCCCGCAGCTTCGCGCTCCGTGACCGCGGGTTCCGTCTCGCTTCGTCCTCGCCGGCGACCACCGGCTTCTTCGTCAACACTGTCAGCGTCCCTGCGCGTTGCGCCTCGCGCAGGCTGTCCTTCACCAACCGGTCCTCCAGCGAGTGGAAGCTGATCAGCCCCCCCCGCCCGCCCGGCTTCAGCCCGGATTCCGCGCCCCTCGTGATCACACGCAGCAGCGATGCGATCTCCGCCAGTTCACTATTCACGCGAATTCGGAGCGCCTGAAAGGTTCGTGTCGCGGGATGAATCTTGTCGCCTTTCATTGTTGGGGCCGCGACCGACACCACCTTGGCTAATTCCGCCGTAGTGGATATCGGCCGGGCCCTCACAATGGCTCTGGCGATTCTCCGCGACCTCCTTTCCTCTCCGAATTCGTAAATCAGGTTGGCGAGATCCTCTTCGTCCGCCTGATTTACCACTTGTTCGGCCGTCAGCTCGCTGCGCGG
Organism: uncultured Acidobacteriaceae bacterium; assembly: GCA_964248055.1. Taxonomy (GTDB): domain Bacteria; phylum Acidobacteriota; class Terriglobia; order Terriglobales; family Acidobacteriaceae; genus Granulicella. The sequence continues at coordinate 8,716 of CAXTWN010000011.1, read as the reverse complement.
ATCCATCCGCATGTCCAGCGGCCCCTCGGCCCGAAAACTGAATCCCCGGTGCGGTGCGTCCAGCTGCAGGCTGCTCACGCCGAAGTCGGCCAGCAACCCATCCAGACTCCCTGGCCTGATCTCCTCGCCCACCGCCGAGAACGGACGGCTCACATACCGCACCATCGGCATCTCCGGCCCTAGCTCGGCGGCAACCTGCTCCAGCCGCCTCTGCGCCTGCGCCATGGCCTCGGGATCGCGATCAAACGCGATCAGCGTGCCCTTGCCGCCCAGCCTCTGCGCGATCGCGGCTGAATGGCCACCCAGTCCCAGCGTCGCGTCGGCATACACCCCGCCGCGCCGCACCTTTAAAAGGTCCAAACTCTCTTCAAGAAGAACCGGAACATGCTGTGGTCGAGCCGTATCGTTCATCGCTCTTCCACCCATGCGTCCCGCTGGGGGACTCAAACCCTATACGCCTGCCGCTGCCAACTCCGCAAAATCCGCATCCGTTAAGGGGTTATGCTCAAAGCCCGACCGGATGCGTTCGTCGTTCACCACCACGAGCACGTTCTTCTGGCCCATCACCGCCACGTCCCCGGTCAGCTTGGCGGCCTCACGAAGCGTCTGCGGAATTAACAGCCGGCCCTGTGCATCGAACGTCACCTCCTGGCCGTAGTAGTTGGTGACGTCCATAAACTTGCGCTTGGACTGGCTCTGGGAGGGCATCGCATCCAACCCCGCCTCAATCCGCTCCCACTCACTCATCGGGTAGATCTCCGCCCGCTGCCCGTCCCTGCTCGTGATGAAGAACTGCTCCACCTTTTCTTCGTCCAGCTGCCGCTTGTACTCAGCCGGCACCTTCAGCCTGCCCTTTTCGTCCACGCGTGTGATTTGGCTGCCGCGAAGCTTCATCGTCTGTCGCTAGGCGCCGGGTTCCCCTTTTCTCCACTGAGGCCCGACTTGAGGATTTTTCGATCTCTTTGCTCCCCTAAGCTCCCCTTTTTGCCACTTTCTTCCACCGCGTGAACCAAGCATCCTTCACCCGCGTTTTTCTGTCCAGTGAAAAGTGGACCGATGCACACCCTTTCCCCGCTTCAGGTGTGGAAAACGCGAGCACTTGTGGTGGGGGTGTGCCAGTTGTGGAAGATGTAGCGGCTTACCAACTTGATTCCTCGCCGGCAAGGCCGTTGACCGTATCACACCAAAGTGCTACGAAAGGAAAGCGAAGCGGCTATAGAAGAAGACTTCGCGGCGTGGGCGTCGCCCCGGCTCCAGCTTCGCTCCTATCCCTACCAGCCGCGCCATTTAGCTTCGCCTCGTAACTTCGCTCTTCAGCCACGTGGCCGAGGTCCGCAAGTGAAGTTGTCATCCTGACCCTGCGTCCTCGCGAAGCGAGGCCTCCAGGGGAAGGACCTGCTGTTTGTTATGGCACCGCGATGCGCCAGGACAGGTGATGCACGACCAGCCCTGAAACGCGCTCCGGCCGCGTACAACTCAGCCTAGCAAACCCCCGCTACAGATTCGCCCGGGCCATCAGCTCCGCTTGCTGCCGTCGTTTGAGCACCCAGCCCAGGTAGACCAGCACCAGCAGATTGGTGAACAGGGCCGCGCCCTTGAGCCAGGTCGCCCGGTGAAGCAGTTCGAAGACCTCGACCGGCAGTCCCAGCACTGTCAGGATGACCGTCACATACTCCGCCCAGGTCTTGCGAAGCATGAGGCCGGTTCCCTCGATCAGGCAGAGCGCCGCATAGATGAACGCGCCGGCGCCGATCCGGCGTAGATCGTGCGCGTCGATCAGGTCGGCCTTATCCATTACCATGCTGACCACGCGCCCCTCAGGATCGATCGGCAGCGCGTCCACCAGCCGCATCACCAGGTCGCCCAGGTTGGCGTGAATCAGGTGTACGGCACCGGCGCCGATGCCTAAAAAGAACAGCGCCTTTCCGAGCTTGAAGAGCCCGACCAGCAGCAGGCCGTTCTTCTCTGCCGGGGAGCACGGCGTCTCCGGCGCAGCGGAGACGCAGTCGCCCGCCGCACCGCTCATGACCCGCGATTGATCCGCAACAGCCACCGGCTTCCAGTTGACGGCGCAGCGAGCCCGTTGTCAACGGAGATCCACGCGAAGAAACCAAATCCAAAACTTCTCGCTCGGGCACAATCCGGACCGCCGTTCCTGGCGTTAGAAGGAGGTGCGTCTCGAAGCGAGCGTGAGACCACCGGCCCCCAAGCTCGCGCACGAAAGGAAACAAAGATCCATGAGCAAGAGATCTCTTCTCACCTTCGCCATGAGCGCCGCGCTCTCGTTCGCCTCCATCTCCGCCCTGGCCCAAAAGACCGACCCCAGCGTAGGGGGCGCCCCCATGTACGCCAACAAGACGGTCGCAGCAAACGCTTCGGCGGCTCCGAATTTGACCACCCTCGTGGCGGCGGTCAAAGCGGCCGGCCTTGTCGACACCTTGAACAGCGCCGGGCCGTTCACCGTCTTCGCCCCGACCAACGACGCCTTCGCGAAGCTTCCTGCCGGCACCGTCGACACCCTGACGCAGCCCGACAACAAGGCCCAGCTCACCGGCATCCTCACCTACCACGTCGTCTCCGGCACCTACGACTCCAAGAAGCTGATGCACGAGATCAAGAAGAGTCACGGCAGCTTGCAGCTCAAGACCGTTCAGGGCGGCATGCTGACCTTCACCATGGATGGCGGCATGATCAAGATCACCGACGCCAAGGGCGGCACCGCAATGGTCACCACCGCAGACGTCTACCAGTCCAACGGTGTGGTGCACGTTATTGACACCGTGCTGATGCCCAGCTAAGCACGGCTTTCTCGCGTATGGCGGATCTGCTTGAGCCGTCGTCCCGCTCTCCGAGCTTGTTTCCTCTTCAAAATAAATGCGGCGGCTTCGGCCGCCGCTTTTCCTTTGGACAACCAGGTCCTTCCGCCGCATCCAACGCAGACAGTGCCCCAGGTATTCGAGACCGAGCAGTGGCTTCCGTTTCCGCGAGAGCTCGTCTTCGCCTTCTTTGCTAACCCCAAGAACCTGCCGCCGCTGATGCCACGCTGGCAACACGCCCGCATCGAGACAGCCACCTACCGTCCGCCCCCGCCACGCCCCCAAGGCACGCCGATCTACCCCGGTGTCGCCGCGGGCGCCGGCACCACGCTCACCATCACGGCACGGGGCGCACCCTTCCTGCCGCTCCGCGGCGCCTGGGATGCGCTGATCGAGGACTTCCGCTGGAACGAGGGCTTCTGCGATGTGCAGCTGCGCGGTCCCTTTGCCTACTGGCGTCACTGCCACACCGTGCGCGACGCCCCTTCACCGCCAACCGGATCGCGAGCTCAATCACAGACCGGCGCGCCGGGCACCATGATCCACCACCACGTCACCTACACCCTGCCGCTCGATCCCGTAAGCCGTGTTGCCATACCCACGGCGCAGGTCGCCATGGCCGCCATGTTCCATTATCGGCAAGCCCGCGCTGCGGAGCTCCTGCCCGTCTTCGCGCAGCAGGCCCGGCAGGTCCTTACGCCGTAACCGGCTTCCGCAGCAACGGCCGCACCCGCTGCAAAGCCGCCTCCGCGGTCAGCCCGTACTTCGCCCGGAGATCGTCGACCTTCCCGTGCTCGATGAAGTGATCCGGCCACCCGACGCGCACCACCGGGGTCTCCAGCTCTGCGTCGTTCAGCGCCTCCAGCACCGCCGAACCGAACCCGCCCGCCAGTACATGGTCTTCCATGGTCACCAGCAGCCCACAGCGCTGCGCGTATCTCACGATGCACTCCGCATCTACCGGCTTCGCAAAGCGCGCATTGATCACGGCCACGCTCTGCCCCCCGCGCTCCAGCAGACGCGCCAGCTTCTCGGCCTCAGGCAACATCGCGCCCAAGGAAAAGATCGCCACATCCGACCCGTCGCGCAGAATCTCCGCCCGGCCGATCTCCAGCGCACGCGGCGTCGGTTTCAGCGTCGCACCGGGCCCTGTACCGCGCGGGTACCGAATCGCGCTTGGCCCCTCGTGCCGCTGTAGCGCGGTATACATCATGTCCTGCAGCTCGTCCTCGTCCTTGGGGTCCATGTGCACGATGTTGGGCACCCCGCGCAGGTAGCTGATGTCGAAGAGCCCATGATGGGTCGGCCCATCATCGCCGCTCAGCCCGCCGCGATCCATGCAGAACACCACGGGCAGGTTCTGCAACGCTACATCATGCACGATTTGGTCGAATGCCCGCTGCAGAAAGGTCGAGTAGATGGCACAGAACGGCCGGTAGCCCTTGGTCGCCATACCCGCCGCGAACAGCACCGCGTGCTCCTCGGCGATACCTACGTCAAAGTAGCGCGTCGGGTGATGCGGGCGAAACAGGTCCAGCGCCGTGCCGTTAGGCATGGCGGCCGTGATGGCGACCACCTTGTCGTCGGCATCGGCCAGCCGCGTCAGGCTCTCGGCAAAGATTTCAGAGTAGGTCTTCTGCCCCGCGGCCTTGGTCTCGCCGGTCTCCGGATCGTAGGGGCCCAGCCCATGGAACTTCTTCTGCTTTTCCAGCGCCGGGCCGAAGCCGCGCCCCTTCTGCGTGAGCGCATGCAGCACCACGGGCCGCTCCTGCGTCTTCAGGAACTTCAACGTCTCGACCAGCAGCGGGAGGTTGTGGCCGTCGACCGGGCCGTAGTAGCTCAGCCCGAACTCCTCAAAGATCATGCCGCGCCCGACGATGCCCTTGGCGGCCTCCTCGGCCTTGCGCGCAATATGCCGGGCCGCCTTGCCCCCAAACTTCTCCAGTAACCCCGACACCCGCTCGTGCAGGCTCACGTACGTCGGGTTGGTTGCGATCTTGTGAAAGTATTCCGCGATCGCCCCGACGTTCTTATCGATCGACCACTCGTTGTCGTTCAGGATGATGATCAGCCGCTTGGTCTGCGCCGCGACGTTGTTCAGGGCCTCATAGCTGATGCCGTTCGTAAACGCCGCATCGCCCGCCAGAACCACGATGTTCTCGTCGCCTCCGCTCATATCGCGGGCCACCGCCATGCCCAGGGCCGCGCTCAGCGCCGTCCCGGCATGCCCGGCGCCAAAACTGTCATGCTCGCTTTCGGTCCGCAGCATGAAGCCATTCAGGCCACCGGCCTGCCGGATGGTGTCGAACAGGTGTTCGCGCCCCGTAAGCAGTTTGTGCACATAGCTTTGGTGGCTTACATCGAAGACAAAGCTGTCCCGCGGCGTGTCAAAGACGTAGTGCATCGCCAGCGTCAGCTCCACCACGCCCAGGTTCGGTCCGATGTGCCCACCGGTCTTCGCAACCCCGCGAATCAGCCGCTCGCGTATCTCCTCCGCCAGCCGCTCCAGCTCCACCGGGCCGAGTTGCTTCACGTCTGCGGGCGACTTGATCCTGCTCAGGTACTCACTCATCGGGAATCCACAACGACCTGCTATGCTCACCGGATCTCGGCCGCACGCCCGGCGTCAGCCCTACAGCTTACCAATGGACGCTTTGAAAAGGCGCAGAGTTCCAGCCGGCGCACGTGATGCCATCAAAACCGGCGCTACTCGTCGCCCTGCCGCAACGAGGCGATCACCCCGAAGTCCTCCAGCGTCGTCGTGTCCCCTTTCACCTCGCCGGTCGTCGCCAGTTCGCGCAGCAGGCGTCGCATGATCTTGCCTGAGCGCGTCTTCGGCAGCGACGGCGTGAAGCGAAGATCGTCCGGCCGGGCGAGACCGCCGATCTCCTTGGCTACCCACTGCCGGAGCTCTGCCTTCAAAGCCTCGCTCGGCGCGTGCCCTCCCTCGAGCGAGATGAACGCCGCGATCGCCTGCCCCTTGGACTCACACGGCCGCCCCACCACCGCGGCCTCGGCGACCTTGGGATGCGCGACCAGCGCCGACTCGATCTCGGCCGTGCCCAGGCGGTGCCCGCTCACGTTGATGACGTCGTCGACGCGGCCCATCAGCCAGAAGTAGCCGTCCTCGTCCCGGCGCGCGCCGTCGCCGGTGAAGTACACTCCCGGCACCTCGGAAAAGTATGTCTGGACAAACCGCTCGTGATCGCCCCAGATCGTCCGCGCCATCGCCGGCCACGGTTGGGTGATCACCAGCAACCCGCCCTGCCCCGCCGGCACAGGCTCGCCGCTCTTGCTCACGATCTCCGGCACCACTCCAAAGAACGGCCTGGTTGCCGACCCGGGCTTGGTAGCCACCGCCCCCGGAACCGGCGCGATCATGTGCATGCCGGTCTCGGTCTGCCACCACGTGTCCACAATCGGACAACGCTCATGCCCGATCTCGCGGTGGTACCACATCCAGGCCTCAGGATTGATTGGCTCGCCCACCGTCCCCAGCAGGCGCAGACTGGTCAGCGAGTGCTTCGCCGTCCACTCCGATCCCCACTTAATAAACGCCCGAATGGCCGTCGGCGCCGTGTAGAAGATGCTGACCTTGTGATCGTCCACCAGCTTCCAGAACCGGTCCGGCTCCGGCCAGTTCGGCGCGCCCTCATACAGCAGCACCGTCGCCCCGTTCGCCAGCGGGCCATACACCACATAGCTATGCCCTGTGATCCATCCGATGTCGGCGGTGCAGAAGTAGACATCCTCCTCGTGGAGATCAAAGTTGATCTTGGTCGTCAGCGCGGTCCCCACGGCATAGCCGCCGGTGGTGTGCACCAGGCCCTTGGGTCTCCCGGTGGTGCCGCTGGTGTACAGGATGAACAACGGGTCCTCGGCGCTCATCGGCTCCGCCGGGCACGCGGCCTCGGCGCTGGCCACCGCCTCGTGCCACCACACATCCCGCCCTGGCTGCATCGACGTCTTCACCCCGGCGTCGCGCTGGTACACCAGCACCGTCTCCACCCCGGGGCAGCGCGCGAGTGCCTCATCCACCGTCGTCTTCAGTGGGAGCGGCGCACCGCGCCGGTAGCCGACATCCTGGGTAATCACCACGCGGCAGCCGCAGTCGTTCACGCGATCCGCGATGGCGTGCGCGGCAAAGCCCCCAAACACCACCGAGTGCACCGCCCCGATCCGCGCACACGCCAGCAGAGCGATCGCCAGCTCCGGCACCATGCCCATGTACACCGCAATGCGGTCGCCCCGGCGCACGCCCACGCTTTTCAGCACATTGGCGAACCGCTGCACCTCGGCGTGCAGTTCGGCGTAGCTCAGCCGGCGCACCTCCCCGGGCTCTCCCTCCCACAGCAGCGCAATCTTGTCTGCGCGCGCACCGAGCGCGTGCCGGTCGACACAGTTATGACAAAGGTTCAGGGTTCCGTCGGCAAACCAGCGCGCCTCCGCGCCCCTGCCCTCCAGAACCTTGGTTGGCGGCGTGAACCACTCCAGCTCCCGGGCCTGCTCGCCCCAGAACCCGTTGGGGTCTTCTACACTGCGTCGGTAGAGCTGCTGGTACGCCTCCGGGCTGCCGATCCAGGCGTGCGCGGCAAACGAGGCCGGCGGCGGAAAACTCCGGTTTTCCCGCATGAGGGAGCGAAAAACGTCCGGATCCGCGCCCGGCAATGCCTCATTTAGCGTCGAGTCCGCAGCCATCGTGGTTTGCCTTGCCCCCAGGGAACCGGCTTGGAAAAACAGCGCCCCCCGCCGTGCCTGCCAAGGTACGGCATCCAAAGAACAAATCGCAACCACGCCGCGTGCGTCCCCAAAACGGGTTACGTTACCCTCCGTCCGAACGGACCTCGTCTCCTGCAGAAGTGCTATGGATAGGAGTGTTCCGGTACCTGAAACTCACCTTACGCCAATGAGCCGACGGGAACCTTAGGGTGCTTCTCCTCGTCCAAGTTCGTGTGGCGAAATCTTGAGCCTGCGCGCCGCCGCCCGACGCCGTCCTCAACCTGGAGCCTGTGACCCACGATGACGAGCCCTGTGAAAGTAGCTGAGCTCGCCACAGCACGTCCCAAGGCGACCGTTCCCTTCATCTCAACCCCGAAGCCGGTCGCCGTCAGGCAATACGGCTTTCAGCAACACCCACCCGCGCCGCGGGTCCAACAAGGTAAGCCCACGCCTCCTAACGCCGCTCCCTCGCGCCAAGAGGCAAGTTCATCGGCTCCGCAGCCGGCAATCTCCGGCAAACAGGAAAGGGGGGAAATGGAGCCAGGCAAGGGTTTGGCCCCTGATCGTCGTCTGCCCGGCCGGCTGCTCTGCTTCCCCCGCCCGGCGGCCGCAACCGTCTGCGCCAAAGCCCAGGGACGGCCTACAGCTTCAAACCCCTACCGGCTCTCCCCAGCCCCGGCGGTGCGGCGTTCCCAGCCAGCCGACAGCCGCTCCCTGTTCCGTTCCGCACTCTCTTCTGTCCCCCAACAGGTCACCCGAGGCGTCTCTCCTGACCGCAGCGGCCCTGCTCCCACCCCAGGTTTCCGCCACACTTCGCCGCAGCAGCAGTCGAAAGGCGGGCAGTTTGCAACCCCTGTGAACGGTCGGCGAGCACCATCCATCGCCTCCCAGAGGTCTGTTATCTTTCTGATAACTATCTCGGGAAGCGCGTCGCCTTCCATTTCTTCCAAATCGTTTCCCGAGGTCTGACCGAGATGCCCAAGCCCCTCCGCAGTGACAACCCGACGCCGACCGACGTGCAGTTCCGCGACTTCGGTGTCCTTAATGATGGAAAGCGCAGCAAGGGCGCGACCGTCACCGCGATCACCGTGAACGTGCTGGTCGCGCTGGCGCTCCTGTTCCTTGTGAAGGCTGCTGTGGTCAAGCCCAAGGTACAGCGCGCGGAACTGATCGATCCGATC
>CAXTWN010000010.1:0-42339 GCA_964248055.1 uncultured Acidobacteriaceae bacterium | reverse complement strand
GGTGGAGCGGCCGGCGCGGGTGCGTTGAAGATATCCGTGAAACTTCCTCGCGGAGCAGGTGCGCCGAAGACCGGCGTCGCAGGAGCGCCAAAGGCGGGCGCCGCGGGGGACGGCGGGGATGGTGGTGCAGAACGTGGCGGTGCCGGAGGCGGGGCTGTCTGCGCGACAGGGGGCGCGGTGGTCTCCTCCATCTGCTTGAACAGCTGCGTAAACGTTCCTGGGCCCTGATCTGGCGGCAGCGCCGGAGCTGGAACAGGAGCCGGAGCAACTGGTATGTGAGGCGGCGTGATCGCCTCCTTGGGGGCCGGGGAAGATCGCGACGAAAGTGCGCTGAAGAACTGTGTGAACTCACCCGGATTCGCCGAGGCTTCTGCCGGCTTTGAAAGCTCGGGAGGCGCGCTGGTGGGTTTCGCGATGGGCGTAAAGATCTGCGTGAACTCTCCGGGCGAGCCCTGCGGCGTGCCTTCTTCCGCCGGAGCGGCCGGCGCCGAGGACGTAGGTTCCCCAACCGGCGGCCGAAGGGCGCCGAACATCTGGGTGAAATCACCAGGCGCGCCGGCCGGCTTGGGGCTTTCTTGCTCAGGCGCGAAAACGTGGTTGGGATCGTCTGGTCTCTGCGGCACGGTTCATGCACTCCGAAGGAAATACAGGAAGTCTAAGCCGAACGCCCTTCGTTCGTGTCCACATTCGGAAGTGGGCCTGCGAGCTTCGCGATTATGGATAAGCAGGAAGCGTATGGAAAGACAATCTCGGGGTTCTCCACGCAAAGTCATGGACCGCCGCCGTCGCTTCGGCTACGATGCACCTGCGCGGCTTTTCCCGCACATCCGATCCGAAGCTCCCAAAACACAGCTGTACCCGTGGACCCATTGCATGAAACTGTTGTCGCACGTGGTGTGGTCAGAGGGCATGTATCTCAGCCCTCTGCACTTCCAGACCCAGAATCGTTACGTAGAGGACTCGCTCTCGTTCTTGACGGGAAGTCTCTGGGGTCAGCCATGGGGCCTGTCGTATCTTGAGCTGGACAGCGAGGCGGTTCGCAACGGACGCGCGGTGCTGGTGCGCGGCGCCGGCATCTTCCCGGACGGACTGATGTTCGATCTCCCTGCCTCGGACGAGCCGCCGCCCGCTCGCGATCTCTCCGAACTGTTTACCCCTACCGATGCCTCGTTGATCCTCTACCTGGCCGTCCCCAGGCGGTCGCAGGGTGGGCAACTGCTGGACACAAACGGAGACGGCCGTGGTCTTCGCTACTCCGTGAAGGAGCGCTCCGTGCGCGATGACACCAACGGGGTGGATGAGCGTGAGATCGCCTTTGGCGCCAAGAATCTGCGCGTGATCTCGGAGGCAGAGATCAGCCCCGATGTGGTGACCCTGCCGCTCACACGCGTGGTGCGCGACGGTCGCGGCCAACTCTTCTACGATCCGGAGTTCATTCCGCCCTGCCTGCAGATCGGTGCCAGTGAGGCGTTGATGCTGCTCTTGAAGCGCCTGGTAGAGAGTCTGCAGGAGAAGATTGCGGCGTTGGCGCCGGCAACGCACCGGCATGGGCGCTTCGAAGCCGGCACCTCCGCCCTGGATGTGGCGAGCTACTGGTTTTTGCATGCGCTTTCCAGCGCCGCGCCGGTGTTGCAGCATCTTCATCGCATCCAGCGTGTCTCGCCTGAGACCGCCTTTGTTGAGCTGTCCAGGCTTGCCGGGTCGTTGTGCACCTTTGCCGCGGACTCCGACGTCACCAGCCTGCCTGCCTACCATCACGCCGACCCCGGCCTCTGCTTCCGCGCGCTGGACGCCCACATTCGACGCCATCTGGAGATCGTGATGCCCACGAACTCGGTGGCGCTAGAGTTCACGCCTACCGAGCCGTACATCCAGGAGGCCGATGTGCTCGACGAGCGCTGTCTGCGGCGTGCCCGGTGGATCTTCGGCGTCCGTGCCTCACTGGGAGAGGCCGAGCTCATCCGGATGGTGCCGCGCCTGATCAAAGTGTGCTCGGCCCGCTTCGTGCCGGAGCTCGTGCGCCGTGCGCTGCCCGGGATGGGGATGCAGCACCTGCCTGTACCTCCCTCCGCGCTTCGGGCCGAGGCCGACAAGCAGTACTTCTCGCTCGATCTTGCGGGACCTTGCTGGGAGCATATTCTGCAAACCCGGCGTGTCGGCGTGTATGTGCCCGGCGAGGTTGCCGGGGCCGAGTTCGACCTGAATGTAATCGTGGAGACAACCACATGAGTTCATCTGCCGTGGCCGTCCGGCCCACAAATAACCTTGCCTACAGCTTCCAGGAGGTCCTCACCGCCGTGCTGCGCGTGCGCTCCCAGGCGCAGGCCCTGGGCGATGCGGAAGGCTTTCGCACCCAGATGCGCAAACTGCTGCAGACCGCCATGGGGGATGCGCGTTCGCTTGGCTACAACAACCAGTACATCCAAATGGCTGTGCTGGTCGCGGTGGGCTTTCTCGACGAAACGGTGCTCAACCAGTCCACCGCCGCGGTTGCCGAATGGTCGCGCCGGCCGCTGCAGGAGGAGCTCTTCGGCGGGCATCTTGCCGGCGAAACTGTCTTCACCAACATCGCCAGCCTGTTGCAACAGCAGGATGCCGCAGAGATCGCCGATGTGCTTGAGCTGCACTGTCTCTGTCTGGAGCTGGGATACAAGGGCCGGTACGCCTTTGGGGGAACGGGCGAGCTGCGACAGATCGTTCAGCGGTGCCGCGAGAAGATCCTGCGCGTCCGTGGAAGAGACTCCCTCTTCACCGCGCCGGTGCCGCCGCCACCGCCCGAAAGGCGCACCACGGACCGGATTGCGCGCGGTCTCCTGATCTCCACAGTAGCGCTTGCCGTGCTCACCGTGGCCGCGTTTGCGGGATACGAATTTTCGCTGTCGGCCGGGGCCTCGCGCCTCCAAAGCAACAGTGTGGCTCTTCGCTAGAGGACGGTAATGCTTCTGTATATCTTTGCAGCTCTTGCGCTTCTCCTGTCGGTGCTCCTGGCCGTTGCTGTGGGATCCGTCTCCGGCCTGAGCGGACCTGCGCTGACGGGCGCGCGCGGCTTCATCGTTCTGGTGGGTGCGGCGGTTGCCGCGGCGCTCGTACGTCAGCAGCAGCAGCGTGCGCAGGGCGGAGCCAAAGCCGCGGACGGCGAGGCCGGGGACTCCAAGGCCGTCGATACCACCGCGCTTGACGAACTCTTGCGGGAGGCCAACCGCAAGCTCGCTGCCAGCCCCCGCGCCACCGCCAAGACGCTGGACGGCTTACCACTGCTGTATGTGCTTGGGGATGCAAACAGCGCCAAGACGACGGCGGTTCTGAAATCCGGCCTGGAACCGGAGCTGCTCGCCGGGCAGATCTATCGCGACAAAGACGTCGTGCCAACGCCGGTGGCGAACATCTGGTACAGCGACAAGGCGGCCATGATCGAGGTGGGTGAGGCGCTGCGGAGCAGCCCAGGCCTATGGAACCGGCTGATCGCACGAACCCGTCTCAGCGGCTATCGCGCGGCCTTCAAAGCTGCACCCTTTCGGGCGGCCGTGGTCTGCGTCAGTTGTGAGCAGTTTCTCGGTGCGGCCACCACAGAGTCCATCCAGGCCACAGCCGCCCAGACCGGAGAGCGGCTGCGTCAACTGGCGCGGCAGCTCGGCATCCAGGTGCCCGTGTATGTGTTGCTGACCAAGCTTGATCGCGTTCCCGGCTTCGCTGAGTTTGTGCGCAACCTGTCACAGGAGGAAGGCGAGGCTCTGCTGGGCGCGGCGCCGGCGACTGTAGCAGGGAAGCCGGGGCTCTATACCGAGCAGGCCGTAGCTTCCACCGCGGCCAGCTATGACGAGCTCGTCTTTGCGCTCGCGGGCGCGCGGCTGGATCTTCTCAGCCGCGAAACCGACCCGTCCCGCCTGCCGGGCGCGTATGAGTTTCCGCGCGAGCTGCGCAAATTCCGCAATCAACTCACCACGTACCTTGCCGAGATCACCCGGCCGAGTCACCTGGACAGCAATCCCTACCTGCGCGGGTTTTATTTCACCGGCGTACGCGCGGTAATCCGTCAGGCGATGAGTTCCAGTCCCGTGCAGGCCCCGGTCGCGCCGGAGTTGGCAGCGGATGCGACTGGCATCTTCTCGGCGCGCGCGTCGGTTGCTCCCCAACAGGCTCCTCAGTCCGGCGGCTTTGCGGAGAAGATCGCCCAATGGACCTTTCTGCCCTACTTCTTTCCCCAGGCCGTGCTTGGCGACGCCAAGGCGCTCGCGGGAACCACGCAGACACAACAGGGCAATCTCTTTCGCAGGCTTCTTTACGGCACGCTTGCCTTACTCCTGCTCGTCTACCTGATCGGCCTGACGGTCTCCTACTTCAACAACGCCGCGCTTGAGCGGGAGATCGAGTCTGCCTCGACCACTCTCGCCACCACGCCCGCGGTGGGCAGTGGTCTTGCCTCGGCGCAGCAGCTTTCGCTGCTTGACGGGCTGCGCGGCGATCTCGTCCGGCTCGAAGACTATCGCGAGAATGGTCCGCCGCTCAGCTACCGCTGGGGGCTGTACCGCGGCGATCTGCTGCTCGCGCCAGCCCGGAAGACCTACTTCGCTCACTTCCGCAATCTGCTTCTGGATCGCACGCAGAACAACATTGTGAGCACGTTGAACGCGCTGCCAGCGAGCCCTGCCGCTACGCCCGCCGCGGGCACGGACTACAACAGCATCTATGCCGCGCTGCGAGCGTATCTGATCACAACGTCGAACCCCGAGAAGAGCACCGTAGACTTCCTGCCGCCGGTTCTGCTGGCCCAATGGCAAAACGGCGCTCCGGTCGACACGGGCGACCAGCGCAGTCTTGCCGAGCGCCAGTTTGCCTTCTACGCCGCCGAACTGCCCCGCGACAATCCGTTCTCCATCACGCCCGCCGGCGGGGCCGTGACGCATGCGCGTGGGTACCTCGCAAGCTTCGGCGGCTTTGAGCGGATCTATCAGAGCATGCTGACGGCCGCGGAAAAAGCCGGTCCCGCCGTCAACTTCAACGCACAACACCCAGGTTCCGCGGAGACGGTCGTTGAGCCGCACACGATTCCCGCCGCGTTCACAACACCGGGCTACGGCTTTATGCAGGACGCCCTCGCGCACCCCGACCGCTACTTCAGCGGCGAGGCCTGGGTGTTGGGCGATCAGGCGCCCCCATCGCTTGACCCCGGCAAGCTGAAGGACCAGCTTGCCTCCCGGTATCAGGCAGACTTTCTTGCCCAGTGGCGAGCCTTCCTCAAGGACGCGACCGTGGTGCACTACAAAGACCTGAAGGACGCGGGCGCCAAGCTCACCACGCTCTCCGGGAACAACTCGCCGCTGCTGGCCCTGATCTACACCGTTTCGCACAACACCTCGGTGAACAACCCTGCGATCGCGGCCGCCTTTCAAGCGCCCCAGGCGCTCGTGCCGGGCGGGGCGGAAGAGCAATATATCGCCCCGTCCAACAAAAGCTACGTCGACGCTCTGTTGGCGCTCAATGGAGCCGTAAACCAGGTCACGCAGAATCCTGCAGGGGCAAGCGATCCCGCCGCCGCCGCACCCGTGAGTACGGCTGCCTCGGCCGCGCATCTGGCCGCGCAGCAGGCCGCCCAGGCCTTTCACATCGACTCGCAGGCCCACACCGACGCCACGACCCTCGCGCTTATGGAAGCCCCCATCACAAGTGCCGAGGGTCTGGTGCACGGGCTCGGGCCCGCGCAGGCCAACGCAGGCGGCAAGAGCTTCTGTTCGGCATTCTCAGCGCTCTTTGCCAAGTCGCCTTTCAACCCGAAGGGCAGCGTGCAGGCCACACCCGCCGAGGTGACCGCCCTCTTCCAGCCGGGTACCGGCACGCTCTGGCAGTTCTATAACGCCAACCTGAAGTCGCTGTTGGTCCAGCAGGGAACGGAGTACGTTGCGGCCCCCAACCCTCCCATGCAGGTGAACCCGGCGTTCCTTCGCTTTTTCAGCCGCTCCGCCCTTCTTTCTCAGGAGCTGTTCCCGCCGGGAGCAACGGGGCCGTCACTTACCTTTGTGCTGCGCAACCTGCCCAGCTCCGGCATCCAAAGCACCACGCTCAAGGTGGACGCCCAATCTCTCAGCAACACCGAGACGCAGAAACAGGTCAACTGGTCCGCGCAGACCGCCTCCCAGGCAGCCCTGACCGCCAACAACCTGCCGCTGAGCTTCTCCGGCACCTGGGCCGTCTTCGATCTGTTGAACAAGGCGCATGCCACCAAGACCGCCGCGGGGTATGAGCTGGGCTTTGCTCTCGAAGTGGCGAATACCCCGGTGAAGGCGCCGGACGGAACTCCTTTGGTCGTGAAGTATGAGCTCTCCGGACCCGGAGCGGATGTGCTCGCCCCGGGCGCCCTCAACGGCCTCCACTGCGTCAGCGAGGTGGCCCACTGAACCCATCTCGGACATAGGCCCGAGCCCTTAGCGGGGTATGATCGAACGGTGCAGTTTCAGCCTGGCCAAACCATAGGCGAGTACCGGATCGTGCGTCCGCTGGGGCGTGGCGGCTTGGGCGCCGTGTATGAGGCCGTGCATGTCATCTCCCAGCGCGCGGAGGCGATCAAGGTCCTGCTTCCGGAGCAGACCGGGACGGACTCCATGGCGGACCGGTTCCGCCGGGAGATCCAGCTTCTGGCCGCCTTGAATCATCCCAACATCGCCGGTCTCCATAACGCGTTCTACTTTGAGCAGCAGCTCGTGATGGTGATGGAGCTGATCTCCGGCGAGGACCTTCGTACCCGCAGCCAGCGGACGCGGATGAACCTTGCGGAACTGCTCGGCTTTGCCTCCCAGGTGCTGCACGGGCTGGAGTACGCGCACAGCCGCGGTGTGGTGCATCGCGACATCAAGCCCGCAAACATCATGGTCACACCCGAAGGTGCGATCAAACTGCTCGACTTCGGCATCGCGTTGAGTGAGCGCTCCACCGAGTTGACCCTTCCCGGCTTCCTCATCGGTTCCCCGATGCATATGTCCCCCGAGCAGGTTCGGGGGGAACGCGCGACGCCGCAGTCGGACATCTACTCCCTGGGCGTCACACTGTATGAGCTGATCGCCGGTCAACTCCCGCTGAAGGGGGAAGGCACCTACGAGTTGATGATGGCGCATATCAACGTGGTGCCAAAGCGCTTGCGCGATTTGCGTCAGGACATCCCACATGCGGTCTCGGACGCCGTAGCTCGGGCGCTGGAGAAGAACCCGGCCGACCGGTTCGCCTCCGCCGCGGAGTTTCGTACCGCCCTTTGCGCAGGGTCCGCCGACGAGCAAACCCAGAACACGATGCTTACGCCGGCGATGACCTGGCAACGTGCAAGCACCGATGAGTTGAACCGTCCAACAGCGGTGTCCGCCACCGAGCCCACGAACGCCCTGGTTCGGCACCTGGCTTCCTTCATCGGTCCCATCGCGAAGGTCATGGTCACGCGTGCCCCTGAAGAAGACAACGGACCTCGATCAGCTCTATACGGAGATGTCGAAGCACATCGAAAATGACGCTGAACGGCAGCGTTTTCTGCGCACGCGCCCCAGCTGACGGCTCGCAGCCTTACTCGTTCAGCAGGTCCATTGCCTTCTTCAGACTGGTATGCATCCGGTTGAACGATCGCGTCACTTGCGCGACCTCGTCCTTGCCCCGCACGCTCAATTGGTCCAGGCTCATCTCGCCTTGGCTGATCCGGTCCGCGGCCGCGGAGATCGTCCGCAACGGCCGGATCACGATGATGTATAGGCCTAGATCGATGAGCACAATAGCAAGAAGAAAGATCACGGCAAGGTCGATCAGGAGCTCTGTCAGGCCGTGGCGCGCCATCTCCGCGGCGACGGACATGGGCACAGAGATGATTTGTGCGCCCACGACCTCGCCCGTATTCCAGCCGAAGCCGTTTTGGGTGCCGTAGTGCCGCACCATGGAGGCAGGCGCGAGCGAAGGCTGGCTGTGGCACTGCAGGCACCCGGCCTCCACCCGGATGGGGTGCGCCAGGTACAGGCTCTCCCCGAGCGCCGCATCGCGTGTGCGGACGAGTTCTGTCTGGCTGGGATTGCTGCGAAAGTAGCTGATGATGTCCGACTCCCAATCGTTTGCGCGATCCCGAAGATTTGTCGGATTCAGTGCGGCTTCTTTATAGATATAGTCGGGAAATCGCCCCCGAACCTGCTCGAAGGTTGCCGTGGCGGCGAAGAAGGGAATGGTTTGCGGCAGGAAGTTCTTGCTGTGTTCGGTCGTCTTCTCCAGGATCGGCGTGACGTCCTGTTCGGTATAGGAACGAGTGGCGCTCGCACTGGCCGCCATCAGCGCGGCCTGCTGCAGAACTTCGGCCTTCGCCTGCCGCTCCAGAAATCCGCGCGCCTCGTAGGAGATGAGCCCAAGACCGATTCCAAACACGACGAGCAGCGAAGGTTGAACTTCCAAAGCAGTTTCAAAGCAAGCTCCCTGAATAGTTGCTTTGAAGCATACGACACCGGGCTTTGCCTGGGACCTGGGATGATCAGCTAAATCTAGGGGTGGCAATCCAATTCAGCCCGCGTTCAACCCGGTCATCTCGCGACTTGCCGCCGGCGGGCGATCATGGCCGCAGGACCCAGCACACACCCGTCCAGAGCTGTCCTCGGCAACCGCCAAGAGGCAGCCCGCCGCACTAGCGACGCAGCGAAGCCTCTTGCACCTGGCTCTCACGTTCCCAGCTCGCCATCTGGGTTTGAATGGCGTTCTCATCATCCGTCTTCAGAAGGATCGAAGCGAACTCGTGCGCCACGACGTGTTGCAGCGTTTGAGCGTTCGGTCCATGCATCCGCTCCGAACGAAAGAAGGTCTCGCGCCCTTGCAGATCCGTATCGGCGGAGGCGTCCTCGAGATTCGCTTCGCCCCGTGCCGAAAACGCAGCATATTGCTTCCACCCCTCCTCGCCGCACACGACGACGAAGTGCCAATCAGCCGGCGCGTGCATGCTCGCGGCAGCCAGGCGAACAGCCTGCAGCGTAGCGCTGCAAGAGGCGCGGTCGGTCGAAGAAAGATGGTCCAGATCGCCACCGACACAGAAGCGAGTCTGCGCGACAGCGGGGACGGAGAGCAGCGTGGCAGCAAGAGTAAGCGAGAGGGAAGTCAGTTTGTTTGCCATTGGTTTTTCTCGATTCAGCTAACTTGAGGCTGAGTCTAGCAATGGCATCTAGTTCGGTACTTAGCACTTTGGCGGTAATGTGGCAACCATTGGGGAAGGAAGCGCATCCTCGTGTTTCATCTTGGAACAGGGTTGGTGCAGCGCGAGAACGGAACGGGGCACCCATCATCCCGCTTCGGTAATCCAAACGAAAAGGGGTGACATATTGTCACCCCTCTTCCTGCGAGAGCGAGAGAAACTTAGCAGCGCACCAGGTGGCGCGCCCTGATGCCTTTTGTCGCGTTGCGGGTATCCACGACCAGCCGCGATTCGTTCACGATCTTCTCGTAGTCATAGTCAGAGTGATCGGTCACAATGAGCACACAATCGTACTGCTGCAGATCCTCAAGCGGGGTCGATTGCATGTTCAAGCTGTAGTGGCGTCCACGGCCGACCGTCGGATGGTACGGATCGTTGTACAGCACCTCGGCCCCTTCATTGCGCAATAGTTCAATGATGGTGAGCGAAGGCGACTCTCGAAGATCGTCGATGTCCTTCTTGTAGGACATACCCAGCATCAGGATGCGGGAGCCGTTGACGGCCTTCATCTGCGTGTTCAGCGCTCGCGAGACCTGCGCGACGACAAACTCCGGCATCGCTTCATTGACCTCACCGGCGAGCTCAATGAAGCGTGTGTTGAAGTCGTACTCCCTCGCCTTCCAGGAAAGATAGAACGGATCGATCGGGATGCAGTGTCCGCCCAGTCCCGGCCCCGGATAGAAGGCCTGGAAGCCAAACGGCTTAGTCGCGGCTGCATCGATGACCTCCCAGATGTCGATGCCCATGCGCAAAGAAAGCACCTTCAGCTCATTCACGAGCGCGATGTTCACGCAACGATAGATATTTTCAAGAAGCTTGGTCATCTCCGCGGCCCGGGTGGTGGACACGCGGACCGCCCGCGTGAAGATGGCCTCGTAGAGCGTGGCGGCCAGCTCCGTTGCCACCGGATCGTGCCCGCCCACAACCTTAGGCACCGCGGAACGCGCGACGCTGGTGTTTCCGGGGTCTTCGCGCTCCGGCGAGAACGCCACGTAGAAGCCCGGACCGCTGTCCCCCGGTGTGTGCGCCCTGAGCTGATGCAGATTTTCCGCTTCCAGAATGGGGATCAAGACATCTTCGGTGGTGCCCGGATACGTGGTGCTCTCCAGGACCACGAGCTGACCATCACGCAGCCAGGGGGCAATTGCATGCCCGGTATTCTCGATGTAACTAAGGTCCGGCTCCCGATGCGTTGTCAAAGGCGTAGGCACGCAAAGGATGATGGCGTCTTGTTCGCTGAGACCTGCGAAGTCCGCTGTAGCCGTAAAGCCCTGCTCGCGCGCTCGGGCGATCTCCTCGGGCGTGATGCGAAGAATATAGGATCGACCGGATTCTAGATCGCTCACCTTGCGACGGTCGATGTCAAAACCGGTGACCCGGAAACCGGCTTCGGCCAGGAGAAGGGAGAGCGGAAGGCCGACATAGCCCAGTCCAATGACCCCGATCTGCGCCTCTCGCGTTTGAAAGCGCCGCTGTTGTTCCGGGACGCTGGAAGGGTGATCGGCAACGGTATCGATTTGCATATCGGTCGTCATTATTGCATCCTACTGAGCACTGACTGGAATCGATCGAACGCACTCTGCTCTCCGAGAAGTCTCTCATCACCCGGTCTTTCGGGTAGCGCACGGAAGTGGCATTGACGGTAACGCCACGGCACTTGTGAGCTAGAGCGAGCACGATAGGGTCTCGCCCGGGCAATGCACGCAGCGGGCGAGCAGGGGGATGAATGTCGCGGTATCTGATTACAGGCATGGCCGGATTTATTGGCTCGACACTTGCGCGGGCTCTGCTGCAGCAGGGGCATCTTGTACGAGGCATCGACAATCTTTCAACTGGCAGGATGGAGAACATCGCCGAGATCCTGCCGGCTGTCGAGTTTGAAAAAGCCGACCTGCGCGACGAGGACGCAATGCGCTCCGCATGTGAGGGTGTCGATTACGTGCTGCACCAGGCGGCGTTAGCTTCGGTGCCGCGTTCAGTCAAGGACCCCCTGTCCTCCCATGATTCCAATGTGAATGGCACGCTCAACCTGTTCCTCGCGGCCCGGGATGCCGGGGTGAAGCGGGTCGTGTACGCGGCGTCCTCTTCGGCCTACGGCGATCAGGAAGGGCAGTTGAAGCACGAGGAGATGTGCACGCGCCCACTCTCCCCGTACGCTGTCCAGAAACTCGCCGGCGAACAGTACCTGCAGGCGTTCTGCAAGGTTTACGGCATGGAGGGTGTCTGCCTCCGGTACTTCAACATCTTCGGCCCTCGGCAGGCAGCCGACTCGCCGTACTCGGGCGTGATCGCCCAGTTCGTCTACAAGATGATCGCGGGGGAGACGCCCACCATCAACGGCGACGGGCTGGTGAGCCGGGACTTCACGTATGTCGACAACGCAGTGCAAGCTAATCTGCTTGCCTGTGTCGCTCCGAGCAAGTATGCCAATGGGCGTGTCTTCAACGTCGGCACGGGGCAGACTCACACGTTGAATGAGCTATACGCCGCCCTTGGCGAGCTTCTCTCGTTCCGCGAGCGGGCAAAGTACACGGCCCCGCGGCCCGGGGATATCCTTCATTCGCAAGCCAACATCGAGCGCGCCCACCAGGAACTCGGTTACCGGCCTGAGGTGAGCTTCTATACGGGTCTGGAGAAAACTGTCGCCTGGTATCTCAGCCAAGTTGGCGAACAGCTGACCTCCGCGTAAGCGGTCGTCAGCTGTTGCCCGTTGCTTTAGGAGCTAGTGCACACAGATCAAGTTAGCTGAACTACTGCGCTCCACGCCGCCGCAGGATCGTCTTTACCGTCTCAAACATGATCAAAAGATCCAAGCCCAGCGACATGTGCTTGATGTAGTACAGGTCGTACTCGAGCTTCTCTCGACATTCCTCTAAGGTCGCTCCATAGCCGAACCGCACCTGAGCCCAGCCCGTGAGGCCCGGGCGAACCAGATGCCGCAGATAGTAGAACGGAAGCTGTTCCGCAAGCATGGGAACGAATTCGGGCCGCTCTGGACGTGGCCCTACAAAGCCCATGTCGCCGCGCAGAACGTTCCATAACTGGGGTATCTCGTCGATGCGCGTCTTGCGCATGAAAGAGCCGAACTTGGTCACTCGCGGGTCATTCTTTGTAGCCCAGCGCGCACCGCCGGATTCGGCGTCCGTAAACATAGAACGGAACTTGTACACGTAGAAGTTTTTCCCGCCCATACCCACTCGCGTCTGGCGGAAGAAGATGGGTCCCTTCGACGAGAGCCGGACCAGCAACACCACGATTGGGAAGAATGGCACGAACAGCAACAGACCGATACTGGCGACCACAGTGGAAACGACCTGCCGAATAAACTGCTGTGATCGATTGATCCGGAAGCCGTTGCTATAAAGGAAGTTACTCGGACGGATGCCGCTGAGCTGGATCTTCCCTGACAAGCGTTCGTGCAGATCCGTGGCGCTCTCCACGGTAACTCCGGAGAAGCGTAGGTTTAATAGGTCCTGCACCGGTAACTCGTCCCGCGCGTCCTCAACGGCGACAATAATGCGATGAACAGCCGGCCTCTGCTCCGCAAGCTTGGCTAACTCCTCGATCCATATCTTCTTCCGAGCTGGTTTGTCGAGATAGCGGATGTCCTGCCAGTCGGTAACTTCCATGCCCAGTTCGCGTCGCACGCGAAGGCTGTTTACGATGGTACCGGCATAGTCTCCGGCGCCCAGAACGTACACCCGCTCCCGGAACAGCTTCTTGCCGATGATCCACTCGTACGCGCGCCGCCAGCCGATCAACGCCGGCGTCAGTAAGAGGAACGCCAGGGCGTAGACGTAATGCGCGATGGCCACGCTGGGGAAGAACAGAATCAGAACGGACAAGAGAAAGCAATCGAATCCAAGGACCAGCAGAATTCGGAAGTAGATCTCCAGTGGCGCGGAGACGATCTGCGGCTCGTATAGATCGAAGTAGTAGGAAAAGGTAAGACTTACCGCCGTGATAACCGCGATCTTGATATAACCCTGCTCGTAGTTAAGGGCAAGGTAGGCGTCTGAACCAAGGAGGGCGACGGTGGCGAGAAGAAAGCACCCGCTCACAATGATGGCTTCACACAGAAGCAGCACCACCGTTCTCGTTGGATAGTAGACGTTGAAGAAGCGAATCATTCTGCGCGCTCCGCTACACTTCCGACTTGTAGGTATCGTAGCTACCGTAATAGTCGCCTTTGGGCAACTTATGAACGGCGTTCAAAACGAACCCGAGCACGTTCGTGCTCTTGAACTGTGCTTGCGCCTGTTGTGCAGTCTTATACTTCGTCACACCTTCTCTGCTGACCAGAAGAACTCCATCACAGGCGTGCGCAAGACTCACCGCGTCGGAGACGAGATTCACCGGGGAAGAGTCCACGACGATCCAGTCGAACAGAGGAGATACAGTCTTGAGTAACTCCGAAAAGCGACTGTTTGCGGCCAGGTCGCCAGCTTTATCCGCGTCTTTGCCGCCGCCGATGAAGGTCAGTGAATTAAGCCCTGCTGGCAGCGGACGCGCCGCGGAGGGTTGAGGCCGTTGCATGACCTCGAGCAAGCTCGCTTCACCGGAGAGAAACTCGGTCAGGCCCGGCTCCCGCGGCGCCCCCAACAGCTTGTGCAATGAACTCCGGCGCATATCACCGTCGATCAGAAGGACACGATTGCCCTTGTGCCTGGCGAATGACAGCGCGAGGTTGGCAGTTACGTAGCTTTTGCCCTCACCCGGCAAGCCGCTGCTGATGAGAACGGTCCGGAGCGGGCGCTGATCCCGAAACTCACTCACGTGGGAACGCAGGCTACGGAACTGTTCCACACCTCGTCCTCGTTCCTGCACGGCGGGAAGGGAAGACAGCATCGGATCCCAGGCGTGATAGCGCACCGCTGAGAGGTCCAGCACGTCCATCGGACGCTGCGGGGCACTCTGCTCGAGCTGCACCTCGGCTGGAACGTCAAACCGCTCCGGCGGCGAAACGGGCAGCTCTACGGCCGGCAAGATGAAGTCCTGTACCGCCGCGGCGGTGCCCCGGGTCGGTTGCCCGTGCGCCTCGGCCCGGTCAAGCTCTGCTCTTAGGAGCGCCTCGTAAATCTTACTCATCCTGAAGATCCCTCAATGCAACTCAGTACGCTGGTCTTCTCTCGTCCTGCCTGGACCATCATCTACATCAAGTCGCAACATAAGCTGCTGGATGGGCGTCAAGGATGTCCCCAAGCTGAAGGTCCTGAACCACCATGGACACATGCCGAGGCAGGACCTCGGGAGACTGGTCCACGTACGCGAAGATCAGACAGTTCTCACAGATCAAGTTGATGATGCGGGGAATGCCTCCGCTCGCCTCGTAGATCAATTGAATCGACTCAGGACGGAAGATAGGCTCGGCCGTTCCGGCGACCTTCAACCGAGCGGCGATATACGCCCTGGTCTGCTCGGCATCGAGCGGTCGTGTGCGGCACCAGAGCGAGATCCGTTGGCGCAACTGCCGCAGGTCAGGCTTTCGGAGACGAACCTCCAACTCCGGCTGGCCGGAGAGGATGATCTGCAACAGCTTCTCGGAAGAGGTCTCCAGATTCGTAAGAAGCCGGATCTCCTCTAACAACTCTCCTGAAAGGTTCTGTGCCTCATCGACCACGATCGTGCAGATCTCTCCCTGCCGAAAGCGGTCCACCAGCCATCGATTGAGCTCGATGAGCATCCCCGACTTGGTCCGACTGGCCGGGTTAAGGCCGAAGTCGCTCAGGACGAACTCCAGGAACTCGAGCGTCTCAAGCTTGGGATTGAAGAGGAAAGAACTGTGCACACGCGTCCGATGCAGGGCATTCAGGGTGTGACGCAGCAAGGTGGTCTTCCCGGTGCCGACCTCCCCGGTAAGGATCATGAATCCTTTTCTGGACGCGATCCCATATTGCAAGGAGGCCAGGGCTTCCAGCGTCTGCGGCATCATGAAAAGAAAGCGAGGGTCCGGATTGATGGTGAACGGATCGCTTTCGAGGTGGAAGAACGACTTGAACATGGACTAGCCCTGGGCCCCAGCGATCTGCCGAGTTTTCTTGAACGGAAACGGTCGCTTCGGCTTGTCAACTTTCGAGCGGTCGCTCGCCTTGATGTCGTCCGCATACCCGATAAGTCCCAGGGTGGGGAGCTTCGTGAAAGCCCACACATCACGCTCCGAGCGCAGGGTGGTATCCTTCCACTCCAGCAGACCAACGATCGCGAGCCCGAGCACCAATCCGAAGGCCGCACCGCTGCCGAGGAACAGGCTGCGCTTCGGGGAGAAGGGCGCATCGGGCAGATTGGCCGCATCCTGGATGTGGAACTGCTCGCCTTCCTGTCGCTTCTCCAGGTCGACGGCCATCGTGGACTGATGCATCTTGTTCATCAGGTCGTCGTACTGAGCCTGCGCGGTGGCGTTGTCGCGCGTCAGCTGTTTGTACTGCTCTTCGATCATCGGGCTGGCTTCGATCCGTTCCTGATAGCTCCGGATTCTGCCCTGAAGCTCGGCCTGCTCGCGGCGTTTCTCTTCAATGCCAACGTCCATCGCGCGCAGCTGGGCGCGAAGCTGCTGGACGCCGGCAGACTCGCGGACCGTTGGAACGCTGCTTGCTCCAGAGGAGCTGGTCGCCGGTGCCGTATTTTGGGCCATCTGCTTCCGCAGATCCGCAATCTTACGCTTCACGGCAACCACATCCGGGTAATCACTCGTGTAGTGTGCGGTCAGATCCGCCTCTTGATTCAGCAGGTGCTGCAACTCAAGCTGATCTTCCTGCTGCAGCGGGTTGGACTGCGTAAGCCCGCTTGCGATCTGTCCCGTGGTCGGCGAGCTGGAGAGTTGCGTCTGCTGCGTTAGGAGCGTCTGCGCATAGCTTCTGTTCTGCTCGGCGGTGTTCAATTGTTGTGTGACTGCTTCCAGCTGCGTGTTCAAGCTGCTCAGCATGTCGGAGTTTGAGGACTCCTGTCCCGGCAGGCGACCGATGTACTTGCGCTCGAAGTCGGCCAGCTTGGCATCCTGTTCATCCATAACCCGGCGGGCGTTGCCGAGCTGTCCCCTGAGAAAGTCTGTCGTGCCTTCCGCCGAGTCCGAAGTCAGCTTGATGTTCTCGTTCAGGAACAGCGTCGTGATGTCACTGCACACGAGCTGGGCCGTATGCGCGTCATCCGCTTTGAACGAGATGTAGAACCCCGGCAGGCCACCTGACCGCGCAACCTCGGAATGAATCGGCTTGATCTCGATATCTCTCCGGACCAGGTCGATTCGGTCGTCTAAGTCCAGGTGGCCCGTGCCGTAGAGGTTATAACGCTCGATAATGGGCTGCAGATGGGAACGACTGAGGATCTGTTCCCGCATGGACGCCAGACGGCTATCGAGATCCGACGAGACGACAGGTTTCACATAGTTATCGGGAACCTTCGGATCTTCGATCAGAACGAGCGTCTGGGACAGGTATCTTGGGGGAATGGTGTAGCTGAAGGCATAAGACAAGATAGGCAACACAAGCAACGGGATCAGGATGATCCACCAGCGGCGCTTCAGGATGGTGAAATAATCCTCAAGAACCATGGGACGATGACCGAGCATGTGACCTACCCCTTTGCTGCGCTACTTGCCCAAAAACATAGAGCCCGGCGAATAACTGACACCGACACCGAACACCTGATACACCCCGCTGAACGCGTTCAAGGGGGTCTCACTCCCGGAGGTGGACTGATCTTCGACCGTATAACCGGCGTATCCGGAGAGCCGCCGGCCGAGCGATCGCACCACCTGGCCCCCGGCTGAAACTCCTTCGCTCGAAAACGTATACAGTTCGATCGAAGGGAGGCTGGTCGAACGGGAGTAGCCGAGCGACCCGGACACACTCCAGTGACGACCGAACTGGCGGTGAGCTGCCCCGATTACGTTGTCTGAGAACGAGCCCGCGATCACACCGGAGCCGTTGTTGACCCCCCGCGAGAACACCAAAGTGTAAAAGGCATTTCGTCCGCTCAGCGACACGCTCGCACCCGCGGCGATCTCCGTCGTCGGGTTGCCAAACGCCGGATCGGAGTTCGTGACGTGCTGCGGACCGACGTACACGTCTGTCGTGATCCGACGCGTCCACTGCCGGGAGTAGTCGATCGTCGCGCCTTGCGTGGTGAACGAGTACGAGGATCCGGTATAGGAGAACTTCGAATAGTTATAGTTGCCGGTTAACGCGCTGCGTTGATCGAAGTGATAGCTCACCCCGCCCGACCCGCCGTAGCTTGAGTTATCGACCGCCTCGTTGGCGTTGTCGCCGATGAAACGCTGGATGCTGTCATACGCCGAGACCTGGGCAGAAAGGTGCCCGCTGAGAACCCGGCTCACGCTGCCGGTGACCGTGTTACTTACACGCGGACCGTAGGTGGTCAGAATGCCGATACCGGCGTCCGGACCGATCGGGACCGGATCAATACCCAGGTCGCCCACTCCGGGGACACCGGACAAGCCTGTGACCGGACTTTCAGGAAGGTAGCTCACGTTGTCTTGAATCGACACATTCCAGTTCTTCGATATGAACCCTTGCGACAGCGCAAGGTTCTGGTAGAACGTATTAGGCTGGCCTGAGTTCTGCAGCAGCACTCCGCCGGTGTAGATCGCGTCGAACGGACGCGAGGTGCTGTTGGAAAGGTACGCCGCGTCCCCGGAGAGATTGGTCGTGTACGCAGTTCCCGTGTTGTAGAAGCCGGTTGAAATGAGCTCCGATGCGTTCAGGGAGTAGTTGAAGCTTCCATTCCACTGCGGCAGTTGGAAGCCAATGTTGGGCACGGATCCCACACCCGCCGGGATGGACTGAGACCGGGCCGAAGAGCATGCGAGGGCAGAAGCGGTCAGACAGAGGAGAGCGAGGGGACAGAGATTTTTCATGGCACCACAATGAGGTCACCTGCAACGAGCGTGACCCCCTGCAGATTACCCGTTTTAAGGGCTGCCTTGTAGTTAAAACGGATCTTTTGCTGATTTCCTCCGGAACCCCGCAGGATGTAGATATTTTTGGACTTGGCGTACAGAGTAAGCCCGCCGGCAGAGGCAATCGCCTGCAACGGATTCAGCCCGGGCGTGAGCTGGACCGGACCCGGGCGGGCGACCTCCCCAGACAGAAAGATCTGCTTGCTGGTGACCGACTGGACGGAGACCGTTACTAACGGATCATTGATGAAGTGCTTGAGCTTCTCCGTGATGTCCCCGCTCAGCTGGGTCGGCGTGCGACCGGACGCCTGAATATCGTGGATCAGCTGCAAGGAGATCATCCCGTCGGGTCGGACAGGGAAGGTTCCCGAAATCGTGGGCTCCTTCCAGACGTTTACCGAGAGCGAATCGCCAGGCCCGATCACGTAATCCGCTGAGACCTGGCCGGTGGAGGTGGTTTCCTGCGCTGCGGGCGTGGCCGGGGGTGCGGAGTCCTGGGGAGCGGGTTTCGGAACGGCAGGCAGCATCTGTCCCTCGGCACAGGGGGCGAGGGCGACGAGGAGAACGAGGCTGACGCAAAACTTGATCATGGGCATCCCGCGCATCGGCCGCCCGCTCAGGAACGGAGTGGGCGGAGATGCAGACGCTTGCAGTGTCTCTCGCTGAACCGCCGGAAGCAAGTATCCGGGGACTCACACAGGAGATCGCGAGCGTTGATTGTGCTGATCCGCCCCGGCGTTCTAGAATCCCTCGAAAGGAGCAGTCCGGAGCCGCTAAGTCCTAGTATTGTGGAAGGGATCAGGTGCGCGCTCAATCCCATTCAGCGTTTACGGCAACCTTGGCTCCATCCCAGCCGGTGCAAGAGCACACGGGGTCCGGGGCAGAATCGGACCTTTGGCGTCGCCGTTCCCGGGTTGGCTTGCCGGTGCTCGTCATCGCGGCACTCTTGGCCCTTCTCTACCACGGTGTCGCCACAAAGCTCGTCACCGACTGGTACGAGCTGCCGGACTTCTCCCACGGCTTTTTGATCCCCTTCTTTGTCGGGTACCTCCTTTGGGAGAAGCGCGACCGACTTCGCGCCACCCCCGTCCATGCAAGTTGGGCGGGCTTGCCGCTCTTCCTCCTTGGCCTCTTCGTTCTCGCCACCGGCATCTTCGGGGCGGATCTCTTCCTTTCGCGCTTCTCGTTTGTCCTGCTCGCGGCGGGGCTGGTCTGGACGCTGGCGGGCAGAGCCATGCTGGCGGAGGTCCGGTTCAGCCTGTTCGTCCTGCTGCTCGCCATCCCCTTGCCGACCCTGGTCTTCAACAAGCTCACCTTTCCGCTGCAACTGTTAGCCTCCCGGCTCGCGAGCGGACTGCTGCCCCTGGCAGGGGTCCCCGTGCTGCGCGACGGCAACGTCATTCAACTCCCGGCGATGCAGTTGGAGGTCGCCGAGGCTTGTAGCGGCATCCGCTCGTTGCTGAGCTTGTTCACCCTGGCGGTGATCTACGGCTACTTTCTGGAGAAGAACCGCACCCGGCGCGTCCTGCTCGCCCTGTCCAGCATTCCCATCGCCGTTGCGGCCAATGTGGCTCGCATCTTTGGGACCGGTCTGTGCGTGCAGTATTGGAATCCGGATAAGGCTCTTGGGTTTTTCCACGAGTTCTCCGGCTGGCTGATGTTTCTCGTTTCGCTGGGCCTGCTCTACCTGGTCCACAAGGGCATGGAGTTCGCCGGCGCGCACCAAACCGGGGTCTCGCCATGAGGTCGCCGCAGTTTTGGTCTGTGGTGTGCTGCCTGCTCGCGACCTTGTTTCTGATTCACGCCCGTGGGGATACCGACCGGGTTCCGCCCAGCGCGCCTTTGAACGAGGTTCCTACCGTCTTCGGCAACTGGGCTGGTCAGGACATTCCCATCAACTCGGATGTCCTCGAGATCCTGGGGAAGGGCGACTTCCTGAACCGGGTCTACACCCCGACCGTGGCGTCCAGTGGTCCTCAGCCGGCGAAGACGCAGTCAGCGCCCGTCCAGCTCTTCATCGCGTACTTCCCAACCCAGCGCAGCGGCCAATCCATCCACTCGCCGCAGAACTGCCTTCCCGGATCCGGCTGGACCTTTCTCTCCTCCGGCGTCACCTCGTTTAGCGACGACTCGGGCAAGACCTACCGCGTAGGCGAGTACGTCATCTCCGATGGCCGGGCGCGGCAGGAGGTGCTGTACTGGTACCAATCCCACGGGCACAGCATCGCGAGCGACTATGCCGCAAAGTTCCACATGCTGGCGGACTCGATCCGGCTGGGCAGAACCGATGCCGCGCTCGTCCGGTTCATCACACCCGTGCAGCCCGACGAGGACCAGCAGCAAGCCCATAATAGGGTGGTGAACTTTGCCAAGTTTGTCACGCCGCTGTTGCCGGCCTACGTTCCGGACTAACGTGCCGCAGGGAAGTCAGAGCAGGAGATCGGATTGCGAAAGGGGTATTTTCGATGTTGAGAACGTGGGCTCGGGCATCTGGGCGAAATGAGGTCGCGGCCGTCGCGATGATCGCCGTACTTGGTCTTTCCGGCTGTAAGCATGACCCGAACGTGCAGAAGCGGAAGTACCTTGAGAGCGGTCAACGGTATGAGAACGAAGGCAAGTTCCGCGAGGCAGCGATCCAGTTCTCCAACGCACTCAAGGTGGACCGGAGCTATAGCGCCGCGCATTACGAGTTGGCGAAGACCTACCTCCAGCTAGGCTCCATGATCCCGGCGTACCAGGAACTGCAGCGCACCGTGACCCTGGACCCCTCGAATATCCAGGCACGTCTGGATCTGGGGAGCATGCTCCTGGCCGGGGGTGTGCCGGATCGCGCCAAGGAACAGGCCCAGGCGATCTTGAATGCGCAGCCGAACAACGCCGACGCTTATGCCTTGCTGTCCCATATCGCGATGAAGCAGGGCAATCGCGACCAGGCCCTTTCGCAAATCCAGCATGCGCTCTCGATCGACCCCAACCGTGCCGCCTTCCACACCGCGCTGGGGCTGTTGCAGGCCTCCTCGCCCGAAAGCAAAGCTGCGGGGGAGCAGGAGCTGCAAAAGGCTGTCGCGCTGAACCCGAAGGATCCATCCTCCCGTTTGGCACTCTCTGAGCTCCTGGCTCACAGCGGGGACATGCAAGGGGCCGAGCAACAGGCGCAAGCCGCGGTGCAAGCCGCGCCGCAGAACTTTCAAGCGCGTGTCGTGCTCGCTGGCCTGCTGATGCATGACAACAACC
Source organism: uncultured Acidobacteriaceae bacterium (assembly GCA_964248055.1). Lineage (GTDB taxonomy): Bacteria > Acidobacteriota > Terriglobia > Terriglobales > Acidobacteriaceae > Granulicella. Next base: position 21,001 of record CAXTWN010000010.1, on the reverse strand, counting down.
AGGCCGGTGCAGAACAGACCCTCGTGCAAGCGGTCAAGGAGATGCCGGACAAGGATCAGCCTGCCAGTTTGCTGCTGAGCTACTACGGGCAAACAAAGCAGCTCGGCCGTGCCGAGGCGTCGTTCGCCGACCTGCACCGGGACCACCCCAAGAGTGTGCCGATCGAGATCGAATACGCTCGTGTGCTGGTCATGGAGAACAAGTACGACCAGGCCGCGGACGTCCTCAAAGATCTCAGCAAGGCGAACGGCAACAACCCCCAGGTGCAGCGCTTAAATGCAGACCTGCTGCTGCACAACGGGAAGCCTAACGACGCGCTTCTGCTGCTGCAGAAGGCGGTAAGCAATGCGCCCGACGATGTCCGGTTGCGCCTCTTGCTCGCGCAGACCGCGGCCGGGCTGGGGAAGACGGACCTGGTGCAATCCAATCTGCGCGATGCCGTGCGGCTGGACCCACGCAACATTGACGCAGCGCGGGGCCTGGCCTCCATCGCCCTGAACCAGGGAGACATGGGCCAGCTGAGTGATCTGGCGCAAAAGATGATCACCGCGCACCCGGAGGCTCCGGACGGCTATCTCTGGCGTGGTGCGGTCGAGGCCCGCCAGCAGCAGCCCGAGAGCGCGGAGAAGGACTTTCAGCTGGTGCTCCAGAAGGATCCCGGCAACCCCGCTGCAACCCTGAATCTTGCAGAACTGCGCTTCCAGCAGAAGCGGATGGCGGAGGGCGGCGGCTTGATGGAGCAGGTACTGGCGCGCGATCCCAACCAGATTCGAGCCCTGGACACGCTGGTGGCGCTGGACATCCAGCAGAAACAGCCCGAGAAGGCGCTCTCTCTGGTGCAGGCGCAGATCCAGAGGTCACCCAACAATCCGGCGCTGTACACCACCCTTAGCGCGTTGCAGCTTCACCTCAAGGACTTCGGGGGAGCGCAGGCGAGTGCACAACACGCCTTATCGCTGAACAAGTCCTTTCAGCCCGCGGTCCAGGCGTACTCGGAGGCGGAGGTGGCTCAGGGCAATACGGACGCCGCCATCTCTGCCTGGCAACAGTGGCTTGGCGCCCATCCCGACGACCCGCACGCAAACATGGTGCTCGGATCGCTCGAAGAAACCAAGGGCGACACCAATAAGGCCGTGGACTACTACAAGAAGTCTCTGTCCCTCGACTCTTCTCAGGCGATCGCAGCCAATAACCTCGCGTACCTGATGATCGAAAACGGCGAGAATGCGGATGTGGCACTGAGTTACGCGCAAACCGCGCGACGGAGTTTGCCAAACTCCCCAAGCACGGCCGACACCCTGGCATGGGTCTACTACCACAAAGGAACCTATTCACTGGCCCGCGACCTCCTCGAGGATGCGGTCAAAGCGGACCCGGAGAGCGCGCAGATTCACTACCATCTCGGCATGACCTACAGCAAGCTGGGGGACAAACCCAACGCGGCTGTACAGCTCAAGAAGGCGTCAGATCTAGGCCCCACCACCAGCGCGGGCAAAGAAGCAGCAGACGCTCTAGGCCACCTCGGTGCGTAGACGAAGTCAGGTGTGATGCGCGGCACGTTGCGTCGAACGCGGGTGCCGTGACTGCCTTCCATCCTGTGCTGGGCGCTATGCGCTTGCCAACAGGGCCGCGTACTCCGTCGAGACCTTTCGGGTCATCGCCGCCGCGGTGAAATGCCGTTCTACGGAGGCCCGCCCGGCCGCGCCCATCGCTTGCGCCTTCTCCGGCGACGACATCAACAGCAGCATCGCCGCGGCCAGAGCCGACGCGTCCTCCGGAGGAACGATGAGTCCCGAAATCCCCGGCTGCACGGCCTCGGCATTGCCGCCCACGTCGGTTGCAATCACCGGCAAACCAGCAGCCATGGCCTCGATGAGGGCATTCGAGAATCCTTCACTTCGCGACGGAAGAACAAAGAGATCTGCGGTCGCGAGGTGGGCGCTCACGTCTGTCGCTCTGCCGAGAAACTTGAAGTGCTCGGTCAAGCCAAGCTCGCCGATGAGGTTCTGCAACTCGGCAAAGTACGCGGGATCCAACACCTCTCCGGCCACGTTGAACGAGGTCTCCGGCCATTGCCTGACGACCTCCGCGGCCGCACGCACCAGGAGGTCATGCCCCTTCACACGACGCACGTTGCCTACCGTGGTGATCTTGCGGATGGGGTGCAACGTCCGCGACGGGTGGCGCGAAGCCGTGATTTCCAGGCCGTTGTGGATGGTCCGCAGCCGCTCAGCCGGAATCCGGTCCACAGTCGCCGCATGGCGCCGAACCTCATCCGAGACAGCGAAGACCGCATGGGGAAGGTGCCGGAACGCCCGATAGGCGAGGTTGTGCTTGGAGCCGCGCAGGATACCCAGATCGCGTCGGCTCCACACCAGCTTCGCTGAGGAAAACACGCGGGTAAAGAAGCCGGCCCAAAGGTCCGAACTCTCAAAGAAGGTCTGCACGACGCGGACCTGTTCGTCGTTCAAGAATCGGCCAAGCGCCAAGGCCCCACGCCAGGCGGCAAGGTCGTAGGTGCTCCGCAAGGGAAGCAGGTACAGCGGGCAAGGGGCGGCTGAAGCGTCCAGCTCACCCTGGGGGTCGAACGCAAAGGTGAGTAGCGAAACCCGGTATCCATACTCCGGCAGCAGCGCGGCAAGCCGCAGCGCCACGCGCTCCCCGCCGCCCAGCACCCTGGGAAAACCGTCCACAACCAAAAGAACATGGGGCAGCTGCGCCACGCGTTCGGATCTCAGCGATACCGGTCCTCGCGAAAGGCACTGCATTCCCGATGCTGACCTTTCGCCCAGGTCAGCCGGCATATTCATACTCGCCGGCGGGGAGCGCGACCGGCGCAGTCTCCTGCTTCACGGGGGCCTCCTCCCCGAGCGCCTGCGCACGCACGGCCGCGCCAAGCAGGATCCAGAGCAGCCCGTTGATCTCCAGGTAGGTCCATCGGTCCCCAAAAAAGTTGGTGATGGCCAGAGAGCTTAGGCAGACCAGGAGGCCCAGTCCGAGCCCCCGGTACAGGGGATCTCTGGCCTTCCGGAACAGCCGCACCGAGACGGAGAACATCTGCTGCAACAGGCTCAGCACGATCACAAACCCGATCAGGCCTGTCTCGACGAGTACCTTGACGTAGTAATTGTGCGTGTCCTTCAAGTCGTCTACGTGCTCTCCGTACTGGAACGTGGCAAACCCCTCCCCGAAGATGGGGTACTGCGAGAAGGTTCGTTCGGCGTTGGTCCACAGATCGACGCGTTCCTGTGCCGACGCTTCGAGTTGACCGTCCTGGTCATGGGTCATGTTGACTCGCTGCGTGACCGCCGCGGGTACCACGGTCTGCCAGGTCAACAGAAAGACGGCCGCGACCACGATCAGCTTGCGGTCTTTCACGAGGCCAAGAAGGATAACGCTTACCACGACAGCGAGATACGCGCCGCGAGAGAAGCAATACATCATGGCCAGCAGCGTGGCTCCGGTGAGGCAGTAGCAGAAAATCTTCAGCTTCTTGCGGCGCAGAAACTGGGCAAAGCCCCAGAAAAAGAGGCCGAACTGGGCAAGAAACGCCGCGGTCTGGTTGGACCCGAACGCCAGGGGTCCACCGTCGCGTTTGTTTTCCTCGAAGGTTGTCCAACTATGGGACAGGCTCTCCATCAGCGAGCTGCGGTCGATCATCAGCACGCAAAATGCAGTGATCATGATGGCCGTGCGAATCGACTTGCGATCTTCGAGCACCAGCGACGCCCCGACAAAGACGAGGGGCATCAGCATGTAGTCTTTCCACGTGACGAAGTTGGCGTCAGAGAGCCAGATCGGGGCCGGTGCCGTGGTGAGCGCGGTGCCCAGCCACATCGAGCAGTACAAGTAGAACGCGTAGACCAGCCAAATCAGGTACATCTTCGACTTCGGCAGGCGCCGTCCATGAAAGAGCCCGCCCAGGACCACGGCGATCACCAGGAGCGTCAGTACACTCTCGCCCAACGGCCACTCGGCGAAGTGATCCCGTAGCGTTCGGTACGGGATGAACGGGATCATGTAGTACAGCCCATACAGCGGTTTCTTAAACAGAGAAACGAAGATGGCGACCCAGAAACCCAGGTACGCGATGAACGGGATGTAGTGGCCCAGGCCTGTTCCCATTGAACTCGTCTTCAGAAGCAAACTGCGGCAGCGTTTCTATGCCCAGCGCGTCCGGCCTCCGAGAAAATTGTAGAACGCCAGCGCCGCCGCGACGTTCAGCATGGTGAAGGTATACGCGACGGATACCGCCCGCTGCCTTCGCGCGGCGGGAGCAAGTAGGCCAAGCAGCGCGACACTATAGAAGACCACCTGCGTCGCAAAGGCGGTTCGGTAGAACATGCCTGGGCTAAGCGCCGCAGCCAGAATCAGGCACAGCAAGAGCAGCGGGACCGCCAGACGCAGGAGCTTGTGGCTGATCAGGCGGAAGAGCAGGGGATTCTGTGCCGTCAGCAGCCAGGGCGCGAGGCGCAGAAGTTGGTAGTTTCCCGTCAAGGTGCGAACCTTGCGTCCGAACTCCTTGGAGGCATCGGGAAAGATGGTGTCGCGCGCGATGGCGCCGGGGTGAAAGATCACTCGCCCCCCGCTACGGGCGACCTGCATCGGAATCAAGACATCGTCCAGCAGCGTTCCGGGTGGGATTGGCTCGTACAGATGACGGCGAATCGCGTAGATCGCACCGGTGGCACCCACCACGGACCCACTGGCCGACTCAAGCTTGCGGGTGAGCTTTTCGATGCGCCAGTAGATGCCCAGGCCGTCGGGTGAGGGAAGGCCATCGCCATCTTCCAGAAGCAACTCCCCGCTCACCGCGCCCACCGAAGGATCGGCAAAGCACGAGGCTAGCTCGGACAAGGCGTTCGGATCCAATCGCTGCCGGGCATCCAGGAAGAGAATGAGTTCTCCGCTTGCTCGAGCCACGCCCCGGTTCAGCGCTTCGGCCTTCCCGACCGGCTCCGGCAGAATCACAGAAACGACGCGCTCGGGGGATCGGAGCAGCACCTCGGCTGTTCGGTCGGTGGATCCGTCCGAAACCACGATGATCTCAAGCAACTCCTTTGGATAGTCCAGATACTCGAGATTTCGTAACTTCAAGGTGACGTTCTTTTCTTCATTTCTCGCGGCCATCACCACGGAGACTCGCGGAAGGTACATCCCGCAACTCACCGGACGTCGTCGGGCGAACGCGCGAAGCCAGAGCGGATAACCCACGTAGGCGTACGCGATCAGAGCGAAGGAGGTCCAGAACACCAGATGCATGTTGGTTGCCGATTGTGCAACTTCCATCCTAGCGGATGGATACAGCAGTTCTTTACTCCTCTTCCGTTGTACGGCAGGAACGGAAGTTCCCGGATGTTCGGGCGCTGCCCCACTATACTGAGCCTGCCTCGCGCCCAGCGCGACGTGGAGTCCTGCTGCGGCTTTCCCGGAGAAGATGTACGTGCAGTTGCGAGTTCGCCATATCGCCAGGAACGTTCTCTCAAACTGGCTGGCCACCGCCGCCACGGTGGCGGTCGGGTTGTTCCTGGCGCCCTTCATGCTGCACCGGCTTCGCCCCGACGCCTATGGCAGCTGGGTCACGGCGATCTCCTCGATCAACTATCTGGGCATGCTGGATCTGGGGATGCGCAGCTCGGTTCTACGCTTCGTCTCCAAGGGACACACTCAGGGGGACCACGACGCTGCCTCCGCCGCGCTGTCCGGTGCGCTTTGGGTCCGGTTGCAGATCAGCGGACTGATCCTGGTAATTGCAGCCACACTGGCGTACTTCTTTCCAATCCTCTTTAAGGTTCCGCCGGATTTTGCTCTTGCTGCGCGACTTGCAGTCACGATCGTCGGGATCAATCTTGCCCTGAGCATGCCCATGGGCGTCTTTGGCGCGGTGCTTTCCGGCCTGAACCGGTATGACCTGCAGACCGGAGTGATCCTCCTGCAGATGACCATCCGCGTCGCCGGGGTGGTCTTCGTTCTGCGCAAGGGGTACGGGATCGTCGCCATCGCGGTCTGCGAGTTCGTCGCCGCGCTCGTGGGCAACGTGCTCCTGGTGGTGGTTGCGCGAAAGATCTATCCGCAACTGCGCGTGATCTTACGGCGCCCCGCGCCGGAGGTGCTGCGTTCGCTGTGGTCGTACAGCCTCTACGCCTTCCTGACCACGATTGCGGTACAGCTCGTCTACCAGACGGACAACCTCGTGGTCGCCAGCTTCGTTTCCATGAGTGCCGTGGCGTTCTACTCCATCGGCAACTCGCTTTGCCGCTACGCCGATCAGTTCATCGGCGCCATGAGCGCCAGCTTCGTGCCCGCTGCGAGCACCTTTGACGCGGCCGGTGAGAAGAACCGGCTGCGCGCCCTGTACACCGTGGGTACCCGGGCCATGATGGCCGTCTCGCTCCCGGTTATGACGACCCTGCTGGTTCGAGGCCATCGCTTTATCGGGCTCTGGATGGGAGCGCAGTATGCCGAGCGCTCCGGCACGGTGCTGGTCATTCTTGCGTCGGCGCTGATCTTCACGCAGGCGAATCAGTCCGCCTCTGCAATCGGTTTCGGGACAGAACGACATAGGACCGTCGCGAAGTTGGCGGTGGGCGAGGGGATTGGCAACCTCGTTCTGAGCATCGTCCTGGTGCGCCGCTTGGGGATCTACGGTGTGGCGATCGGCACGCTGGTGCCCAGCCTTATCAGCCAGCTGATCTTCTGGCCGCGCTACATCAGCGGCCTTATGGGCCTGAGCCGCTGGGAAATCATGGGTAAGATATGGTCTCCCATGCTGCTGAGCGCCGTACCTTTCGCGGTGGCGTCGTACCTCGTGGATCTGCGCTACCCGCCCCACAGTATCGTGATGTTCATCGTCCAGACCGTGGCGCTACTTCCGCTCTTCCTGCTCGCTCTCGCGGTGCTCTTCCGCGATCCCTTGCGCCAACGGGCGCTGCCGGCCGCACGAGAGTTTCTGCACACAAAGACGAGCCTGTTTGCGCACTAGCGGCGCTCTGGCTGTCTCAAAGTGGAGCACAGGTCCTCTCCTCGCCACGGTCTATGGAACCTTCGTGGGACGCTAAGGACCGTCCTCACGCTGTAGGCTGGAAGGGAGCATGAGCGTGTTTTCGGAGGACGTGGCGAGGTATCGCGCCAAGGGCTACGTAGGCAAGGAGCTGTGGCTCCATCCCGCGGTCTGGTCTATCGCCTCTTACCGGCTCAGCCACTGGCTGTATGTCGACCGCCCGACGGCTATCCTGCGCGTTCCGTTGAAAATACTCTCGTTTCTGTTCACCAAGTTCTGCGTCGTGTTTATGGAGATGGACATCGATCCCCAGGCGAAGATCGGGGGCGGTCTGTACATCGGGCACATCGGCGGCGTGCACATCAACCCGGGAGCGATTCTGGGACGCAACTGCGATCTAGCGCACCGGGTCACCATCGGCGCCTCGGCCATGGGCCGCCAGGGCATTCCGGTGATCGGGGATGAGGTGTATATCGGCACGGGCGCTGTGCTTGTGGGCAAGATCAAGGTAGGCAACAAAGCAAAGATCGCCGCCAACACCCTGGTCATGACTAACGTGCCGGAGGGCGCAACCGTCATGGGAGTCCCAGGCCGAATCGTAATGCGCCCGCCCGTTCGTCAGGCCGCCCCGGCCGTCTCGGAAGTGGTGCGCGAGGTGGTCCATGCTGAATGATCTCGCGCGAACGGAGCTGCGTGACCGAATCCGGCAAGCCGCCCAGAGTGGGGATGCTACCGCCGTTCTCTCCCAGATCCGCCGGCTGATGGCGGCCTCAGGCAAGCCGATCCCGGATGCGAACTTCTGCTCCTCGGCGCTGGATAAGGTGAGCGGCCAACTCGCAGCCGAAGGTGGTTTTCGGCGGCTGAAAACCTACATCGTACGCTCCGTAACCCTGGAGCCCATGCTGCCGACCTTGAAGGTGGAGGCCGCGATGCAGGGCTTTCTGTTGGAGCTGCGCACCGGCGACTACGGCTCCTATCTCGAGGATCCCATCGATCCCGTCGGGGCTCTTGCCCAGTTCGAGCCGGACCTGGTCTTTTTCGTCCTGGAGCTCGAGGACGTCGCCGGCGACCTGGCGGCGCTTGACCCGGGTGCTGTGGTGGGCGCTCTCGACCGAGCAGTAGACCTGGTTCGTCGATGGCTCCATGGTCTGCGTCGGTTCTCTTCCGCCAGAGTTGTCTTTCAGGGCTTTGGCTTGCCGGATTGCACACCCGCCGGCGATGTAGGCGACGCCAACTTCCCCTCCGGTTTGCAGCGCACCGTTCAGGAGTTGAACGCCCGCCTGATGACGCTGTGCCGAAGCGTTCCGGACTGCGCGTTCTTCGACGTAGACCGCATTGCCGCCAGAGTGGGTCGTGCCGGATGGCGCGATGAGCGCCTGTTTCTCTCCTCCAGGCTGCCGGTGGCGCCAGTTCATCACCCGGCGTATGTGCGAGGTCTCCTGCGCACGGCGGCGCCCCTGTTCCGAGCGCCACGTAAGGTGCTTTGCACCGATCTGGACAACACCCTTTGGGGCGGCATCCTGGGGGAAGACGGCCCCGAAGGGATCGCGACCGGCAGCGCCTTCCCAGGAAACTGCTTTTTGGCGTACCAGAAGTACCTCAAGCGCCTGACGGCTCGAGGCGTGCTCCTTGCGATCGTCTCCAAGAACAACCCGGCCGATGTCGAGGAGGCGTTCACCCTGCGTTCCGCCGACCTGGCGCTCTCCTTGCAGGATTTCGCGGCACGCAAGATCGGGTGGGGCGACAAGACCGCCGCCATACGGGAACTCGCGGCGGAGATTTCCTTGGGCCTGGACGCCTTCGTCTTTGTGGACGACAACCCGGTCGAATGCGAGGCCGTGCAGCGGGGATTACCGGAGGTCGCGACAGTCTGCGTTCCGCCTCAGGAGCCCTGGCGCTACGTGCAGATCCTCACCACCGAGCCTTTCTTCGACGCGCTCGACGTGACCGAAGCCGACGCGAACCGTACGGAGCTGTACCAAGCGCAGGCGCGCAGGGCGGGGTCAGCCGGCGAGGCAGGCAATCGAGAGGACTTCCTTCGCTCGCTCGGCATCGTTTGCACATTCTTACCCGCCGTGGAAGCGCCCCTGGCGCGAGCCGTTCAGCTGCTCGGCAAGACCAATCAGTTCAACCTCACGACACGCCGGCATGGCGCTTCCGAGGTACAGCTGTTTCAGGCAGAAGGCCAAGCCCTCGCGGTACGCGTGCGCGATCGTTTCGGGGACCTTGGTGTGGTCGGACTGGCTCTATTACAAGAGAACAAACGGGAACAGACCTGGACCATCGATTCACTGCTCCTCTCATGCCGGGTCATCGGACGCGGAGTGGAAACTGCCCTGCTTGCAGAATTGGTGCAGCGGGCACAGACCGCCGGCATCCGGCAGATCGTAGGGGAGTACATTCCCAGCGCGAAGAACTCGCCCTGTGCGGACTTCTACCCCAAACACGGTTTCGTCGAGCAAGCCCGCGGCACGCAGGCCCGGGAGCCGCGAGTCGCCATCTTCTATCACCTCGACCTCGCCACAGCCACGGTTACCATCCCTAGCTGGATCGAAGTCGAGGGCAATCTCAAATCCACCGCACCCGAGGAGATGGACGATCGTGAATCAATCCTTGCCCACGTCGCTTCGTGAGACCATCGCAGACACGCTGGAGATCGCTCCAGAGCAGGTTTCGCCGGCGCTCAAGGCCTCCGATACCGAGAGCTGGGATTCGTTCCGGCACCTGCAGCTTATGCTCGCCATTGAAGGGGAGTATGGCGTGCAGTTCGATCCGGGGCAGATCCCCGAGCTGACCAGCGTCAGTAGCATACTTTCCGCACTCCAGGCCAAAGGAGTGGAACTGGCGTGAACCCGGGGGCGGCGGAGACCGTGGAGAGGGAAGAGGCGCATCCCGCAGAGGCCTTCGGCTTCCGGCTGCGCCACGTCGGTGTCGCAGTGCCCAAGCTGGAAGCGGCCTCGAAGAGCCTCGAGACGCTCTTCGGCTATCGCGTGACCTCCGGCCCTTTCGAAGATCCCATCCAGAAGGTGACCGTGACCTTTCTCAGGCAGGCGGGCGAAGACGCGAGTGAGATCGAGCTGATTGCGCCGCTCACGGAGGACGCGCCGATTCGTGCGATGCTGGCCAGGGATACGGGCGCGTATCACCTCTGTTTTGAAACGACGGACATCGATGGTGCCCTTACCCATGCCAAGAAGCAAGGCTGCGTGATCGTGAGCTCCCCAGCTCCCGCGGTGGCCTTTGGCGGTCGCCGCATCGCCTGGCTGTACACGCCCACCCGCCAGCTCTTTGAGCTGGTCGAAGCGGAGCCGGCGGCGAGCGACAAGCCCTGATGCTATCGTCTGAGCTTGAGTGCCATGCGTAAAAGCTTTCGCTTGAAAACGGCTGCCTCGCTGTCGCTGGCCGTGCTCTTTCTCTGGTGTCAGCCCCTCTTTGCTACCACCTGGTACGTCCGCCCGGATGGGGGAACCCGCTTTTCGGCGAACAGCAAGGACGGCCAGTGCGATGGGCAAACCGACGCGGCCTACCCGGGTAGCGGAACAAACCGGCACTGCGCCTACAAGGACGTTCGGTCGTTGTGGACCGATGGATCGTATGTAACCAGCGAGCACGCCGGGGCGCCCGCCTGGGGCTGGGTTGGCGCGAGTGGCGACACCTACATCCTCCGAGGCTCGATCGCCGACGGCGTCTCCTATCGCATCGGCCAGACTGGCCCCTCAGCCCACGATTACTTCGGCTTGGCAGGCGATCCTTATGGTGCCGGTGCACCGCCGCCCATCTCGGGAACGCCGACCGCGCACACCAGGATCCTGGGCGGAAACTACGGCCATTGCACCGCCCAAACCGCGCGGACCCAGTTGCATGGCGGCTACGGGGTTTTCGCCGTTTTGAGCATGGCGGGGGCGTCCTATGTCGATGTCGAATGCCTGGACGTTACTGATTTCTCCTCCTGCGGGCGTATGGGGCAGCAGAACGCCTGCAAAACGGACTTTCCGCTCTCGGATTACGCGACCAACGGCATCCAGTGGAACAACAAATCCACGCATGACACCCTGACCGATGTGCGGGTGCACGGACTTGCCAGCGGGGGCATGGGCGGGCCGACCGGCGATGGTGTGGTCATGACCGATGTCGCGATTGTCGGGAACGCCTCGTCGGGATGGAACGCCGACGCCGGTGATCACACCACCGGCACAGGGTCTCTCCTGGTGCAGAACTACGAGATCTCCTGGAACGGATGCGCGGAGGAGTATCCCATCGTCCATGCCTTGCCCTATCAGGACTGCACCGACGATGAGAGCAACGGCTATGGCGACGGTTTTGGAACAGCGACCCTGGATAGCCGGCCCGGCTGGCAGGCGCACTTCGACCAAGGCCTGGTCAGCTACAACACCCAGGACGGGCTCGACGCCCTACACCTCACCGGGCCGGGCTCGAGCATGACCGTGACCCGCACGCTGGCGTTCGGGAACATGGGCCAGCAGATCAAAGTGGGCGGTACCCAGGGCACCATCGAGGAGAACCGGATCTTCACCAACTGCAACGCCCTGCGCGAGGCGATCCCCGGGACACCCGAGGGTTACAACAGGCGCCTGAGCGACTTTTGCAGGGCCGCGGATGCGGGTATCGCGATGTCCGTCAACGACGGAAGTACCACGATTTTTTCCAAAAACGTGCTGTATTCCGCCTCAGCAACTGCCGTTGAAGTGGATGTGTCCGGCTCGTGCAAGACCTCGACCTGTCTGGTCCGGCAGCAAAACAACGTATTTATCGGCTTTCGAAACGATAAGGCGCACGGCTATGTTCACGGCGGCTCGGATGACCTTTCCAATCCGCTGTACGTGGATGACAACGTGCGCGCGTATGGCAATCCGGGCAGCACCTTCGATCACAACACGACGTTTCACGCCAAATCCAACTGGTCCTGCCCGAACGTGGGCCTGCATGAAAAGGCCGCCTTCTGCGGCGATCCTCATCTTGGCGATGAGACCTGGCACATGTACGGGTATGCGGACGTTACCTTGCCCGCAACCCCGCACGCGCCCTCCAAAGCGGATGTGCAGGACGAGACGGGTGGAGATAGCGCCCCACCGCGCCATTCCTCGAAGGTGATGTGGGCCTCGTTAGGCGTGGCGGCGCTGATCACCGGCAGCTGGTTGGGCCGTCGCAGGCGCAAGCCGAATGCGCCCATCAGCTAAAGCGTTCGCCTCTAGGAGGCTCGCCGAAGACCGGTACAGTTCAGCAGCAGCGAGGCCGCGGTGCGGAGGTTTTCCTGTCCCAGCGGCCAGATCAGGCAGGCGCGCAACGCGCTTTGCAGCGCTTTCCAAGGACGGCCGCGCTCACGGAAGACCTCGCCGCGTTGCTTGTACGCGCGCGAAACCGCAATCAGACGCGGAATGAGCCCGCAGCCGGGCGCACCATAGTGTTTGCGGATGAACATCAGCTGCGAACTCAGCATCCGATCCATGTCCGCGGACATGGAGGTGGCGTAGGTGCGGTACAGCGCAATCACCTTCGGAACGAAGGCGATCTCATAGCGGAACGCGATCCTGAGCCACAGGTCGCGGTCCTCCGTCGCGCGCATGGTCTCGTCGAAGACCCCGACCTCCTCCACGCAGCGCCTGCGAAACATCACGGTGGGGCAAGGGAACTCAACCCGCCGCATATAGATGTACGGCGCGATGCGGCCTTCGGCGTGATGCGGGTTGCCCTTGAACGTGAACAGCGGCCTGTCCTGCTCGTCGATCCGAGTGACCAGACCGTAGCTCAATCCCACCTGTGGCCGGCCTTCGAAGGCACTCAGCGACTCGCTCAACCGGCAGGGAAGCCACACATCATCGGAGTCGAGAATAGCCAGGAACTCGGCCGAGGCGTGCCGGATGGCAGCGTTGCGGGCGGCCGGCAGGCCAGCGTTCGCCTGCGTGATCACCTGCATCTTGCCCTGGAGTCGCTGCTGGTAGCGCGCCGCGATCTCTCCCGTCGCGTCGGTACTGCCGTCATTTACGAGCAGGATGCGCCAGTCTTCGAAGGTCTGTGCCAGCACACTGTCAAGCGCCGCCGCGAGATGCTTTTGGGCGTTGAATGCCGGAATGATGACGTCGACGGTGGGCACAGGCCAGTATCCCACAGTCCTATCGTCCGGATTGTTCCCCAAAGGTGGATCAGGGGACACCGGCGGCCTCTTCGCCTAGCGCAGAACGATACACGGCGGTCGTTCGTTCCGCGATCGACGCCCAGGACTGCTCCCCGAAGTGCATCGCCACGACCGTCTCAACCAGCCGTTGCCGCAAGCCGTCGTCGAGGAGTAGGCGCAGCATCGCCGAAGCGAGTTCCTCTATGTCCCCCACGGGCGTGAGCAGCGCGTTTTCCCCGTCCCGCAGCATCTCGCGGAAGACCGGAAGATCGCTGGCCACGATGGCTTTGCCGAGCGCCAATCCTGTTGCTAGGGCACCGCTCGTTGTGATCGCGCGGTAGGGGTACACGACCACATCGGCAGCCCGATACATCGCGACGAGCTCCTCCGTCGAGGCGAAGCGGAGATCCAGGGTGACGTGCTGCAGGTTCAACCGCTGCACCTGCTCGCGAACCGCCGCCAGCAGCTCTGGCGCGCCGGTTCCGACCACCACCAGGTGCGCCGCAGGACACTGCCGCTCGACTGTTTGCCAGGCCTCCAGCAGCAGATCCAGACCCTTGTAAGGGAAGAGGATGCCTTGCCAGAGCACGATTCTGCGGCCCTCTGGAATCCGCAACTTACTCCGGAGATCGCCCCGCGGTGTTGTGGGCAGATCGTAGAAGAAAGGTCCATGCGGAATCACAGAGATCCTTCGCTCCTCGATCCCAAACACCGCTTGCAGGCAGGTCTTCACATGGTCGGAGTGGCAGATGAGCGCGTCCGCGTAACGGTACAGGCGCTGGTAGATGGTCCGGTAACGGTCTGCTGTGTCATGCGGAAGAAGATCGTGCACGGTCAGCACAAACTTGGAACCGCGCCGCCGCGCCACCCGCACGAACCAGAGATCAAGCGGCAGCCGCCACCGCAGCAGCGGAAGGTACTGCACGTGGACGACCTCCGACGGCCGGAGGAGCGTGCGCGCCATCTGCGCCGCTAAGTTGAGCGTGAGTTCAAGCAGCTTGAGAACACGGCGCGGAGTTGGCGGAAGGGAAAATCTGCCGACCACGTTCATCACTCCGGGCTGAAGCTTCACACCGCGGCTTGTGAAGCAGGCAGGGTCGAGATAGTACGTGATCGAGGCTACGGTCACCGCGACGCCCTCGTTCAGGAGCGCGCGCGAAAGATAGGCCGTGTAGTACGGCACAATCGCGAGGGGATCGAAGAGGAGGACGCGGAGCGCCGCTTTCGAAGGCAACGAAACTCTTTGTCGGAACTCCGATTCAGCTGCCACGCTCCTGACCATCTGCTCGGCCACCATCAGCTTCGGCCCCCCGCAAGCGCTTCCTCATAGAAGCGAATATATCTCGCGGTCATGGCTTCGGCGGAAAACGCCTCGGCCACGCGCGCTCGTCCCCGAACCCCCATCTCATGCCGTCGCGCACTGTCACGAAGGAGCTCCATGATGGCCTCCGCCAACGCCAACGGATCTTCCTTGGGCACCAACAGCCCGGTCACTCCGTCCTGCACAACCTCCGGCATCTCGCCAACCTTTGTGGCGACGACCGCAAGCCCGCTCGCCATCCCCTCCAGCAGCGCCATGGGCAGGCCCTCCATCCGCGACGGCAACACCAGCAAGTCCAGCCCCGCATAAAACGTCGGCATGTCCTCCTGACGCCCAAGCAGCCGAGCGGAACTCACCATCTGCGTTTCCTCGATCAGGCGCTGCAGTTCAGCACGATCGGCCCCGTCGCCTCCTACCACGAATCGTGTCCCCGGCAGCTGTTCACGAACCAGTGCCGCGGCCCGCAGAAAGACGTCCACGCCCTTTTCCCGCGAAAGCCGGGCAGCCACTCCCACGGTCAACGGATCTGAATCGGCTCGATCCGGCCTACGCTCGATCGCGGCGAAAGGGCCTAGGTCGAGCCCGTTCGGGATCAAACTCACCTTACTATGAGGAACGCCGGCCTTGAGCAGCCGCTTTCGAACGCCGTCTGACACCGCGACCACCCCGCGAAAGCTTCGCAGCGCAAGCCGGTCGAGCACGCCATACGCACGTAGCGCGGCGCTGTTGTCAATCCAGTTGTGACATGTGGCGACAAGAGCGGTTTTTGTCCCCCGCAGTGCCCAATACGCGTACACATCCGCCTTGTAGCCATGCCCGTGCACGATCTCTGCACCGGTCTCGCGAACCAGATCTCGCAACCGCGCCGGCACCGCCCGGTCCAGCTGCCCATGGCAGGGAATCGGGTACGTCTCGATCCCTTCACTCCGCGCACGCGTCACCAACTCCGTATTCAGCTGCGCCAAATTGGCAAAAACGCCCAGCACGCTTTGGTGGCCGCTGCGCCCAAGCGAACGCGACAGGTCGAGGATGACCGCCTCTGCTCCGTACATGCCGCCACTGCTGATTACCTGCAGGATTTTCATCCGGCGATCAGCCGCCTTCCAGCCCAGGGCGCGCTCGATTCAGCAGCGCCCAAAGCCTTGCATACGCCTGGTCGCCCAGCGCTCGCTGCGCGGTCGCCTTAATGCGGTGTTGCCGCTCGACACGGCGCAGACGACCGCTCTCCGGTCGCAGTATCTGCTCCAGCCAAGCAATCGTCACATCGCCGCGCAGATTCAGGCGCCCCATCAGCGCTCCACCATCGTCGGTCTCAGCGCGAGGCATAGACGTGAACACCTGGGTGTACCCAGCATGGGCGCAGGCCTCGAGCACCCGACCGTTGGAGCGCCCTCCCGGCAGCGACATCGTCGTCACCGCCGCGCCGAGCTTGTCTTCCAGCAGCCGTCGCGCCGCGCCTAGCTCTGTCTGGAGCTCCGCCCCCGAACAACGCGTCAGCAGCTTGTGCGACCAGCCATGCGCGCCAATCCGATGCCCCTGTTCCGCCAGACTCCGCACCTGCGCCCAGTCCATGTACCCGGAACGCGTTGCGATCCATCCTGCGGTAAGGAAAAAGTGCGCAGAGACCCCAAATCGCGTCAGGACCGGCAGGGCCAGCTCGTGATTCGAGCCATGGCCATCATCAAAGGTCACCTTCGGCCGAAGACGGGCGCCCGCCGAGTTTCGCAGCGAAGCGAAGAGTTCAAGATGACGCGCGAACTCGTCCTGCGGCAGGGAATACCCGTACGCATCCTTTGCCCGGGTGAGCTCATGGTAAAGAAAGTACAAGGTCCCGGGCGCATGTGCCTTGTGGTCGGCACCAGCACGAGCGAGCCCCTCCGGTGTGAACCATTCTTCGATGGCGTCGGGGCTCATGCAACTGGACCCATTACAGCATCCCCCAGACCGGGGCGCGATAGCGCGAAAGAGCTAGAGGGTCGCGTTCTGGACGTCTACGTCCTTCCACTCACCACGCGTGATGCCGGCCCGGATCTCCTCCGGTGTCTTGCCCAGCTTGGTCTGCTGGTAGGCGTACACCGTCTGCCGCAGGCACGTGGCGCAGGCCGCGCCGTGGGTTCCTTCAAAGCACGAGTGAAGCGACTTGTGATGGAGCGCCAGATCGCACCGGCAATAGCAAGGCTGCGCAAAGAGCACACCCTCGATCTTGGCCGCCATCTGGTAGGCCATCACCTGATACGGATGGCTGAAGTACGCTCCCGTCAGCTGATCGCCCTTGAGCAAAGGCGGGTACGCCGCAACGGGAGGGACCCTGTAATAGGCGGGAGTCGTCTCCGTAGGCCCCACCCATTTCACCGAAGTGAAAGCCGCGACCAGAGCCAGCAGACCGTAGCGAAGCCCAGCGTTCACAGAGGTATTATCTCACTCCCCACGCAGCCGGGCAGCTACGTCCGATAACAGATATTCTATACACATATTCTGTAGCGCCCAAGTAGAAATGTCACCTCTCTGCCAAGTTGAAATGTCCTACAAGGATGGGCTTGGTAGCGATGAGTGCGAAGGATCTGCAGCGCATAGAGGTGTTGACGGAAGTTTTGGCCGGGCGGCGAAGCGTAGCTTCAGCTGCGACGGTGTTGGCGATCAGCGATCGCCAGGTGAACCGGTTGCTGGTGCGGTACCGCGACGGTGGCGGAGGTGCGCTGATCCATCAGGCCCGCGGCCGAACCTCGAACAACCACCTGGAGTCCGGGGTTCGAGAGTATGCGCTGGAGCTGGTGCGCAGGAACTATCGTGACTTCGGACCGACGCTGGCCACGGAGGCACTCGAGGAAAGGCACGGCATCAAGGTGGGCCGGGAGACCGTCCGCAAGTGGATGGTGACCGACGGCCTGTGGCTATCGCGCAAGCAGCGGCGAACGTTCCATCAGCCTCGCTTGTGCCGGGAGAGTTACGGCGAGCTCGTTCAGATCGACGGCAGTGAGCACCGCTGGTTCGAAGGCCGCGCTGAGCCCTGTACGCTGCTGGTCTTCATCGACGACGCTACAAGCAGGCTCATGCAGCTGCGCTTCGTGCCCAGCGAGAGCACAGAGTCGTACTTCGCCGCCCTGCGCGGCTACCTCGATGCTCATGGCTGCCCCGTTGCGTTCTACTCAGACAAGCACTCCGTCTTCCGATCTGTGAACCAGAGCACCAAGGGCGGTCAAGGCATGACGCAGTTCGGCCGTGCCTTGGCTGAGCTGAACATCGAGATCCTGTGCGCCAACTCTAGCCAGGCCAAGGGCCGTGTTGAACGCGCCAACCGCACACTGCAGGACCGGCTCGTAAAGGAACTGCGGCTTGCAGAGATCAGTGACATGGCAACCGGTAACGCCTTCCTGCCAGCGTTCGTGGAGCGCTTCAACGAACGCTTCGCCGTGCGGCCGGCGAAGGTGGAAGACCTGCACCGCAGGCTCTCTGTTGCACCCTCCCGCATGAACGACATCCTGTGTCATCGCGAGCAGCGTTACGTGGGCGCGCAGCTCACGCTGAGCTATGACCGCAGGCAGATCATCCTGGAGCAGACCGAGCTTACGAGGGGTCTTGCGGGGCAGTACGTCGATCACGACTTCGCCGACGGATCGCTTGAGGTTCGATGGAGAGGCAAGCTGCTTCCCTACCGCGTCTTTCGCAAGGACCAGCGTGTGACACACACTGCGATCGTTGAGAACAAACGCCTCGGTCATGCGCTGGCCATCGTGAAAGACCAGCAGCAGCTCAAGCTGGAAGCCAAGGTCCTCACCAACAGCGAGAAGACCGGCTACAAGAAGCGTCCGCGTAATGTGTATGGCCCCGACCACATCGAGCAGAAATCAGCGCCCGCCGCCGTGGAGATGTGGAAATCGCCAGAGAACGGCGATTACGCACATCCCCACCGCACGACTACGGCTACGGTCTTACACTGACACTTCTACTTGGCAGAAGTAGAGACAAATCAACTTGGCACCAACATTTATGTATGCGCTTATTAGAAGTGTCAGGTCCCCGCTCGTTAAAACTGTCGGGTTCCCGCTCGTTAGACCTGTCAGGTCCCTGCTCGTTAGACCTGTCAGGTCCCTGCTCATTAGAACTGTCAGGTTCTAAGGATGGATGGACAAGTTTAAGCGAGCCGAGGTCAGGCGTGTTGAAGTTCTGAATTAGTGCAGTTAGGCAGGCGTATGGTGGCCGCAGCAGTCTCCGTGCTGGGCGTCAGCGAGCGCTAGGCTCACCGACCACTGAGCCGCTACCAAAAGGAACGGCGGCTTCGGGATCCGGCATAAACCATAGAACTCATGTCGCACCGGAGATCTCGAACACTTCTCTTGATGAGGCGGTTCACTCAGCACCGTCTAGTATCGACCCCGTAGTAGGCTGCGACACGCCCGAGTGCTCGGTCCGCTTCGTTTCCTTGTTGCATCCAGAGTTCGCGTGCTTTGATCAGCTTCTGATCATCCGTGAGTGCATCTTCGACGGTGCTTCTATCCGATTTTGTGAAAACCTGGATTAACTGAGTGAAGAGCACAGCGCTTACAGAGTCATCACTCGGCAAACGACTTCTCTGGATGTCGACCTGATTGAGCTGCTCCAGGTCGCAAATGAAGTCAACAAACGCAGTGCGGAAATCTGGAGGGCAATGCTGGTATCGCTCTGACGGAGATTTTGAATTCGGCTGAGAAGGTCAGAAGCTTGGATTGCGCGCTGCTGCTGTCGTGACGAAACTATCGCTGCCTTGTAGCTGGCAAGCTGCTGTTCTTCTCTTTGTCGTTGCTCCTGTTTTTCTCTCTCGGCTTGCTGCTGCTGTGCCATAAAAGCGGCCTGCTGCTGCAACTGTTGTCGTTCCGAATTAAGCTCTGCATCCGAAGGCCCGCTCCTGCAGCCATTGAGAAGCATTGCGCCTGCCAAGACAAATTAAAAGCGACTAAACCGGATCATCGGCAACTCCTTCAAATCGAGGTGAACTGTTTCATAGCTCTTGAATTTGTGCCTAACGATCAATGGCTGCTCCTTCTGCGGTAAGCCCCACCTTGGTATCGCTTGATTTCATTTGTGCTTGGCACCTCAAGTATATTGTTGCCCAGACAAGCGCTAGAGCTGGGTGTGGCTCCTGAATGGTCGGCAACTCGGAAGCAGTGCGCGTGTGGAGCTCGCTTCCGGTCAACCAGTCACTCGGGAGCGACTCGGACGAGGTGCCGTTACCTGAGTGCATTGGCGATTTGGCGTCAACTGAGGAGACCGGAGTCATCACGAAAACGGTTGTTGAGTTTCCAGACACACGGCAACTTATCGTCAGAGGCTTGAATGCGAGCGAATTCAAGTCGCGACTGCTTCCAGATGGGAAGTTCACGATCTGCGGTCTTCCATACGGTTTGGAGATCCTTATACGCAGCTCTTCCTCGTGTCATGTCTCCCGACTGTATATAGGCTCGTCCAAGCTGCAGGTTGGTCAACGCTCCTACCGGATCGTTAGCTACGATCCCGGGATGATCGAGCACCTTGCGGAACTCGGTCGCCGCTTCAACACCACGGTGCAGCATCAGATAGGCCAACCCTCGCACGTAAATGGGATAGAGCGCGCCATAGAAGCCGTCGAAGCTGCTCTGGGGGGAGCCGAGTTCGTAGGGGACATTGGCCTGCAGCAACTCGATGGCCTTCACAGGATTGTGCGCGTTCAATGCGATAAGGGCACGAACTGCCGGTGCATAGTGAAAGTGCACAGAAGTGTCCTCTGGGAGTCGCTTCTCCAGGTCCGCAACCAAAACGTTGGCCTGGGTTGAGTCCCCGGATAGAGCGAGCGCGAAAGCAGCGCCGTACTCTGCGTCTCGACTATTGGAAAGACCAATCGTCGATCGCGCAAGACGCCTGGCCTGCACTTGATCTCCAAAGAAAGCTTCCCGCAAAGCGGATCCTGCTTCCAGCCTCGCTGCTGCTTCTCGCCTGCCTGATTCCTTCATAAGCTCGACAGCGTCTTCCGAGACTTTGCGAGCCGAGTTAAGCTGACCGTGGTAAGCCAGTGAAGATGCCAACTGATTCGAAAAGATGTCTTTGCTTTCCGGCAACTTTTCTTCGGCCGCAACTACCCGCTTCATGGCTGCTTCATCCCCGGCCAGGAACGCAAGGCGATACTGGTCAAGAGCAAGAAAGGGATTGCTGAAGTGCCGCGCCGTGGCATCGTCAATGACCCGCCGGGCGCCGGCATAGTGGCCGTGCGCAATGTCGTTGAAGGCTACGAAATGATAGCCCAGGACAAAGTCAGGATGAAGGGTGACAAGGTGCGCTGCAACTTCCACGGCTCTCTCATAAGAACCGAACACTCTGAGAATGGCACCTGCCCGAAAGCCATACCCACCCGTGTCATGGGGATAGATCTGGCTCCACGTCTCGCAGGTCTGCTCTGCCTTCTCCAGATCTCCGGTGACCTGTATCTCGTACGAGACTACGATAAAGAACTTTTCGTGATCGCTGGCGTGGTCGCGAAACTTATAAGCTTTGGCCGTACTCTCCGCAGAGGCCTGTTCTTGTCCGATGTCTCCATACA
>CAXTWN010000009.1:23507-44192 GCA_964248055.1 uncultured Acidobacteriaceae bacterium | reverse complement strand
CTCCACCAGCAGCTGCCCAAAGATCTCCCTCCGCGTCGCTCCGAGCGCCGAGCGCAGCGCCAGCTCCCGCTGCCGTGACGCACCGCGGGCCAGCAGCAGATTCGCCAGGTTGGCGCAGGCGATCAGCAGCACAAACCCGACCGCCGCGAGCAGCAGCCAAAGATTGCGCTGCAGCTTCTTGTCAAGAAAGTCATTGCGCAGCGGTTCCAACGCCACCGTAACCGCCTGGGGCGCCAGTCCTCCCTCCTGCGCCGAGGGCAACCGCGAGTGGATGGTCGCAAGCTCGGCCTCCGCCTGCGCGAGCGTCACCCCGGGCTTGAGACGTGCGAAGACAAGGCCCTCCACCTGGTTCGTTCCACCGGGCGTCAGCACCGCGGGCACAAAGAAGTGGGTGTACGCGTTGCGGTCCGGCATGCCCGGCCCCAGCACGCCCACCACGGTGTACGGCTCATCGTTGATGCGAATCGCCTTGCCGACGATCGCGGGATCGGCATGGTACCGCTCCTTCCAGAGCCGGTTGGTCAGAACGGTCACGTGATCGTTGCCGGCGATCCCATCCGAATCCTGCAGGTCCCGCCCCAGCGCCATCTTCATGCCCAGCAACTGGGTGTTCTCCGCGCCAGTGACGGTCCCACCTCCCAGCGCGTCGATCAGCAGGTGATCGTCGTCGGTAATGTGCATCGGCAGAAAGGGCCCATAGTCCATCCGCTGGAACGACTTTGACTGGGCAACATACGCCAGGTAGTCGTTGCCCCGCACCGGGGTTCGCTCCCCGCGCACCTTCGTCCACACCACGACCAGTTGCTCCGGCTGCGGGTACGGCAGCGGTGCCAGGAACGTCGCATAGATGACGCTGAAGATCGCTACATTGGGGCCAATCCCCAACGCCAGCGCCAGCACCGCCACGACTGTGAAGCCCCGGTTCCGCGCCAGAATGCGCCAGCCGAAACGAAGATCACGTAAGCCGTTGGCCATCATCCCCTCCCAATCCCATGCTCTTCCGAGGCCCGGCGACAGCTTAGACCATCCAATTTCGTCGCCACATCTTCTTTCGCTGCGGGTCCCCGATGCTGCCGTGCGACACACTCATCGAGTGATTCGAATGGTCCATTCTCGATGTCCAGTGTGTACGAATCCGAACAGGCCAGCCTGGCAAGGAAGGTTCCTACGGCTTCAGCACGATCTTCATCGAGTCCGGCTGCGGATGCGAGGCGAGATGCATGCCCTGGGCCGCCTCCTCCAGCGAGAATCGATGTGAGATCAGTTTGGTCAGATCCAGCTTGCTCGTCCGATAGCCCTCAAACACGAGGTCAATTCCTTCTTGCTGGATCGCCACCGACGCCGAGTACGACCCCATCAGGGTCTTTTCGTCCATGCACACCGCGGCCGGATCGAACGGCGCCGAGCCATGCTGGGTGCTCGCAAACAGCATCACGCGCCCACCCGGCCGGATCGCCTCCATTGCCTGCGCGATCAGGGCATCCGAGCCCACCGCCACCAGCGCCACATCGGCGCCACGGCCTTCCGTTACGGCCCTGCACGCGGCGACCACATTACCCCGAGCATCCAGCGGATGCTCCAACCCGAACTCCGCCGCGATCCGGTGCCGTTCGGGGTACATGTCCGAGGTCAACACCGTCGCGCCCGTTTGTCGCGCCAACGCCGCTAGCAGGATCCCGATGCTTCCCTGCCCGATGACCAGCACCGTCTCATCGGATTGGAGATCGAGCAGCCGGACCGCCTTGAAGCACGTGTTCACGGGCTCAATAAACGCCGCCTGCTCGAAGGGGATGTCGTCCGGCACATGGATCAAGCCGGCTGGCGTCACGCCATCGCCTACAATCCAGTCCATCACCCGGATGTACTGCGCGAACCCGCCGCCCGCGGCCGCGCCGACACCCGCAGTGGTCCCCACCTTCTTGTACTGCTCGCACTGCGCAAAGGTCCGCTTGCGGCAATAGAAGCACCGGCCACAAGGAATGTGGTGAAACGCCATGACCCGATCGCCCACGGCGAATCCGCGCACCTCTTCGCCAACGGCCGCGACGGTCCCTGCCATCTCGTGCCCAAAGACCCGCGGCGCCGCGTGCGATCCTGTGTGGATCTTCTTCAGGTCCGTGCCGCAGATCCCGCAGGTATCGATGCGAACCAGGACCTCGCCTGGATCAATCTGCGGAACGGCAACGGTTTCAGTCACGACCTGATCGGGCGCGCGATACACGGCGGCGCGCATGGTGCTCGGAGGGCTGGCAGACATGGTGCGTCTGTAGTTTACGATCTCTCGTGCAGAGTTAGAAACGGCTCACCAGCCACAGGCCGGCGATCAGCAGAGCCACTCCCGCCATTCGACCAGGCGAGGCAGGATGCTGCTTCATGCCAAGTACGCCGTATTTGTCCAGCAGCACGGAGACGATCAGCGACGCGGTCACGCTGATGCTGGTGAAGATGCCCGACCCCAGCTTCTGCACCAGGAGCAGCGCGGCCAGCGTCGACGCGATACTGATCAACCCGCCCGTCCAGGCCCACCAGCTCACCTGGCCTGCCTGCCCGAAGGGCAACGGCTCCCGCACAAACGCCTGCACGATGAGCATGGCCAGCAGACCCACCGCGTACACAACGACGCCTGCCCACACGGGCTGCTGCAGTTGCTTATTCAGCTGCCCATGCGCCGCGGACTGAATCGGGTTTGCTCCCCCGGAGAGCAGAGCAATCAGAAATGCAAACCAAGCCAAAAGTCACCTCACCTCCGCTAGGACGCCGCTTACGCTTCCTATGGTGTTGCGATTAACTCACGCAGGCGCAGGTGCAGGGCCGCGAGCGCCCGGTTGCTCGCTCGCCCGAGCGCGGCAGCCCTGCTCCAGTGATGCGGCCGGAGCGCGGTATGCAACGCAAACGCTCCTGTACGGAACTGCCCGCGGGCGCCCCCGCCAAAACGCGCCAGTGAAGCAAGCTCAAAGTCGTGCGCATCGGAGATCCCCTTGATCGCCCGGAAGCGCAGTCCGTGCGCCGCGGCCAGGCGCGCCACCGTCGCCGCCTCCATGTCCACCATGCCGGCTCCATACGCCGCCGCCAGCCGCGCCTTCTCCTGAACCCCCGCGATCGCCGCGGTGGTCACCAGCACCGGGCCGGCCCCGGCGGCTTCGGTCGCAAAGCGTTCCCCGGTCCTCGCGTCGGCAACGACGCTTGCCTCGGCGACAGACCCCTCGCGCAACGCCGGGCTGCACGCACCGGCAAGCCCCGCCGACACCACGGTCGTGATGCCGCCCTCTCGCAACGCAGCCTCAAAGGCCAGCGAAACCCGGGAGCCGCCCATTCCGGCAACCGCGACAACGGCTCCTGGCAGGCGATACAGCTGGACGCCCTCAGAACGTAACGACGGCTCCGGCGCCTGGCGTCCCACCAGGCCGCGCACCTCGCGCGGCAACGCTGCAAGGATTGCCAGAGGCCGGTCGGCGCTCATACAGTCTGCGGTGGCGCGGGCGCATAGCCGTTGGCTAGGAACCAGCGGCAGGCCTCCCGCAGGGCTTCCTGCACCGGCAGAACCTGGAACCCGAGCTCGCGTTCCGCCTTCGCTGAGCTCGCAAACATCATCTTTCGTCCCATGCGCACGGCCTCCACGGTCGCCCTCGGCTCCCTGCCGCGCAGCTTGCCGGTGACCAGTTCGTCGAAGAAGGCAAACCCCATCGCGACAGCGTGGGGAACCTTCGCCTTGGGCGATGGCAGCCCCGTCAGCTCAGCCAGCCTGTCCAGGATCTGCTTCAAGGTAAGGTTCTCCCCGCCCAGAATGTACCGTTCGCCCGGTCGTCCCACCTCCAGAGCATGGAGGTGCATCCGCGCGATCTCACGCACGTCAACCAGATTCAACCCCGTCTCTACATAGGCCGGGAAGTTGCGGTTGAGAAAGTCCACCACGATGCGCCCTGTCGGCGTCGGCTTGGTATCCAGTGCGCCGATCGGGGTCGTAGGGTTCAGGATCATCACATGCTGACCCGCCCTCGCGGCCTCGACAGCCACCTGCTCCGCCATCCACTTGGAACGCTTGTAGTGACCGATCATGTCGATCTCCCCTACCGGCGTGGTCTCGTCCACCACCGTGCCGTCCTTGCGAAAGCCCATGGTCGCAACGCTCGAGGTGTACACCACGCGCGGCACACCTGCTTCGCGCGCCAGTCGCAACAACCTCCGCGTGCCCTCGACGTTGGCCTTGTACATCTCGGCCGGATCGGGCACCCAGAGCCGGTAGTCCGCCGCGACGTGAATCAGGGCATCGCAACCCTGAAGCGCGGAGGCGAACGCCTCGGGAGCACGTAGGTCCCCGGTGATAAGGTCGGCGGAGGGCGGCAGATGCGAGCGGTTCGATGTGGGCCGCGCGAGCAGCCGCAAGTTTGCGCCTTGCTGCGCTGCCTGCAGCGCGACATGGGCGCCCACAAAGCCTGTGGCTCCGGTGATGAAGAGCTTCATTGGCCGATCCAATGCAGTTGGAGATAACCATCTGCTGCAAGTGGCAGGAAGTCGGGATCTCCCGTGACCAGGACAGCTTGCAAACCAGAAGTCAGAGTTGCAGCGAAGGCGTCTGCATAGGAGATCGCGTACCTCGCCTTCAACTCCGCCGCGTTGTCGACATCGTCGTCGGTGACCGATTCAAAGCGTATGGGCAGAAAGCGCATCGAGGTTCGAAAGGCGGCAGCGCGTACAAGACCGAAGTTCTTTGCGACGCTGTAGTACGCTTCGCCCCGGTTCAAACGGCTCATGTGAAGCTCGGTACCCTGCTGTGCCGCCAGCGTGAGCAGCGCACCAAAAAGCGTGCTGCCCGGTTCGCGACGACGGTACCACTCCATCAGCGGCCACGTATCCAGAACGAGCACCTTGCCGTTAGGAGCCAATCTCGGAAGACTTCCGCTCATCGTGAGCAAGCTCCAGATCCCGCTCACGCCGCTTTAGGTCGGTTGAGTCTTCACCATCGTCAAGGATGCCCTGCAGAAGCTGCCAGGCGTATTGAATTTCGGATTTTGGCCTGAGCAATGTCGCGCCAGAAAACGTCTTGACCGCATAGTGAGGAGGCGTCTCCTGAAGGTGAAGGAGGTTGCGCAGGTTCACCGCGATCTCCATCGAGTCCGGTTGTGGGACAGGTTGGCTCGCCACGTGAACACCTCACGATCGTGCAGCTAGTCTAGCGTCTCCGGTGCGATCTGAATGTTCGTCTCGCCCGCGGCCTTCTTCTCCCAGTACTTCTTCACCCAGGCCTCAAAGGTCTTGCCCGCCGCCGTATCGCGCCCGGAAAATCTTAGCGCAGCGACGTCGCCGTAGCCGATGTTGATACGCTGCAGAGATGTCCCGGCGGGTGTGCCTTTGGGCGGTGCAGGCACAAGGCGCACGACGGAATCCTGTAGGTTCTTGCCCGTGCGCCGGTCGTACAGATAGCCCTCGACCACCGATCCATCCCGGCGCGTGATGGTCACGTCGCCGCGATAGTCGAACGCCTTCTCGAGCGCATCGCGTATCTCGGCCTCGCTGGCAAGCTCGGGTATCCAGCCTTCCAGGTTCTCGCGCTCCCGTCCCGCGGCGTGCTCCAGTTCATCCGGGCTGGCATGCTGTAGTTCTTCAATCTTGAGGTGCTCCTGGTCCGCGGTAGCCATGTCAGTCTCCCGCCACGCCGGTCAGGCTGCTGTTCACGGAGGTCGTCACCACGACGGGGTTCGGCTTCGCAGCGCCGGAGCTGATCTGCACCAGCGGCCGATGCCCTTCCGGCTTCCAGTCGTTCAGCAGGTTTTGCGCACCGGCGTCCTCATAGGTGGTGTTGAAGAACGCCCTGGCCGTCTGAATCAGGCCCTTCAGCGAGCTGAAGGTGTAGTTCACGCCAGAGGCCTCATACCCCGAGTGCACCATGCAGTTGGCGCAGCGCGGATTGCCGCTTTCCGTGCCGTAGTTCGACCACTCCACCGAATCCATCAGCTCCTGGAAGGTATCCGCGTAGCCGTCCTGCAACAGGTAGCAGGGCTTCTGCCAGCCGAAGATGGAGTACGTCGGCATGCCCCAGGGCGTGCAGCGCAGCTCCTTATGGCCCATCAGAAACTCCATGAACATGGGCGACGCGTTGAACTGCCAGCTCTTCTTGCGGTTCGAGAGAATGGCGCGAAACAGCTTGCGGCTCTTGGCGCGGCCGAGAAAGTGGTTCTGGTCCGGTGCCTTGTCGTAGGTATAGCCCGGCGAGACCATCATCGACTCGACCCCGGCGGCCATCAGCTCGTCGAAGTGCGCCCGGACCGAGTTGGGATCGGCGCCGTCGAAGAGCGTGGTATTGGTGGTCACCCGGAAACCGGCCGCCACGGCGGCCCGCACGCCCTCCATAGCGATGTCGTGACCCCCCTCGCGGCAGACTGAAAAGTCGTGGTGCTCCTTCTGCCCATCAACATGCACAGAGAAGGAGAGATACTTTGAAGGCTTGAACAGGTGCAGCTTCTCTTTCAGCAGCAGGGCGTTGGTGCACATGTACACATACTTCTTGCGAGCCACCAGGCCGGCCACGATCTCCGGCATCTGCGGATGCAGCAGCGGCTCGCCGCCCGGGATGGCGACCATGGGCGTCCCGCACTCCTCCACGGCCTGAAAGCACTGTTCCGGAGTCAGCTCCGCTTTCAGGATGTGCGCCGGATACTGAATCTTGCCGCAACCGGCACATGCCAGGTTGCAACGGAACAGCGGCTCCAGCATGAGTACCAGCGGATACCGCTTGCGCCCTTGCAGCTTCTGCTTCAGCACATAGCTCGCGACGGTCAGAGCCTGCGATACGGGAACGGCCATCCAGTACATCTCCTTTGTGAGCTCCGGGCTCGCGCTACCCCCGGAGGGGACCTACTTCAGATGAAGCGGACCTCGCCTACGCTTCAACCGCTTCCCGCTCCAGCGCCTTGCGGTAGGTCGTCAGCGCTAACAGCGGAAAGTACTGCTTGTACAGATGATAGCCAAGGTAAAACACCCGTGGGAACCCGGTTCCGGTGTAGTAGCTTTCGCCGTTACGTCCCGGCATCAGCTCATCCCAGCTGCCATCCTCATGCTGCCGCTCGGTAAGCCAGCGAACGCCCTTGGCCACCGAATCCGACCGCGTGTCATTGGCCGCCAGCAGCGCCAGCAGAGCCCAGGCCGTCTGCGAGGGCGTCGACGGGCCGACACCCCGCTGGTTCGGGTCGTCGTAGGTGCCGCAGGTCTCGCCCCAGCCGCCGTCCGAATTCTGCACCATACGGATCCATTCGGCCGCCTGCTGCACCGCGGGCTCCAGATGCGAGTAATCCATCGCCTGCAGGCCGCGCAGCGCCAGAAACGTTCCGTAGAGGTAGTTCACGCCCCAACGACCGAACCAGGAGCCGTCACTCTCCTGCTCCCGGAGGATGAACTGCACACCGCGCTCCACCGCTTTGTCCCGCCGGGTGTAGCCGTAGGCGGCGAGCATCTCCAGAATGCGCCCGGTCACGTCCACCGTCGGCGGATCCAGCATGGCGTTGTGATCGGCGAACGGGACGTACTGAAAAATGCTCTTGGTGTTGTCCTTATCGAAGGCCGCCCAGCCGCCCTCCTTGCACTGCATGGCCAGTACCCAGCGGATGGCGCGCTGCTCCACCTCGTGCTGATAGCGCTCCCGCGGATTCTGGACGCACTTGAGCCCGAGCAGAACCTCGCCCGTGTCATCCACGTCCGGATAGAACTCGTTGTTGAACTCGAAGTACCATCCGCCCGGTTCGACGTTGCGAACCTTCTCCGCCCAATCGCCCTTGTGCCGGACCTCTTTGGAGAGAAGCCAGTCGGCTGCCTTGAGCATGCGCGGGTCCGTCCTGGGAACGCCGGCCTCACCCAGCGTGGAGAGAACCTGGGCGGTATCCCAGACCGGGGAGAAGCAGGGCTGCATGCGGAAGGTCGGCGTGGGGTACTCGGGCGTACCGTTGGGCTCGTCGATGCCGAGTTTCTCAAACTCGTCCATCGCGCGAATGAACTGCGGGTCGTCCTCCGAGTACCCGAGATAGCGCAACGCCACGATCGCGTTCAACATGGCCGGATAGATCGCGCCCAGCCCGTCCGAGCGCTCGAAGCGCGCCAGCAGCCACTGCTCTACCTTCTTCAGCGCCCTTTTACGGAGCGGCCGGATGTGGACACGCTCTGCCCAGTGCGCCATGCGGTCGCAGAACAGAAAGAAGTTCCGCCAGGAGATCCATTTCTCATGGTTCCAGCGCAGATGCAGGTCGGCGTTCTCGCGGCCGCCGACGAATAGTTCGTCGATCCCCTGCTCCGGCGAAAGCTTCTTGAACGGCTTCTTCGCATAAATTACGGTCAGCGGCACCAGAATGCCGCGCGACCAGGAGCTGATCTCGTAGATGTTGAAGTAGCACCAGTTCGGAAAGAGGACGATCTCCGGCGGGATCGCCGGCACGGCGTCGTACTCGTACTGGCCGAGCGCGCAGAGGTAGATCTTGGTGAAGGTGTTGCACTCCACCACGCCGCCCAGCGAGAGGACGTTCTCCCGCGCCCGCACCAGCACGGGGTGATCTGCCTTCCAGCCCATCAGCTTCAGGGCGAGGTAGCACTTTACGCCGTAGCTGACGTTTGAGGGGCCGCCCGGGTACAGGCTCCAACCGCCATCCTTATTCTGATGGCGCAGGATCTCGTTAATGCAGCGCTCCATCTTGCCCGGATCGCCGGTGCCCAGCAGCGTATGGAGGAAGATGTAATCGGCCTCCAGCATGACGTCGGCTTCGAGCTCCCCGCACCAGAAGCCCTGCTCGTCCTGCTGGTGGAGCAGCCAACCGACCGACCGGTCGATCGCGCTCTTTACCTGATCCATCCCAAGATCGAGGCGTCCAAACCGGGGCTGCTTCGGTCCTTGCGGATTCACACTGAATGCACTCATGAACTCTCGTCGGGCTGGGGGTGGAACACTGGCGGTGTAGCCAGGTTAGGGCGCTGGATGCAACGGAGGTGCCGAGGCGATGGCCTGCACGATCTCCGGCGGTAATCCGAAGCGGACGTTCTCCGGCATGACCTCAACCTCATCGACGGAAGAGAAGCCTCGGCCCTGAAGAAACGCAACCACCTGCTGCACCAGGATCTCCGGAGCCGAAGCCCCGGCGGTGATGGCGACCGTGGACACCGATTCGAGCCACTCCGGCTGAATATCCTCGGCCTTATCGATCAGATACGAGCCGGTGCCGAGATTCTGCGAAACCTCCACCAGACGGTTGGAGTTGGAGCTGTTCCGCGAGCCGACAACCAGCACCAGATCGGCCCCGTGCGCCACGTT
Source organism: uncultured Acidobacteriaceae bacterium (assembly GCA_964248055.1). Taxonomy (GTDB): domain Bacteria; phylum Acidobacteriota; class Terriglobia; order Terriglobales; family Acidobacteriaceae; genus Granulicella. Next base: position 34,906 of record CAXTWN010000009.1, on the reverse strand, counting down.
CTTTACCGCCGTCTGGCGGTTCTCCGTGGCGTAGCAGATGTCCTGGGCGTGCGGCCCGGCGATGTTCGGAAAGCGCTGCTTGAGTGCCTCGATCATCGTTCCCGCCTCGTCGAGCGAGAGTGTCGTCTGGGTCAGGTAGGCGACCTTGTTGGGATCGGGCACCTCGAGTGCCGCGACCTCCTCCGGCGTGGAGACGACCTGAGTGACGGTCGGCGCCTCGCCCTGCGTCCCCTCGACCTCTTCGTGATCGCGGTGCCCCACCAGCACCAGCGAGTAGCCCTGCTTGGCGAATTTAATTGCCTCCACATGCACCTTGGTCACCAGCGGGCAGGTGGCATCAATCACCTTCAGCCCCCGCTCCTTGGCACGCTGACGCACCGCAGGCGAGACGCCGTGGGCCGAGTAGATCACCCGGGCGCCTTCCGGCACCTCGTCAAGCTCGTTGACGAAGATCGCGCCCTTTTGCGCGAGATCGTTCACCACGTAGGAGTTGTGGACGATCTCTTTGCGCACGTAGATGGGCGCGCCAAACGTATCCAGGGCGATTCGGACGATGTCGATGGCCCGCACCACGCCTGCGCAGAAGCCGCGCGGCTTCAGCAGAAGAACGCGCTTGCTTGGCTGCACGTCGACGGGGTCGAGAACAGAGGTTATCACGTGCCCTAGTATACCTTGCCTACGCCCGCCAAGACCCGCGGGGACACCGGTTTTGGACGGAAACGTGCTCTGGATTGCTGTTCTTTTCGGCGCGGCGAAGGCCTGCAGCGCGCGGTCGCTGCCTACGGCTTCTTCCAGTCTTCCATCATCCGGCGGAACTCCCGAAACAGGTAGTGCGAGTCGTGTGGGCCGGGCGAGGCCTCCGGATGGTATTGCACGCTGAACATGGGGTCGCTCTTGTGCTTCAGGCCGGCGAGCGTGTTGTCGTTCAGATTCACATGGGTCACGGCGACGTCATCGGGCAGGCTCTCCGGATCCACGTTGAAGTTGTGATTTTGCGATGTGATCTCGACCTTGCCTGTTTCGAGGTTCTTGATCGGGTGATTGCCGCCATGATGCCCGAACTTCAGCTTGTAGGTTCTGCCCCCCAGCGCCAGGCCGAAGAGCTGATGCCCCAGACAGATGCCGAAGAGCGGCGTCTTGCCCTGCAACTCCCGGATGGTGTTCTGCGCGTAGCCCAGAGGTTCCGGGTCGCCGGGGCCGTTGGAGAAGAACACCCCATCGGGGTGCATCGCCAGAACGTCCGCCGCCGGCGTCTGCGCCGGCACCACCGTCACCCGGCAGTTTTCCCGGCTCAGCATGCGCAGGATGTTCTGCTTGATGCCAAAGTCATAGGCCACCACGTGCAGGGGATCGGAAGCTGCGGAGTCTCGGGGCAGCAATTTGTCCCCAGTCCCGTTTCTGGGGTCGTCCGCGGTCCAGGCGTACGACTCCCGGGTGGACACCACGCTGGCGAGATCGGTGCCTTCCATCGTGCGATGGGCGCGGGCCTTGGCGACCAGCGCGTCCAGATCGGCCACTTGGGTGGAAAGGCAACCGCGCATCACGCCGTGCGCCCGCAGGTGCCGCACCACCGCCCGGGTATCAATGTCCGCGATCACCGGAACGCCGTTCCGCTCCAGGTACTCGTCCGCGACCTCGGTGGAACGCCAGTTGGAGCTGATCGGGGAGAACTCCCGTACAACCAGGCCTTCAATGTACGGACGCGAGGACTCCGCATCCGAGGGTGAGGTGCCGTAGTTCCCGATCTGGGGGTTGGTGAGCACCACGATCTGGCCGGCGTAGGAGGGATCGGTGAAGATCTCCTGGTACCCGGTGAGCGAGGTGTTGAAGACCACCTCGCCGATCCGCTCCACCGGTGCCCCAAAGCTGCGGCCTCGAAACACCCGTCCGTCTTCCAATGCGAGCGCTGCCTGCATCCTGCTGGCCCTTTCCGGACAAACGGTCTAAGTCTATCAAGCCGTGGAGGCCAGAAACCGGAGCTGCGGCAGAAAAGAAAAGGCCCGACCGAAGCCGGGCCTCTGCTTCCGATCGTGTTTAGCGGCAAACGCGGTGGTGGTGGTGATAGTGACAGTGCCGGTGGTGGTGATATTGCGCCTCTGCCGAGGTGAGACTGCCAAACAGTACTGCCAGGCCGAAGATCGAGAGCATCGCTCGCTTGAGTGTCATTCCATTCTCCTGTCGAACCGATCTACATGAGACGTAGTCGGCCGTCGACGATGATGAGAAGCATAGCGCCTCCCCAAGGTTTGTTCATGAAGAAAATCTTTCGTCATCAGGCTAGGTCCACCAGGACCTCTTCGCCTTCGGTCCGCACGGGGTAGACGTTCACCTGCGCGTGCTCGGGCGGCTCCGCGATCCCGGTTCTGCAATCAAAGGCCCACGCATGCCACGGACAGACCACCGTGCGTCCTTCGACCCATCCCTGCCCCAGGGGACCTTCGCGATGCGGGCACACGTTGTCCAGCACGCAAAGCTCACCTTCCAGGTTCGCGACGCAGAGCGTGACGGCCCCGACCTCGATCTCACGCACATCTCCCGGGCCTGGCGCCTCTTCGATGGCGCACAACCGTTCCCACTTGGGCAAACGCAACCTCCTTTGTCTTCCCGGGACGTAAGATGCAAATGGAACTCTGCCCCAGCATGCCGCCTGCCAGAAGACCTGCCGCTCGAAGCTCTGTGGTGCAGCCGCCCGCGCCGCCGGTCGTCGATCCGCGCTGGTTGTTACAGGCCGGCGCTGCCGTCCTGGCGTTGGCGATGCTGTGCGCGTATGTGAGCCTCTGCGCTCTCTTTTACTCGCAGCAGAGTCAACTGGTACTGCACCCGTCGCGCACAGTGGCGCCGACTCCGAGCTCAGCCACCCTGGCGTTCACCCCGGTGCGCTTCGCCGACGACCCTGGCGGTCAACCGCAGCTCACCGGATGGTGGATCCCCGGAGACGTGCCCAGCCAGCCCGTTGTACTCATGCTCCATGGCGAGTCCGGCTCTATGGCCGATGCTCTTCCGGCAGCCCGCGCTCTCCACGGCGCCGGACTGCAGGTCTTCCTGTTTGATTATCGAGGGTACGGCGAAAGCGCCGGCCGGCACCCCACCGAGGCGACCATGCGGGCGGACGCGGAGAGCGCTCTCCATTACCTCGAAGCGGATCGTCAGGCCGCGCCGGCACAGATTGTGGTCTACGGCGCACAGTTGGGGGCCTCGCTCGCTGTCTTCCTCTGCCAGCGGCATCCCGAGCTCCCCGCCGTCATCCTGGACTCCGCCGATGGCGACACGGAGGAGCGAGTGCTCCGCGACACCCGAACCCGGCTGGTGCCGATGCGGCTTCTCTTTCACGAGCGCTTTCCGCTGGCCGATCCGTTGGCCGCGCTTCGTACGCCTAAGCTGCTGATCAGCTATACCAGCGGCACACCCCCTGTCGACGCGGCGCGAGCGGCAGACCCGAAGTTCACCCTGGAGCTTCCCGGCGGCTCGAACCCGACGGAGCTTGCGAAAGCGGTACGGAGATTTGTCAGCACGTATGTGGCTACCGGAGCGGAGGCGCTCACCCCAGTACCGCGCTGAGCAAAAGGCGTGAAGGCCCCCGGTACTCTGGGGGCCTTGGATCAGGATGGGGGAGGGTGGTGCGGATAGGGGAGGCCGGTGACCGAGGGGAATGCTAGCCCGGCGCTTGGTACATCTACTGAGACGCAGGTCCGAAGAAAAGGTTCTTCTGTTTTCCACATTTTTCTTCTTCAGGCATACAGATTGCAGAATCACGGCTTACGCGAACTGCAAAAAGCTCTTGGTACTGAGCGAAGTTCCCGGAAAGACCTGTTCCAGACGCGGCACGCCGAGCGTTTTGGTGACTGCTTCTCCTAGAACTCTACGGAAATCGGTAGTCACGACCAGGTCGCGACCCTCGTTCAGCTGCTCGGGTGCCAATCCGGGCCAGGTCCCATAGATCCTGCCACCCTTCACCGGGCCGCCCAGAACGAACATCACGTTGGCGTGCCCGTGATCCGTGCCGCCGGTTCCGTTCTGGTGGGCTGTGCGGCCGAACTCGGACATGGTCACGACGGTCACCTGCTCGGCACCGTCGCCCAGGTCTCGCCAGAAGGCCGCAATCGTGTCAGAAAACTCGCGCAGGCGGTTCGCCAGTTGACCGTTGGCCGCGCCCTGATCGCGATGCGTATCCCAGCCGCCGATGTCCGCGAAGGCGGCCTCCACGCCCAGATTGGCCTTCAGCAGCTGCGCGATCTGCTTCAGGCTGTTGCCGAACGGCGTGTTCGGGTAGGAGGCGCCGTCGGCCGGTTTGTAGCGCGCCGGGTCGGCGGCCTTGAGCATCCGCACCGCATCGAAGGTCTCCTTCCCCGTGCCGTGCAGCACGGTATCGGAGCTCTCGTCATACATCGCCTGAAACGCGTTCGAGATCGGGGAAGGCTGGGCGCCCTTGCCGGCGACGGAGAAGTCCTGCAGGTTGGCCACCGCGACTGCGGGAATGCGGCCCTCCAGCGTGCGGGGCACCTCGGTGCCCAGGGCGACCGCGCGAAACGGCGATGGCGCCGATGACCCAGGCGCCGCCTGCAGGGCGCGGTTCAGCCAGCCATCCGGCGTCGCCTTGACCCCGGGCGTGCCGGATTCCATGTAGTCCTGCGCGTCAAAGTGGGAGCGCGTGGGATCGGGCGAACCCGCGGCGTGCACGATCGCCAGGTGCCCGGCGTCGTAGAGCGGCTTCATGGAGGCCATCGCCGGATGCAGCCCGAAGAAGCCGTTCAGGTCCAGCACATCCTTCTTCTGAATGGCGATGCTGGGACGCATGGCGTAGTAGTTGGGTTCGGCATAGGGCACCACTACGTTCAGGCCGTCACACGCACCGCGCTGGAAGAGCACCACCAGCTTTCTACCGTCGACGCCGGCCTTGTTCATCTCTGCGTAGACGGAACGTGTGAGAAAGCTGGGGATCACCGAGGTGCCGATCAGCGCCAGAGCACCGTCGCGGAGAAAACCTCGCCGGGTAAGTGCATTTCGACGGCTGAGGTCGCGTCCGTGCATGTCGCAGCCCCAGTCGCTTGCGTCGGTTAGGATTGGCCTTCCGCTCATCTTCGTCTCCTTACGGTCTAACGTCGCTGAAACTCCGGCGACCCTACTAAAAGTCCGGTTATCGTGCCGAGTGGCGTCTCCGGAGCGGCGGAGGAGGGTCCGGCTCCGCCCGTACGCACCAGCCCCGCGGCTCCCGTAAACATGGCCGGAGGCTGGCTCGCGCCCTCTGCGGGCAGAGCCGCGAAGTCCTGTTCGGCCTTGCGCTGTACAGTGGGATCATTCGCCTGCGCGAGCACCACCGCGCGGGTGTGCGCGGCGGCGGGCTCGCCGAGCAGGACAGCCTCCAGCCGCTGTTCCTGCGCGGGTAAAGCCGCGGTGTCGGTATCCGGCTCTGCTTCCACCAGGGCGGGCAATTGCAGGGTCGTTCCGGGAAGGCGGTTGCCACTCAGCACCAGGGCAAAGTTCATGCGACCGAGCAGCGCGCTGCTGCTCACCCAGGCGTCGGCCTGCCAGGAGTACCCGTTCGGCGTCTGCATACCGTAGATCGGCATGCCCAGCCGGGTCAGGGCGGCGAGCAGCGGCAGCGGCCGGCTCACCTCCGCGCCGCTGGCCCGCAGCGCCGAGGTCACGAACTCCAACGGCGTCTTCACCTTGGCCCGGTAGACCGGGGGCGCCCAGAACTCGGGCGAGTGGAACATCGCCGTGAGCACCGCGCTGAGGTTGCCATCGCTGTGGAGGTAGGCGGCGGCCATGCGCTCCACCAGTCCCGGGGGAGGCGTGTCGCTGACAAAGCGCTGGGCCAGCTGCAGCGACAGAAACCGCGCCGTCGCCGGACTGCTGGCCAGCAGCTGCAGCACGGCCAGGCCTTCGCCCTCGCCGCTCTCCGGAATGGTGTGCCCGAGGACGGTCTTGGGACCGGGCTCATGCCAGTTTGGGTTAAAGACGAAGCCGCCACCCTCGCCGGGCCGCGCAACCGTCCAGCCCGTGAAGCACTTGGCTACCTCGATAACGTCCTGCTGCGTGTAGCCGCCGTTCACGCCCAGGGTGTGCAGCTCCATCAGTTCGCGGGCGTAGTTTTCGTTCAGGCCGCGGGGCTGCTTGGCTACCGAAGAAGCGGGCCCGGGGCCTGAACGTCTGCCCACGCGCTGCGCCGCCCGGGAGTTCGGTCCCATGCTGGTGGCGTTGTCCAGGTACACCAGCATCGCCGGGCTTTGGGCGGTGGCGACCAGCAGATCTTCGAAGCGCCCCAACGCGTGCGGCAATACCGTCTCCCGCTCATAGGCGGGCAGCAGATAGGGTTCATTCTGGTTCTTCTTCACGTAGACGTTGAAGTGATTGAGCCAGAAATCCGTCATCACGGCCTGCACCTGCCGCTCGGAGTACGCGTCGCGCAGCAGCCGGGTAGCTTCGGCCTCCGCGCCGACCACCCGCACCGGCGACTGCAGCGCCGCGACCAGTTCGGTCTGGGCCGGGGAAAGGCCGGCCACCAGACGTTTCTGCGCCCCGCCCCGGAGGGCCAGCCGCAGCTGCTGGCGTTGATTGGGAGACAGGGCAAGCAGCTGCTGTAGCCGCTGCTCCGGAGGCAGAGCGAGCAGGGTCTCGATCTGACTCTGGCTCATCGGAGCCACGGCCTCCGTCATCTCCGCAGACGGGCTGCCAGGTGCCCTACTGTCGGTCAAGGTCGGGTTGGCGGGCTGTCCCGGCGCGCTCTGTTTGGCTTCCTGCGCGGACTTCTTCTCATCCTGGCGCAGCGCGGCGTCCGCATAGATTGCTTTTGTCGCTGGGTCCTTCGGTGGAGCGACGTCGCCCCGGGTATAGCGACGGAGCTCGCCGGGGGAGGGAAAGCGGGCCAACAGCTCTGCCTGGCTCAGTTGCATCGCCGGAAACTGCGCCAGGCGTGCGTCGAGGTTCGCATCGGAGATGTTGTTCGGCTCGAGCTGCTGCGCGAACCATGCCTCCAGACCGACCCGGCTCACCGCCGCCATGTCGCCGGGCCGCGGACCGAACGTAAGCCGGTTGAGTGCATGGAGGATGCGCTGCTGTTGGGTCAACGGCACGGGCGCATGTGCGGTAGCCGTCGCGCTGTTGGGGCGCGGCTGTTCCGCCAGGAGTTCGGCGGGGCAGGCCAGCGAGCAGCTAAGAGCCGCGGTCAAAACGCCTGCGCTGGCGTCGCGAACGAGTTGAAACGTGGAGACGTGCTCCCTGCGGAGGATCATCGCAGGCTCCTCGAGAGGCTTGGGCTGAATCGCCACCTCCTTCAACCCTCTCCGGACGCCTGAAGTTGCGGGGCAGGCCCAAGGAAGGGCCTAAAAGGCCGCCAGCTCCGCCATGGCCTCGAAGAGCCGGTCGGCCTGGGGCAGGATCACATCTTCGAGCAGCGGCTGGTAGGCGACGAAGGTATCCATGCCCCCGACGCGGCGCACCGGAGCGTCCAGGTCGTGAAACAACTCGTCACCGATGCGCGCCGCCAGCTCTGCCCCGTACCCCCAGCTCAGCATGTCCTCATGCGCGATCAGCACCTTGCTGGTCTTGCGCACCGTGGCCGTGATCGCCTCCCAATCAAAGGGGGTCAGGCTGCGGAGATCCAGCACCTCGGCCTCCAGGCCGCGCTCCCGCTGCAAACGCTGCGCGGCCTGGAGCGCCCGCGGCACCACGGCCCCGTAGGTGATGATCGAAAGATCGCTTCCCGGCTTTACCACCTTGGCCTTTCCGAACGGGATGGTGTAGTCGGGCCCCGGATACGGCACCCGACCAAAGGTGGCGCGGTACAGATTCTTGTGCTCCAAAAAGAGCACGGGATCATCGCAGCGGATGGCCGTCCGCAGCAGGCCTACGGCATCGAGTGCGTTCGAAGGCATCACAACGCGAACACCGGGCGTGTGCGTGAAGATGCTTTCGCCCGATTGCGAGTGGTAGATCGAACCGCCGGTGAGATAGCCGCCGATCGGCACCCGCATCACCAGCGGGCAGGAGAAGGTGCCGTTCGAGCGCCAGCGCATCACCGATAACTCATTGCGCATCTGGTGCATAGCAGGCCAGATGTAATCGAAGAATTGAATCTCGACGACCGGCTTGAGCCCGCGCACCGCCATCCCGATGGCGCGGCCCGTGATGTTGGCCTCCGCCAGGGGCGAGTTCCACACCCGCTCGCTTCCAAACTCCCGCTGCAGCCCGGCGGTGACTTTGAAGACCCCGCCCTTACCCTTGAGCTTGCCGGCCAGGAGCTCGCGGTCCCGGGTCGCGTCGGCCACGTCCTCGCCGAAGACCACAATCCGTTCGTCGCGACGCATCTCGTCCCGCAGGCAGGCATTGATGCCGTCCAGCATGGTGCGCTCCAGCGCATCCTTTGGCGATGACGCCGGCTCCGCCTCGAAGCAGCGGTCGGTCGGCCTCAGATCCTCCGAGTACACGTGCCGCAGAATGCTCGGGGGCTGGGGAGGAAGGGCGGCCAGCGCGCGATCGGTCGCCTCCTGCACCTCCGCATCGGCCGCCTCCTCGAGCGCGCGCAAGCGCTCCGGATCGGCGATGCCGTAGGAGATCAGCCACGCGCCCAGACGCGAGATCGGGTCCCGCAATGCGTCGCCTTCAAGCTCCTCCGCAGACCGGTACTGCGTCTCATCGTCGCTCAGCGAATGCGAATACGGCCGGACGACGTGACCGTGAACAAGGGCCGGCCCCTTGCCGGCGCGGCAGTACGCTACCGCTTTCGCCATGGCCTCGTAGCTGGCGATGGCATCCGTGCCGTCCACCTCGGCGAAGAAGAAGTTCGGGAAGTTCGCCACCAGCCGCGAGATGCTGCCGCCGGGCGTGTTTACCTCGACGGGCGTGGAGATCGCGTAGCCGTTGTCCTCAACCACGTACAGGACCGGCAGCTTGAGATTGGAGGCCGAGTTCAGCGACTCCCAGAACTCCCCCTGGCTGGTCGAGCCCTCGCCGATGGAGGTATACACCACCTCGTCGGCCTGGAACGTGACGTCTTTGAACTGGCGATAGTCCCCGTCGTGCTTGGCCGCCGCGTCCGGATGCGCGACGAAGTAACGACCTGCCTCCGCGCAGCCAACGGCGTGCAGGCACTGGGTCGCGGTGGACGAAGATGGCGAAACGATATTCAGTCGCTTGCTCGTCCAGTGGGAGGGCATCTGCCGCCCGCCGGACGCCGGATCGTCGGCCGCCCCAACCGCCTGCAGCAATTGCTCCTCCACCGTGTTGCCCAGCGCCAGGCAGAGCGCACGGTCGCGATAGTAGGGGAAGAACCAGTCATAGCCGGGCTTCAGAGCCATGCCGGCGGCCACTAACAGAGCTTCATGTCCGGCGCAGGAGATCTGGAAGAAGATCTTCTGCTGACGCTTCAGGAGGATCTCGCGGTCATCGGTGCGCCGCGACAGGTACATCAGCCGGTAGAACTCAAGAAGTTGCGCGTCCGAAAGGCCGCCGCTGCGCGTAGCAGATCCGTCAGCTTCCCGCACAGGCGCGGTTACGCCTGCCGTGGCCGCCTTCTCCAATTGCCTCTTCCCTGCCACGCGACTGCGCTCCCCACGGTGCCTTGCAACAGAGCGATTGTACGCGTGGCCCCCAGCCTCCGGGGAGGGCAAAGTCGCGCTTAGCTCTTCATGCGCTCCTTCACGTCACGGGCCAGCTTTTCGATCTCGGCGGCCTTGCGCACCACATCGAGCGAAAGCTCATCCTTTGAAGTCTTGTCGACCTCTTCCTTCAGTTCTGTGGAAAGCGCGACCAGTCTTGCCGTGTCGGCGAGCAGCCGCGTCCGGCGCTCGTTCTCGCGCATGTGTTCCATCTTGGGCGTGTTGAAGCGCGGATCCGGCGCATCGCTGAGCCCCGGAAGCTGCGAGTGGGAGGACTGAGGCTGCATCTGCGGCATCTGTGCCTCCTGCCTCGACCACCGCGCCCCGGCGGCTGTGGGCCAAAGAGCAAGGAGCATGCCGGCGGCCAGCGACCTGCTCCGGATCTGCTTCGGGAACGATGGCGAGAACTTCCTCATCATGGCGGACCTTATCAGCCTGCTCGGTGTCCCTACGGCAAGCGTGGCGTTCGGTATCCTGAGGTCGAGCTTCTGGACATCTCCATCATGCCCCTGCCCCCCGTTGTGCCACAAGAGGAGCATTCGCTGCTCGACGTCGAGCGAGTATGGCACGCGGACCTGCTTACCTTCGTCCAGAGTGGCCTCCCCAAACTTCTGGGAGCGCTCCTTTTCTCCTTCATTGCGCAACGCCTGGTGCTGTTCTTTGTCGCCCGGATGCGTCGCCGGGCCGATGCGCTGGTCGGCAACGGCCGCCGCGCCGCTCAGCTTCGCACCGTTGCGAGCATTGTTCGTGCCGGCGCCTATGGCCTGATCGGGTTCTATCTCTTCCTGCAGGTACTCGGCACCGTGGGTGCCTCGCTTAGCCCGTTCGTCGCCTCCGCCGGCGTGATCGGACTGGGCATCAGCTTCGGCGCGCAATCCCTGTTCAAAGACATGCTCAATGGTCTGTTCATCCTGATTGAGGACCAATACAGCGTCGGCGACACGATCAAGATCGCCGGCCTGCAGGGCGTGGTGGAGGACTTGACGCTGCGGTGTACCAAGCTCCGCGACGGCGACGGCACGCTGAACATCGTTCCCAATGGCCAGATCGCGACCGTCTCCAACCTTTCGCGAGACTTCTCTGTGGCCTCCCTCGCTCTGAGCGTCAATGCCCGCGAGGACCCGGATCGTGTTCTGACCATTCTGCGCCGGCTCGCCGCCGAGGTCCGGGCCGATGAGGCCTTTCGCGAGGTCATTCTCGCCGACCCCGATGTGCTTGGTGTCGATCGCCTCTCTGCGCACGAGGTCATTTATCCGCTAAGCATCCGGGTCCGCGCCAACCAGCGCGATGGGGTCCTGCGCGAGCTGCGCCGCCGCATCCTGCTCGCGTTCTCCCGGGAGGGCATCGCCCTGGGGAGCGCGACGAGCACGCTGGTGACGCAAAACGAGCCCGGTCCAGAAGTCGCGCTGAACAGCAGTCACAGCGTCTCCGCCTCCCCTTAAAGGCTTCCGCTCTCCTCCTGCAAGAGCTGGAAGAGCCGTTCCGGCTCACGCACCGGCGGCAGACATGCCGACCCCTTGCAGATCACCGCCACGCTGCTCTCCCCGAGCCCGGGCAGGTGCGGCAGGGTCTCGGCGAGGGCGGGCGGCAGATGCGCGAGTTGGGCCGGTGCCAGCCGGATGACCGTCTTATTCAACAGAAATCGCGCGGTCGCTGCGGCCGCAAGCTCATCCGCGAGCGCGTCCGTGCCGATCACACACACCTGCACGGGCGGCGAGATCGCGCGGCGCAGCGCCTGTGCATAGCTCGCCGCGTAGAGACCGAAGTGTTCCACGATGCCGGCAAAGAGCTCCAGCGTCCGGT
>CAXTWN010000009.1:0-23497 GCA_964248055.1 uncultured Acidobacteriaceae bacterium | reverse complement strand
CGGTCGGCGGAGGAGCGAGAGAGCGCCTTTCCCGTGAGCGCGTGCAGGCGCAACAACAGCGCGGCGGCCACCGGATTCCCCGCGGGGGTGGGGGCATCCTGGATGGGCTTGCGACGGGCAGCCAACGCACCGATCCGAAGGCCCAGCCCGTCTCCGCTCTGGGATCCGAGGTGGGCCTCCACGCCCACGGCGCTCTGCCCGGTGTCGAAGAACCCTCCCTCCGCGTCGTCGAAAAAGCGCGACAGGAGAGCCTCACCGAGCTCCTCGGCCGCCTTGAAGTACGGTTCCCGCCCGGTGGCCTCCCAGGCATCCAGCGCGGCATGGCCAAGGTAGGCGTAGTCCTCCAACACCCCAGGCACCGGCTGCGCCGAACCATCCTGCTCCCCGTAGGCGACCACCCGGGCAAGGCCCACCTCCGGCCTCCACGCGGCGGCCAGCACCCGGTCCAGCGACTTGAGGGCAAACGCTTCGGCTTCGGGCAGCGCCAGGGCACGCGCCGCGGTCAGATACGCCGAGATACACAGGCCATTCCAGCCGGTATAGATCGTCCGGTCCACGAACGGTGTCCTGCGTTCCAGGCGCGCGGCATACAACTTCTCCTTCGCGCGATCCAGAATGGTGCGCGTCGCCTCCTCGCTGCGACCAAAGCGGCGCGCCAGGGTGGGAACGTCCGCGATCACATGCAAAACATTCTTGGCTGGATTGTGGTGCATGTCCCCCACGGCACGCAGGTTGTAAAACGCCGCCGCGAGCTCGAACTCCTCCGCCGAAAGCACCGCCTGTGCCTCCGCACGGGTCCAGGTGAAGTAGTCGCCGTCGTCGTCGAGAGAGTCGTCGGCGTCCTGCGAGGCGTAAAAGCCGCCCTGCTCCCGGTCGCTCAGCCAGGCGTCCATCCAGCGCAGGATGTCCCCCGCGGTGCGCGCGAAGCGAGGATGGGCCGAGCTCTGGAAGGCGTGCGCATAGACGCGCAGCAGCTCGGAATTGTCATAGGCCATCTTCTCGAAGTGCGGCACAATCCAGCGCTCGTCCACCGAGTAGCGATGGAAGCCGCCGGCGAGCTGGTCATACATGCCGCCCGCGGCCATTTTGGTGAGCGTGATCGCGGCTACCTCGCGGGCGCGCTCGGCGTGCGGTCCCGGCCGCGTCGAGGCGTCGATAAGCAGATCGAGCGCCGCCGGGTGCGAAAACTTCGGCTGCGACCCAAAGCCTCCGTTGCGCGGATCGAACTGGCTCAGGATCGACGCGACGACTTTGTCCAGCAAGGCTTCGCCGGGCGCGCCCTCGTGACCGGAGAAGCTCTCGTTGTGTTCGATCGCCAGCATCACGCTGCCGGCAGTCTCCTCGATCTCCGCTCGCCGGTTCCGGTAGGCGTCGGCCATGCTGAGCAAAACGCGCGGAAAGCCCGGCCGTCCATACCGATCCTCCGGGGGAAAGTACGTGCCTCCAAAGAACGGCCGGCCGTCGGCGGTGAGAAAGCCCGTCAACGGCCAGCCTCCCTGCCCGCTGATGGCTGAGACCGCGGCCTGGTAGCGCGTGTCGACGTCCGGACGCTCATCCCGGTCCACCTTTACGGCAACAAAGTGCTCGTTGATCAGCGCCGCGGTGGCGGGATCCTCGTAGCTCTCCCGGTCCATCACATGGCACCAGTGGCACCAGACCGCGCCGATGTCCAGCAGCACCGGCTTGTCCTCGCGCGCTGCCGTCGCGAAGGCCTCTTCCCCCCACGGGTGCCAGTCCACCGGCTGGTGCCGTGCCGAGCGCAGATACGCCGACGACGCCCGCGCCAGCCGGTTCTCGATTGCTTGTTCCATCGCAGAGGGCTCCAGCTCTCAGGCTATCAAGCCTCGTGCGCCTCGACGCCCTATCGCGCCGGCGGCGCCCCACCCAGCGGCTGCGGCGGTGCCGGTGGCGGCGCGGGCGTCAGGCCAGGGATGACCGGCGCCTGCCCCACGGTGCCCTTCACGGCCTCGTCCAACGTGATCCCGTATCGTTCCAGCGTGTTGGACAGGATCTGGTTCAGCGAGGAGCGATCCCGCGCATAGGCCGCGTCCGCCGAGTTCAGGTTGTTCTCCGCGATCCCGAAGTTGCGCCCCTGCTGCAGCACGTTCGCGGTCGTGGAGGCACCCAGACGGAGCTTCTTCTGCTCCGCCTCGAAGGACTGCGAGGCATACTCACGCGCCGCTTGAGAGGCGAGCACCCCGGCGCGATCATTCGTCAACGCATACAGCGCATTCACCAACTCGATGCGCAGCTGCGTGTAGATCTGCTGCAGCCGCATCTCGGCCTGCCGGTACTCCATCTGGGAACGCACCTGGTTGGCCTGCGCCAGGCGATTCCGCAGCGGGATCTGGATGTTCACCCCAACACCGTAGTCGGGGTAGTTGTTGTTCACCAGATTCTCCAACGCGGAGCCGAAGCTCAGGTTCGGCACCAAGCCGGCCTGGCAGGGACTGAAGCCGGTCGTGGTTCCCGTCCCGCCGGTCGCCCCGGAGCAGTTCAGCAGCGGGTTTTGCTGCCCGCCGAGCGAGTTGGCGCCGTAAAAGCCGTACGCATCCACAATCGGCAGCAGGCCGTTCTTCTCCGCCCGGATGGTGATCTTGTTGTTATTCATCGAGAGCACGGCCTGCTCGACCTGCGGATTGTTGGTGTAGGCCTGCGCCACCAATGCCTCGACGCTCTCATCCTCCTCGGGCAAGCGGTCCAGGCCCACACGGTCGGTGGGCACCACGGGCGCATTCGCGAGCTTGGGATCGCTCAGGTTGCGGGCAATGGCCTGTTTGATCAGCAGCTGCTGATATTCCAGGTTGGTTCGTGAGGAGACCAGCGCCTGCTGGTCGGAGGCCACCTGCGAGTCCGCATTTACCACGTCCAGCGGAGCCAGCGTGCCGATCTCCACCTCGCGCCGATCATCGGCCGCCAGGCGCGTGGACTGATCCAAGGCCCGCGTCTTTGCCTGCTCGTCCTCATACCCGCTCACGAGCGCCCAATAGATGCTCTCCACCTGGGTGATGGTGTAGATGACCTGCTGGCGAAAGGCAGAGTCGGCGATGCGTCGGTTGTTCTTCGCCTGCACAATAAAGCGCTTGTTGATCCACGGCCCAAAGCCCTGCAGCAGATGCTGGGTTCCCTGCGCGCGAAAGTACGACTGCAGCAGCGGGTTATACACGCTGTACTCGCTGTTGGTGCTCTGCCGCGAGTTGTTGAAGGTCACCGTCAGGGCCGTTCCCGAGGCAAAGCCCTGCGTGTACTGGAAGTCAAAGGTGGTCGTGTTGGTCTGCAGATTCTCCGTGCCGGTCAGCAGGGTGACCGTCTGCGGGGCGCGGGTGCTCTCGTACTGGATGGTGCCGGTCAGCAGCGGGTCGAACACCTCCGGGGCGGGTCCGCCCTCGTTGGTGCTCAGCACCAGCCCCGAGGCCCCGGTGCTCGCCGCGCCTGCGGAGGTCGAGCCCGCCGGGCCGCCGCCGCCGGTGATAGTGGAACTCGAGCCCCCGAGGGTGTTCGTGATCAGACCCGTCGAGACACCCAGCAACGTGGACCCCGCCTGCGCCCGCAGAATGTCGGTGTCCGCAATGTCCAGGTTGATGCGCGCGATGGCGATGTCGTAGTTGTTCTCCAGCGCCAGCGCTACCGCGTCCGCCAGGCTGAGGTAGATCTTGCCGTCACGAAGCAGGTCGTTGAGCCCCGGGGCATTGCTCAGCCGCGGCTCCGGGTAGTCCTTGGGCGCGTAGATCTTCAGCGGATCCGGCCAGAATGGGTTCCCTTTGGTGAAGTTGGTCGCCGTGGGACGAAGGAAGAGCGGTTGCGTAAGCGCCGGGTGAGGCGCCTGCGGCAGTCCGGGCGTTCCGGTCGTGTCGTTCTGCACCGCCTGCGGTGTCGGCGCCGCGGTCGGATTCACCTGCGAAGCCGCCGCGCCGCTCTGTTGCGCCGTCGTCCCGGAGGTCTGTCCCGCTGCCGCCGCTTGCGCCTGGCCCGCCAGATTCACGAGCAGAAGCCCGACACACACATACGCCTGCAGCTGTTTGGAAGCCTTACCTTGCCGTCTCACTCTTCGATCCTTCACGCAGGCACTGCTGGCCTATACGGCCGAGCGGACCGAACAGTTCCAGACGCACAAGGCTTCGCGGCACCGGTTTCGGTCAGTATAGCTTTCCGCCCGCGGCTCTCCCCGCTCACGCCGGCGCAGGGGATAATACGCTTTGGTTCACGCCCCGCCTCGCGCAGGTCTTCACCCTCATGCCGCACTGGAAGCTCACCCTCGCCTACAACGGCACGCAGTTTCACGGCTGGCAGGTGCAGCCGGAGCTGGTCACGGTGCAGGGCGTCCTCGCACAGGCCCTGGAGCAGATCACGGGCGAGGAGGTCCTGCCGCAGGGCGCCGGCCGCACGGACGCAGGCGTGCACGCGCTGGCGCAGGTCGCCTCGTTCTCGTTGCATGCAGTGATTCCGGCAGCAAATCTGCAACGCGCCCTGAACCGCATCCTCCCTCCGGCGCTGCGCGTGCTCCGAGCCGAGGTCGTCCCTGCGAGTTTTCACGCCCGCCACTCCTCGCGAAGCAAGCTCTATGAATATCGGATCTTCGAACGGCGTACCCGGTCCGGGAGCTCCCTTACCGCCGAGCGCGTCTGCTCGCCGTTTCTAGCGTCCTTTGTTTGGGACTGCCGCTGGCCCCTGCACCTGGAAGCGATGCAGCGCAGCGCGACGCTGCTCGTGGGCACCCAGGACTTTTCGGCCATGGCGGCGACCAGCCGCGAACCTCGCGACCCGCCCAGCAGCAACGTGGCACATAGCAGCCGCCCCAACCCGGTAAAGACTATCTACAGCTCGGCCTGGACGGAGCTCGACGGCCTGCTGGTGTACCGGGTGTGCGGCAGCGGCTTTCTGCATCACATGGTGCGCAATCTGGTGGGCACCATGGTAGACATCGGCCGAGGCAGTCTGCAGCCTGAGGACCTCCCGCGCATCCTCGCCTCGCGCGACCGCTCACAAGCTGGCCCGACCGCGCCCGCCGGCGGACTGTACCTGGTCGCTGTCGAGTACCCGGATGCTCACGAGAGCTCCGCAAGCGCACCCGACCGGGCGGCGTCTGCGCCCAACCCCTTCGCGCAAGATCGCGACCGCGGAGACGGCAGGTGACGGTCAGCGATCAGCAGCGGCTCGCCATGCTCGCCGCCGAGGCCGGGGTGCATCGCGCCTTCCGCTGGTTTCATCTCCGCGAACTGCAGTTGCGTCGCTGGCAGCTGGAGTTCGTTGCGATCCCCGCACCGCCCTTCGGTGAGTCCGCCCGGGCGGAGTGGTTCTGCGATCGCTTCACCGAGCTTGGTCTTCAGGGCGTCCACATCGACGCCGAAGGGAACGCCGTTGCCCTGCTGCCCTCGCCTGGAAACCAGGCTCACGACGGTGCGATCCTGCTCTCCGCGCATCTGGACACCGTCTTCCCTTCCGGGGTGGACTGCACCCCGCGTGAGGACAACGCGCGTCTGCTTGGCCCGGGCATCTGCGACAACGGCGCCGGGCTTGCCGGGCTGCTCGGCCTCGCAGCCGCGCTGGGGGAGGCCGGTCTTGAACCGGCCTGCCCTATTGTCTTCACGGCGAACGTGGGCGAGGAGGGCGAAGGCGATCTCCGCGGCATGCGTCATCTCTTCGCTCACCCGCCCTTCGGGGCGCGGATCGACACCGCGATCGCTTTGGAGGGTGCAGGCAACGGCCTGGTGATTCACCGCGCGCTGGGCAGTCGCCGTCTGCGCGTCACGGTCACCGGACCCGGAGGCCACTCCTGGGTGGATACCAGCCGTCCCAATCCCATCCTCGGGCTCAGCGCGGCGATGCTCGCGATCTCGGAGCTGCCGTTGCCGACGCAACCGCGCACCACCCTGAACGTCGGCCGCTTCCACGGTGGCGCCTCCGTCAACTCGATTCCTGACGCAGCCATCGCCGATCTAGACCTCCGCTCAACCTCGGAGTTCGAGCTCGATCGCCTGGAGCTCACCGTACTCACCCGGATCGCGGCCGAGATCGAGGCCGGAGGACAGCATCGGCCCGATGCCGACCGACTTCAGCTCGCGGTGGAGCGAACCGGCCACCGTGCGGTCGGCGCCCTGGCGGCTGATGCCCCGCTGCTGCAGAGCCTGCGCGCCGTCGACCGCCACCTGGGCATCGCTACGGAGTCGCGCATCGGCTCCACGGACGCGAACCTCCCGCTTTCTCTCGGCGTCCCCGCACTGGCCATCGGGGCGGGGGGCACCGGCGGTGAGTGGCACACGGTTCGCGAGTGGTACGACCCGACTGGCCGGGACCTGGCCCTGCGCAGGATCCTGCTCCTGCTCCTAGATACCTGCTTCCTACTCGCCACCGAGCGATCCAACGCAGCGGCCGCTAGCCGTTCCTAGCTGCGCGATGCCGGAGAACCCCGAAACGCATTCGGATAGACTCGTCGCGTGCCCCGCTCCCAACATCCCTTCTGGCCGTCTCTGGGCTGCGCCTTGCTCGCGCTGCTGGTCGCGCCTGGGTTGACCTCACGTTTTCTCGATGCGCAAGAGCCCGTGCCCGAGACGATCTTCGTCCATGGCGACATTCTCACGGGAACACGGCTTCGACCCGACGATCAGGATCATGTTCCGGGCCGCGTCACCGCGCTGGCCGTGCGCAAAGGCCGCATCCTCGCGGTGGGCGACGACGCAGCCATCCTCGGCCGCAAAGGCCCGCAGACGACTGTCGTCGATCTCCAGGGGGCCTTCGTCATGCCTGGCTTCAACGACGCGCATACTCACATGGCTTCGGCCGGTCAGCAGCGGCTCACGGTCGATCTTATCGGCGCGGGTTCGCTCGCCGAGATGCAGGCGCGCATTCGCACCTATGCTGCCGGCGCAAAGCCCGGACAATGGATCCTCGGCGGAGGATGGGATCACACCCTCTGGGCCACGAAGACCCTGCCCACCCGGCAGGACCTCGACGCCGTCACCGGCGGGCACCCCGCCCTGCTGATCCGCGTCGACGGCCACATCGGCGTCGCGAACACCGCGGCTTTACACACCGCGGGACTTAGCGCCGGTACGCCCGACCCGCAGGGCGGCAAGCTCGACCGCACCGAGGCCGGGGAACTCACGGGCATCGTGCGCGAGACGCCCGCCCTCGCGCTGCTCGAGCGGCACATCCCCAGGCCGGATCCGGAAACCCGCAGGCGCGCCCTGACGCTTTCCATCCAGGATGCGCTCGCGCACGGCGTCACCAGCGTGCAGGACTTCTCCGACTGGGAAGACTGGCTGGTGCTCGAGCAATGGGAGCACAGCGGCAAACTCCCGCTGCGCTTCGCCGAGTGGATCGACTTCAACCTGCCGGTCGCCATCCTCGAACAGCGCCGGGCCAGCCATCCCGCCGATGATCCCCTCTCGCACCTGACGCAGCTGAAGGCCTTCATGGACGGCTCGCTCGGGTCGCGTACGGCTGCGCTGAACGAACCCTATACCGATGATCCGGAGAACCCCGGCATTCCGCGCCACGAAGCCGACAAGCTGGAGCAGATGACCTCCGAGCGCGCCCGCGCCGGCTTTCAGCTGGGCTTCCACGCCATCGGCGACCGCGCCAACGACATGGCACTCGACGCCTTCGAAGCCGCGGAACAGGCCGATCTGGAGGCGAATGCGGACGAGCCGGCCTGCCCTCCCCCGGAACCCGGAACCGTATGGGACGGTCCTCCATGCAAGGACCGCCGCAGCTTCCGCTTCCGCATCGAGCATGCCCAGGTGGTCTCGCCCGGAGCCTTCGACCGCTTCGCCCGTCTTGGCGTGATCGCCTCCATGCAGCCCAGCCATCTTCTCACGGACATGGCGTGGGCCGGGCAGCGGCTCGGTCCGGAGCGCTCCAAACGCGCCTACGCCTGGCGCTCCTTTCTGGATCACAGCGTCACGCTGGCGTTTGGGACCGACTACCCGGTCGAGTCCATCTCGCCGTTTCGCGGTCTGTACTCTGCGATCACCCGCCAGAACGAGGCCGGGACCCAGACCTTTGAGCCGCAGGAACGCCTGACGCTCAACGAAGCGATCTACGCGTACACCCAGGGCTCCGCCTTCGCCGAGTTCCGGGAGAGCCAGAAGGGTCGGCTGGAGCCCGGCTATCTGGCCGACTTCGTCGTGCTCGACCGCGACATCACCAAGTCGTCGCCCCGCGCCCTGCTGGACACGCAGGTGCTGCGCACCGTGGTGGGCGGCGTCACCCGCTACGAAGCTCACGCCACCGCGCCGGTCGTCACCTCCAGCCCGGAATGACCACGATCCCCAGGCGACCCGGCCGGAACCTGACCGCCTATCTGCTGCTGATCGTGGTCACGCTGGTCTGGGGTACCACCTTTCCGCTGGTCAAAGCGGCTCTGCGCGAGGTCTCGCCGCTGCTCTTTAACCTGCTGCGGATGGGGCTGGCCTCCCTTGTTCTGCTCGCCGTGAACTGGCGATCATTGCGCGGGCTCACCCGATCGCAGATTCGGCTTTGCGGGGTAGCCGGCGTCTTCCTGGCGCTCGGCTATGAGCTGCAAACCGTGGGGCTCACCCGCACAACCCCCTCCAAGTCCGCCTTCCTGACCGGCTTGGTGGTGGTGCTTGTTCCCATACTCAGCACGGTTCCCGGGTTCCGCGTTCCCGGAACAGCGCGGCCGCAGCTGGCCGCCTACGCCGGCGCCCTGCTTGCCTTCGCCGGCATCGTGCTGCTCACCAGCCAGCCGGGTGCCGGGCGCGATCTGCTCTCCGGCATGCACCTTGGAGAGTGGCTTACCCTGGGCTGCGCTCTCACCTTCGCCGCGCACCTGCTTACGTTGGCCCGTGGCGCCAGCCACATCGCCCCGCGCGCTCTGGGAACGCTGCAGATCCTCGTTGCTTCCGTTGTGATGCTCCTCTTCCTGCCGCTCGGAGGCCGTCCGGTCTGCCACTTTAGTAGGACCGTCGTGGCCGCGCTCCTGGTCACCTCCGTGCTCGCCACCGCGGCTGCCTTCACGATCCAAAGCTGGGCGCAGCAACATCTTCCCGCCTCGCACACCGCCATGATCTTCACCCTGGAGCCCGTCTTCGCCGCCCTCACCTCCCTGCTGTTCCTGGGCGAACGGCTGGGACCACGCGCCGTATCCGGGGCGGGGCTCATCCTCGCCGGGATCGTGGCCGCCGAGCTCGGGCCAACCGCACTCACCGGGAAGGCACTCTTATCCACGGAGCCCTGAACCTGCGCGGGGAGCGTCCTTTGCGGCCCGTCCGCGTCTATAAGGGCTGACGGTTGCGTGTCCACGCGCTTCAACCCAACTGCCAGGTCTGGCCGCTACAATCTAGAGTGTTTGAGCAAACGAGGAAAGACGCACCATGGCATCCCACGAGAACTCTGAAGGCAGCCTGCCGCAGAACCTGCGCCGCCGCCTTACGCCGACGACCACCTTCACCGCCCTCGGCGCACTCTCCGGCCTGATCCTCGCAGGGTCCCTGCTGACCGGCAAGGTGAGCGGCAAAGAAGGGCAGCACGTGGATTCGGGCGACGCCCGCCCGCTGGTGATCCCTTCACCGGTCAACCTGTCCAACGGCTTCTCGACCATCGTGAAGCAGGTGGGACCCGCGGTGGTGAACATCAACACCGAGTCGACCCCGAAGCAGCAGACCCCCAGCCGCCGCGGCAACCGGCGCGGTCTCCCCAACGGCATCCCCAATGATGGCGGGGGTGACGACAACAATGACATGCAGGACTTCTTCAACCGCTTCTTCGGCGGCGGTGGTGGCGGTGGGCAACAGGATCTGAGCACCCGGCGCGCGCTGGGCTCGGGTTTCATCGTGGATCCTCGCGGCTACATCATTACCAACAACCACGTGGTGGATAAGGCCGATCACATCTACGTCAAGCTTTCTACCGATCCAGAGGGCACCAGCGACCAGGGCCGTCCGGCCAAGGTCATCGGCACGGATCCATCTACCGACATCGCCGTGATCAAAATCGAGACGGCGGAACCCTTACCGACCATCAAGCTCGGGAACTCCAGCAGCGCTCAGGTGGGGGATTGGGTACTCGCCATCGGCAGCCCCTTCGGCCTTTCCAAGACTGTCTCGGCGGGCATCGTCTCTGCGGTGAACCGTCCTGGGTCCGACCTTGAGAGCGGCGAGGGCGGCATCGATCAAGCCTCGTTCCAGAAGTTCATCCAGACGGACGCAGCCATCAATCCCGGGAACTCCGGCGGTCCGCTCGTCGACATGGCCGGCGAGGTCATCGGCATGAACACAGCGATCTACACGGAGTCGGCCGGTTCCGAAGGGGTCGGCTTTGCCCTGCCGTCCAATCTCCTCATCAACATCTACAACCAGCTCATCAGCCCCAACCACATGGTGACGCGTGGCTCCATCGGCATTCAGTTCGAGGCCAATCTATCCTCCGCTGTGGCCCGGGAGTACGGCTTCCCCAACGGCGGCGTGATGATCAGCCAGGTGGAGCCCAACGGACCGGCGCTCAAGGCCGGCCTGCAGCCGAAGGACGTCATCGTCAGCGTGGATGGCCAACCCGTGAAGGACGGCGACACGCTCATCGCGATCGTCTCGCAAAAAGCTCCCGGTTCTACGGTCCGCCTCGAGTACCTGCGCGACGGCAAGCACCAGGTCGCCACGGTGGGGATCATGGACCGGGCCAAGCTCTTCGCCGACCGCGACAAGAACGAGGACAGCGCCGGTCCCGATCAAGCCGATGCCGGGCAGACAAAGTTGGGACTCACCGAGCAGCCCACCAAGCCCGAGACGCTCTCGCATCTCGGCGTTCATGGTGGCGTTACCATCACCGCGGTCCGCCCGGGCTCCTTCGCCGAGCAGATCAACCTGCAGGCAGGGCAGGTCATCATTGAGATCAACCGCAAGCCCATCAACAGCGAGACGGACTACCGCAACATCGTCTCCGCTCTGAAACCCGGTGACGACGTCGTCTTCGTCATCCGCGACCCGCGCAACACCGCCGGCGGCGACTCCTACCGCGGTGGCACCCTGCAGTAGCTCGCGCCCCAACACCGAAACAGCCCCGGACGCCTCAGCGCGCCGGGGCTGTTCCTTTTTTGACACCTTTGCGGGGGCCTGTACCCCGGAGTGGTGACTTGTCCAGGGCAACCCCGCTGCGTTACCCTCGACACGTTACGCGACGCCCCAACCGCGTGACACTTCATCTCACGAGGTTCGGCCCATGCGTGTGGTCTCCTTTGTTCTCTCGGCTGGCATGCTGCTTCCCTCTCTGACCGCGTCGGCCGCCGCTCGCCCGCATCACCACACCTCCACCCACGCGCTTGTGCGCCACAGCACAGACAGCCGCGTCCATCGGGCGGAGCGCAGCGGCTATGAGCACCCGGTCTCCTCGATGAGCCCCGAGCGCGCTACGCAGATCCAGACCGCGCTGATCGCACGCGGATACCTCTCCGGCGAACCCAGCGGCACCTGGGACGCCTCCAGTATGGCCGCCATGCAGAAGCTCCAGGGCGACAACGGCTGGCAGACAAAGCTAGTTCCCGACTCGCGCGCGTTGATCAAGCTGGGCCTAGGGCCGGGCAGCACACCGGTCGCGGCCCCCTCGGCTGCAGGTGCTCCGGCCTCTACCACCGCCGCCGCGGTGGAGCCGCCACCCGCGTTCTAGCGACCTCCGGCTCGTCGGCAAAAGAATCTGCAAAATAGCCCTGATGGTTTTGCGATCGCTGCCGATAAGACATTTGAAGGAGAGGACCGACCTGAACGGGATGAAACAAACCGACCCCGCACCTCTGTTTGCAACCAACGCGTCTCAGAGTGAGGCGATGCAGGCACAGGGTAACTGCGGACCTTTGGACACGCCGATTCCGGCCCAAGAATCGATGCGTTCCAAAGTGCTCGAACTTCGCCGAGCCATCGAGGCGGGTACGTACTATGTCTCGTCAGCACAACTGGCGGACTGTCTTCTTGAGCGCCTCAACCAGCCCAAAACGGATTAACCTGAGACCGTTTACTCTTCAGGGAGGCCACGAAGTCGCCGGGCCCACCCGGCATGCGTGCGCCTTATTGTTTTCTCGGAGATGTCGCGCGCATGGGTGAATGGCTGAATCTGAACGCGGGTGATGGGCATGAGTTGTCGGCCTACCTCGCTGAACCACAAGAAGCGCCCAAAGGCGGCCTGGTCGTCGTGCAGGAGATCTTCGGCGTGAACGCGCACATTCGAAGCGTGGTGGACGGCTTCGCGCGCGAGGGATACGTCGCCATCGCGCCGGCACTGTTTGACCGCACGGAGCGCGGTGTGGAGCTGCGTTACGAAGGCCAGGACATGCAGAAAGCCATCGGCCTGTACCAGACGCTCCATCCCGATACTGCCATCCTCGACGTCGCTGCCGCTTTCGAGCGAGTGAAAAACGAGGGTGGCGGCACGGGCGTCGTGGGCTTCTGCTATGGCGGGTTTATGAGCTGGCTAAGCGCTACGCGTGGACCCGCCCACGGCTTTCAACCAAAGGCGTGCGTTGGCTACTACCCCGGCGGCATCGGCGGCGTCGCGAACGAGCAGCCCACCTGTCCCGTTCTGCTCCATTTCGGCGCAGAGGACAGTCACATCGGCCCGGATCAGGTGGAAGCCGTGCGAAGCGCCCATCCCGAGGTGTCGATCTTCGTGTACGAAGGGGCCCAGCATGGCTTCAACTGCGACGCCCGCGCCAGCTTCAACCCGGAGGCCGCCGCACTCGCGCGTCAACGGACGCTGGCGTTCTTCGGCGAAAATCTCGCCAAGGGCTGATCCAGCCGGTGAGCTGCCGTCGAAGCCCGGACCGGGTCTCACCCCCGGTTCCGCGCCGTTCTGCGTGCTATTCTGGAGGCTGGACACTGAGAGAAGTGACTAGAGCATAGAGAATCAGGAGTAAGACCCGCTGTGTTGGCACCTGCAAAGAAAACCGACATCATCACCAAATTTCGCACGCACGACTCCGACACCGGCAGCCCCGAAGTGCAGATCGCGATCCTGAGCGAACGCATCGGCGAGCTGACCGAGCATTTCAAAACACACAAGAAGGACCATGGCTCCCGCCGCGGTCTGCTGATGCTCGTATCCAAGCGGCGCCGGCTTCTGGATTACCTGAAGAAGACCGATGGCGATCGCTACCGTGAGGTCATCGGCAAACTCGGCATCCGTAAGTAAGCGAGGTGCAACCGCCCGTTGACGCGGTTGCAGGAGTGCGAACATTCCCCGTTCTTTCACTGGACAAACCGTTTCTGGCGATAGCAGGAACCGTCTCGGGTTTCAAACCCCCTGTCGCACAGTACGCCCCAACCCCCGCTCGGAAGATACCGGAAGACGGACTGGCGAAGCCCCGCTCGACACACGTCGGACGGGGCTTTCCGTGTAGGCGCCCGGTTCGGCCCTGCCCCAACCGCCCCCAGAAAACTGAATCGCTACAGAAGTAAAGGAAAACGATATGCAAGACATCACGGTAGAGCTTGCCGGCGGCAAGCAACTAAGGTTTGAGACCGGGCGGATGGCCAAGCAGGCCTCTGGCGCCGCCTTCACCACCAGCGGAGACAACGCGGTCCTGGCCACCGCAGTGGCATCGCCCGAGCCCAAAGAAGGCGTCGACTTCTTCCCCCTCACAGTGGAGTATCGCGAGTTCACCTACGCCGGTGGCCGCATCCCCGGTGGCTTTATCAAGCGGGAGGGACGTCCGAGCGAGAAGGAGACGCTGACCAGTCGTCAGATCGACCGTCCCATCCGTCCTCTCTTCCCTGAGACCTTCCGCAACGAAACGCAGGTGGTCGCGTTCGTCTACTCCGCGGACAAAGAGAATGATCCGGACGTCCTTGGCATCAACGGCGCCAGCTGCGCGCTGGCCTTGAGTGACATTCCCTTTCATGGTCCCGTCGGCGCCGTACGCATCGGCATCGTGGACGATCAGTTCATCGTGAACCCCACGTATGCGGAGCGGCTCGTGAGCACGCTCAACATCATGGTGGTGGGCACCGAGGAAGGGATCACCATGATCGAATCCGGCGCCCGTGAGATCACCGAGGACCGTGTTGTCGATGCGATCGAATTTGCTCACACAGAGATCAAGAAAATTGTCGCCGCGATCAAGGACCTTGCCAGCCGCGCGGGCAAGCCGAAGCGCGCCGTCTCGGAGCCGGAGTTCGATCAGGCCTACGCAGAGGTGTTGCAGAACAAGGTCGGCGACCGCCTCCGCGACGCCCTGAACACACAGAAGTACCCCAAGTTCGAAAGCTACGCCAAAGTCAAGGAGATCAAGGACGAGCTGAAAAAGGAACTGCCCGAGGGCGACGCGGCCGCGAGCAAAAAGCTCAGCAAGTACTATGAACTTCTGCGCGAACGCATCTTCCGCGAGCAGGTTCTGAACGATCGTCTCCGGCCTGATCATCGCGCCTTCGACGAGATTCGCAAGATCACCATCGAGACGGGTGTGCTCCCGCGCGTTCACGGTTCTGCCCTCTTCACCCGCGGCGAAACCCAGGCCCTGGTCTCGGCGACCCTGGGTACGACGGACGACGCGCAGCGGATGGAGAGCTACGAGGGCGAACAAAAGCGCCGCTTCATGCTGCACTACAACTTCCCTCCCTTCTCTGTGGGTGAGGTCGGGCGCATGACCGGCGTGGGACGCCGCGAGATCGGCCACGGCGCACTTGCCTGGCGCGCCATCGAAGCCGTCCTGCCGGGCGAAGACGAATCCCCCTACACGCTTCGGGTGGTCTCTGACATCCTCGAGTCGAACGGCTCCTCCTCGATGGCCACGGTCTGCGGCGCGTCTCTGGCGCTGATGCAGGCCGGCATCCCGCTTAAGGGCTCGGTCGCCGGCGTGGCGATGGGTCTGGTGAAGGAGGGTGACAAGTACGCCATCCTGACCGACATCGCGGGCGCGGAAGACCACTACGGCGACATGGACTTCAAGGTCGCCGGCACGCGGAACGGCATTACTGCCCTGCAGATGGACATCAAGATCATGGGCATCACGCCGCAGATCATGCGCGAGGCGCTCGAGCAGGCAAAGCGCGGTCGCCTGTTCCTGCTCGACACCATGGACGCAGTCATCGCGGCGCCGAACAAGGAAACATCACAGTACGCGCCGCGTATCCATACCCTCCAGATCCCCACAGATAAGATCCGCGACCTGATTGGACCGGGCGGCAAGACCATCCGCGGCATCATCGACGCGACCGGGGTGAAGATCGACGTCGAGGATAGTGGCCGTGTCAACGTAGCCTCTACCGACGCAGAGGGACTTAACAAAGCCATCCAGATGATCAGCGATCTGACTGCGGTGCCGGAGGTCGGAAAGACCTACCTGGGCAAAGTCGTCCGGCTCGCCGAGTTCGGCGCCTTTGTAGAGATCTTCCCTGGTACCGACGGTCTGCTGCACGTCTCCGAGATTGCCGAGCACCGCGTCAAGGAAGTCAAGGACGAGTTGCGCGAAGGAGACCAGGTGCTTGTGAAGGTTCTGGCCATCGAAGGCAACCGGATCAAGCTTAGCCGGAAGGCCGTTCTTCGCGAACAGCGTGCCAAGCTTGGCCTGCCGGAGGTGCCGGAGGGCGGTGGTGAGGACGCCCGCGGCCGCAGCGACCGACAGGACCGTGGTGGCGGGCGTAGCAGCCGTCCCGAATCTCCCCGCACGGAAGAAACCATCACCATCAACGGAGGTGAGGACTTCGACGAGGATGACGAGGACGATGACCTCGAGGGTGAAGAGGAGAGCGCTGAAGAGGGCGAGCTCGTCACCGCACAGCCCTCGGACGACCGCGGTGCGCAGGGTGAAGCGCGTCCAGCGGCGAATGGCCGGCGCCGACGTCGCCGCGGGCGGCGTTCTGGCGGGGGCGGTTCCGCACCGCAGGCCACGCCGAGCCGGTAGGCTTTGCACTGAACAACACGGCCGCGCTTCGGCGCGGCCGTGTTGTTTGTGAGGTTGTATGTGATGCTCCGTTATGTCCCTCGTTGATGCCCGCAGACGAGTCGCGGCAACCTTGCCCTTCGCCCTGCTTTGCTTCACGGTCTCCAGCCGGTGGCTTCTCGAGAGCAAACTCCCCACGGCCGGTTCGACTTTGCTTACGCAGTCTGCGGGTTGTCTGCTGGCTGCCGGCGTCGTTTTCATTCGCGGCCTCATTCGCCGGACTTCAGCAACCTGTACTTGGGTGCCCTCCGCCTCCGTTGTGGCAGCTGCCTCGCTTGTGATTACGGCCCCGGCGGTTTGTTCTGCGGCCTCAAGCCGATCTCTGAATGCCGAAAATGTGATGCTAGCTCTAGCTTTAACGCCCGTCGTGGTTGCCGTGGCGTCCTCGGCCTTCGGAGAAGCCGAGGAGGGCGATCTGGGTGCACGGCTTTGGCCAGGTCTGGTTGGCACCGCCGGTCTCCTTCTCATCCTGCCCGCGCCTAGTTTCACCTCCTGGCGGTTCGGGTTGGCACTCAGCAGCATGCCGCTCGTGCTCGGCACGGGCGCAGCTTGGGTCACTCGGGGCGTAGACCGCAGCGAGCTACTGACAAGGCCGGCCTGGATCTCCCAATGGCAGACGTGGGCGTTCGTAGGTGCCGCAGTCGTTCTCTGCCTGCTCGCTTTTGCATCCTGGCAGCAAAGTCTCCATCCCTCCTTCTCAAGCGTGGCCGCCTCCCTCGATGCGTTCACCTTGCTGCTTACGCTGGAGGTGCTCAGTTCTAGGAGAGCTTCGCCGTGGTCTGCCCAGTTTCTTTTCGTTCCACTTCTCGCGCTGCTGGAGGGCGTGTTTGTCATGCGACCGCTCCTAACGGCGCGCTCCTATCTCGCGCTCGCGATGCTTGCTGTCAGCAGCGCGGGTCAGTGGTGTATTAAGCCGGAGGAACCGCGACAATCAGGGCTTACGTGAGCCTTGAGAGAAGCCGAAGGGGACAGTTTCGCCTTGAGCAGCTTCTGTACACTCTTGGGATGGCAGCTTCCATGTATATCGTTGTGGAGGGCGAGGACCCCGGCTTCGACATCTACGTGAACGGCCGTGCTCTGGCCCGCCAGGAGGCCGCCGTGGAACGTCTGGCGCACACGCTTGGTGTCCGTCCGCTGTTGGACTTTTTCTCTGCCGACGTGAACTCCATGGCGCTGCTGATCGAAGAGGGTGCGGGGAATCCCGATCTGCTGCATCGTCTCCCTCCGCCGCAGTGGTTCTCTCCCGAACATGGGCTTCAGACAGTTCGTGAACTGATCGAAGCTCTACAAAACGAACCGCGTCGTTTGGGCAAGGAAGGCACCGCCGTACTCAGCGAGCTGCTCGAGTTTGAGCGGGTGCTAAGCAAGACCGCCGACCGCGGTCTGCGATGGCACCTGGCCTTCAGTTGGCGTTAGTGCACCAGTAGGCGATCTGCGTCAGGAAAGTTGGCCTGAGTGAACGCGATTGGCCCAGCTTCCACCGATACTGCGCTGCTCTTGAACAAAGTGCTGAGTCATTTCGCCGAGCGCTTCCCAGCGGCCTTCAGAGCGCCACGTAGACGAAGCACCCCGGAAGCATGAATCTGCGAAACGCGGGATTCGACGACCCCGAGAGTGAAGGCAATCTCCTTCATCGTCAGCTCTTCGTAGTAGTACAGCGTGAGCACCAGACGCTCCTTCTCCGGCAGCATCTCGACGGCGGCAATCAGTCGCTCGCGCATCTCGCCTTGCATACAGCGGAAGAGGGGATCCTCGGTCGACGGCCCAGGCAAGTGGGCAAGTTCTTCCTCACCGGAGTCGTCGCTCCGCTCCACGTTGAGGCTTCCAATCTCTAATCCTTTCAGATCGCCCAGCATTTGCTGATACTTGGCTATGGAGACCTTCATCTCATCGGCGATCTCTGCATCCGAGGGTGCCCGCCCGAGGCGCCCAGTCAGAACCCGAACCGTCTCCTCAATCGCACGGCCGTTGCGCCGCAACTCCCGTGGGCTCCAATCCTGCATCCGCAGGGAGTCCAGAATCTCCCCACGTACGCGGAACTGCGCATAGCTCCTAAACTGCACCTGCTTGGTGCCGTCATACTTCTGCAGAGCATCCATCAGCCCCACGATCCCCGCCGAGATCAACTCCTCCAGATCGATGTGCTGTGGAAGCCGCTCATGGATTCGCCGCGCGATGTACCGGACCATGGGGAGATGTTGCATGATGACCTGGTCGCGCTCCGTAGACTCCTGAAGTGGGGAGCTCTGCCGAACCTGCGCCTCCCTGGCAAACAAAGCGTCTGTATCGCCCATCATTGGAGGCGGAAAGCCCGGAGCTCCGCCCAAGTTCATCAGATTTGCAGTCGCTGTATAGTTCGTCATCGCGCTCTCCGTCGGATCTTGTCCGATCTTTACTGGCTTTCTCGGGGGCGAACCCCACGTCCCCAAGCATCCACCAAGTTGACCGGAACGCAACAAAGAAAAGCGAAAGTTACGCGAACCTCTCTGCCCAAATTGGGACGCGAAGACCCAGCACCAAATTGGGAAACAAGCGATCCGACGTTCGTAATCTTTTCTGTTGCAGTTCGCTTTTTATTCGCTACAATTTGCCGATGGCGATCACACGGCGGCAGAAGGAAGTACTGGATTTCCTGTCAGAGTTCACGTTGCAGAATGGCTATTCGCCCTCATATGAGGAGATTGCGTCCGGTCTTGGCCTGAACTCCCTGGCAACGGTGCACAAGCACGTCACGAACCTGCAGAGTAAGGGCCTCCTGCAACGATCGCACAACCGAAGCCGGTCCATCGATGTTTTGCCTCAGCGTACTACCCGGAAAGGCGGCGGGGAACGATTGCCCCTCCTGGGGCGGATCGCCGCCGGCCGACCGGTGGAGGCGATTGAGACCGCGGAGTCCATCTCCCTCGGCGACATCATCGGGAGTCGCGAGGTCTTTGCCCTTGAGGTTCGTGGCGATTCCATGCGGGACGAGCATATCGTCTCCGGTGACTTCGTACTCGTAGAACGCACCCGCACGGCGCGGGAGGGGGAGATTATTGTTGCGCTGGTCGATGGGGCAGACGCCACCCTGAAGCGCTTCTACCGTGAGGGTAGCCTGGTGCGCCTTCAGCCCTCAAACGCCGAGATGGCGCCCATCTACGCTCCCGCCGCGAATGTGAACATTCAAGGCCGGGTGCTGGGGATTCTGCGTAAGTATGCGTGAGTCAAGGATCAAGTGGGCCAGCGCAGCCCCGCTTCGTCCGAACAGAAGGATCTGCACATAGATCATGAAGCCGTGGCTGCTTGTCTTCGATCTGGACGGAACTCTGATCGACTCTTCACGCGATCTTTGGGCGTCAGTGAATGCGTCGCTGGCCCACGTGGGACGGGCGCCACTTCCTCCCGAGGTGGTGAATGGCCTCATTGGGAATGGGGCAGCGTCCCTGGTGCGTCACGCGCTGGCTGCCGGCAGCGAGACCTCCGCGCAAGAGGCTTTCACAAGCTCGGAACAGCTCTTCGAGAAAGCCTTCGCCTTTTTCCTCGGCTACTACCGCGAGCATAAGTTGGACACCACGCGGCCCTATCCCGGCGTAATTAACAGCTTGCAGACGCTTCGCGAGCGGTTCCCTGAACTGCCCATGGCCGTCCTAACGAACAAGCCTGTGAACCCTTCGCGGGAGATCTGCGCGGGGCTTGGCCTCGCACCCTTTTTCTTCGTTAACTACGGCGGGAACTCGTTCGCTACGAAGAAGCCTGATCCTGAAGGCCTGCTCGCCATCATGGACGAGGCGCGCGGCGTGTGGCAGCGTCACGGCGTACCACCGGAGGCGCTGCTCGCCTCCGAGGTGATCATGGTCGGCGACTCCGAGGTGGACGTTGCGACAGCCCGGAACTGCGGCACACTCGCTATGGGTTGTTTGTATGGACTTGCTCCCGAAGCGCTGCTCAGGAGTTATCCAGACTTCCAGGTGCATAGCCCCTCGGAGTGGGTCAAAGTCCTCGACAGAGGAAACATCAGATAGGAGTGAGCGTCGGTGCCGATGCTAAACGGAACTACAGTTCGATAAGAGGAGGCCACAACCACGCAGCCCCGCGCACACCGCTTGAGTCACCGTGCACGTTACGCAGCAGAGGCGTACGCGTGCCGCCTCCGAAGGTGTACTGTGCGATTCGCTCTTCGAGACTACCGGCGTAGAGCCGGTCAAGGTTGGAAAGTCCGCCCCCAAGCACAACGGCATCCGGGTCCAGCACATTGACGATTACGGCAAGGCCTCGGGCAATGCGATCTTCCAGCCGGTCGAGGGCGAGCAGTGCCTCCTGGTCCCCGGCAGCGGCTGCTTGCACGATCTCACTGCCAAGCAGCGCCCGGCCCGTCTGCTCATGAAAGGCCCGCGCCAAACCCGTACCGGAGATCCATGTTTCCAGGCAGCCCGTCCGACCACAGTAGCAAGCCGGCCCGGGAAACTCGTCGGCGGTGGGCCAGGGCAAAGGCATGTGCCCCCACTCGCCCGCGACGCCGTTCGGCCCGGCGTGGATCCGGCCGTGGAGTGCGACGCCTCCGCCGCACCCCGTGCCGAGAATGACGCCGAAGACCACGCCATGGTGCCGAGCCGCACCGTCTGTGGCCTCACTCACGGTGAAGCAGTTGGCGTCGTTGGCACAGCGGACCTCTCGCTCCAGCGCCAAAGAAAGATCCTTCTCCAAAGGCTGCCCGTTGAGCCAAAGGGAGTTGGCGTTTTTGACCAACCCCGTGGATGCAACGATCGTCCCGGGAATACCCACGCCCACCGTGGCGGTTTCGCCAGACCTTTGCTCAAGTTGCTGAACAAGGTCGGCGATGGTGCCGACGGTGCCGGCGTAGTCACCGCGCGGGGTCGGCACACGAACTCGCCGCAACTCCCGCCCGCTGTCGTCAAGCGCTATCGCTTCTGTCTTGGTTCCACCCAGATCCACACCGATCCGCACGTCTTCTCTCCAGGGAAACTTACGCAGGAGCCTATCGTGCTCGCGAAGGCTAGGCAAGCAAGTTAAGTACCCCTGGATCGCGTAGAATCCGAAACTCTCCGAGCGGCACGTCTTGCGTTAGTCGTTCGGGACCGCTCGGGTCTTTGGCGTGACCGGGACGGGGAGGGTGTAGATCACCTCGCCGGCGCGGGTGTAGTGCAGCTCCTCGCGCGCCTGATGCTCAATGGCACTCGGATCGTTCTGGAGCCGCTCGACGTGTCCGAGCAGACGGGTGTTCTCGCGCTGGAGCTGTAGCATCTGCTGCTGCAGATCTCGTTCGTCCTGCCGTTTTTTGGCGAACGCGGTGAGGCCGTTATGGCCAAAGACCACGCCGTACGCCATGCCCACCGCAAGCGCGCCCACCACCGCGGTGGCCCCTCGCCGACGCCACACACCGGCACGGGAACGCGTTGCCCCTGCAAAGGGCGGTTGGGAACGGCTTCTTTGTTTTGAGGGTCGGTTCACCTGCGGAGACCTCGCGTGACTAGTATGGCTCAGGTCTGCTTCCCTGTCCTGAGACCCTCGGTTTTCTGTACCTTTCTGGCTACCTGAGGCGCCGCGCGCTGACGAGTTCGCGTCATCGCCGAAGGAGCGCGTGGAGTCAACGGCCAGGGTTTCGCGTTTGGTATCCTGACCAAAGGCATGCATGTGTTGCTGGTGATCTCGGTGGTTTGCTTTATCGGGTTAGCCTGGGCCTCGGTAGCCGCGGCGCGGCACATCCGTCGAACCCGCCGACTGCGCAAGGACGCGCGGCCTCCCCAAGCCTCATCGCTCACCGGGATCCAGGGCGGTCATATCACTTCAGACGTGCACAAAGCTGCGGCCCCTGAAGCCTTGTCGGAAGCCGCAGCAGAGTCGCACGGCACGCCAACGCCGAACGAAACTGCCGAGGCAAAGCCGCCCAGGCCTTCCCCACAGCTTCGGACACATCCAACGCAGGCCCAGGGATAGCCATGTCCACACCTATGCTCACCGCCCTCACGTCAGACCGCGTCGCCTCAGCGCCTTCCGCTTTGCAGAGGCTCGTCCTCGGAGTCTGCGCGACGTTCGTCGTGGCGCTGGCCGCGCACGTCGCGTTTCCCCTGCCGTTTACGCCGGTTCCGTTCACCCTGCAGCCCTTGGCGGTGCTGGGGGTCGGGTTGGCCCTGGGCCCGCTGGACAGCGCGTTGGCGATGCTCGCGTACTTGATCGAAGGCGCCTCCGGACTGCCGGTCTTCAGCCCAACAGGTCCGGGCGGCCCGGCACAGCTGCTGGGCCTCACGGGCGGATTTCTTCTCGTGTATCCGCTAGTCGCGGCTCTGGCCGGCGGCCTGACCCGGCGGCTTCAGGTCTGGTTCTCGGCGTATTCGTCTGCTGTGCTCGGCTGTGCCGTAGCGACCTCGGTCTTGTTCGCCTCGGGAGCAGCGTGGCTGGCCCGCACCGCCCACCTTGGACCCCATCAGGTCTGGGTAGCGGCTGTTCTGCCGTTCCTGCCAGGAGAAGCCATCAAGGTGCTCGCGGCCGCAGGCGTGTACCGGGCCCTCAGCCGCCCCGTCGCGCGATAGCGTCGCCTTGCATCTCAACGCACTGGAACCCGCCATGATCGAAGTACCCTCCCAAGTTCGCGAGATCAGCATCGCCCACAGCCCTGATTCCGACGATGCATTCATGTTCTACGGTCTTGCCACGAATAAAGTGCGCGTGCCTGGCTTCCGCTTCACGCACACGCTCACGGACATCGAAACCCTGAACCGCAAGGCTCGCGAAGAGCAGACGTACGATGTCACCGCGGTAAGCTTTCACGCCTATCCCTACATCCAGGACAACTATGCCCTGATGACCTGCGGCGGCTCCGTGGGCGAGAACTATGGCCCGATGATCGTGGCCCAGCGCGCGTTCTCTCTCGACGAGATCAAGCGCGTGCGCATGGCCGTGCCGGGCACTCTGACCACCGCCTACCTGGCCCTGAAGCTCTTTGCCCCCGAGGTGCAGACGGCCAACGTGCCCTTCGACCAGATCATCCCGGCCGTGCTTGCCGGGGAGTACGAAGCCGGTCTGATCATTCACGAAGGGCAACTCACCTACGGGCGTGACGGGCTCAAGAAGATCCTGGACCTCGGCATCTGGTGGCAGGAGCAGACCGGCTTGCCCCTGCCACTGGGCGGAAACGCGATTCGCCGCTCGCTGGGCAGCGAGGTGCAGCACACCGTCTCAGACGCCTTGCGCGAGAGCATTCGTCACGCCCTCGATCATCGGGAGGAGGCTCTCGAGTACGCGATGCAGTTCGCGCGGGATCTCGACACCTCGCTCGCCAGTCGTTTCGTCGGCATGTATGTCAACGAGCGCACGTTGGACTACGGCGAGGATGGACGACGGGCGATCCGCCGCCTGCTCGATGAAGGGTTCGAACGCGGCATAATTCCGCTGCGCGCCAACGTAGAGTTCGTCGGCTAGGTTTACCCGACCACAGTTCGCCGGAGACTGTATTCACTTCGCGGAGACAAGGATGGGTATGGCTCGGCAAGCGTGGTAAACTCAACTAGGTTCGGCGTTGTGCCCCCTTCTCCCGTGAGAGGGCCTCGTCAGATCAGACTTGCACCTCGCAAGCGGACGCGTAGCTCAACTGGCAGAGCATTCGACTCTTAATCGACA
>CAXTWN010000008.1:27435-46025 GCA_964248055.1 uncultured Acidobacteriaceae bacterium | reverse complement strand
GAACAAGGGCGTGCGCTACAGCGATGAGAAGCTGAAGAAGAAGGTCGGCAAAACCGGCGCGAAGTAAACCCGGCTCCGCGTTCAGGGCTCAGGTGGGTGACCTCCTAAGCCTGGCGCCTGCCACGCACAGAACCGAACGTCGTCAGAGGCTGGCGACGCTGCTAGGAAGGGAAGAAGATCATGATTTTGGCACCTCGTCGCAATGCCATCCGTCAGCGTGTGCATGACCGGATCCGCGCCAAGATGGCCGGCACGGCCGAACGCCCGCGGCTGAATGTTTATCGCTCGCTGAACCACATCTACACGCAGCTGATCGACGACGCGAACGGCGTCACCATCGCCTCCGCCTCGACCGTGACCAAGAAGGGTGCGGAGAAGCTGGTCGGCGGGAACGTCGAAGCGGCGAAGACGGTGGGCAAGCTGATCGCCGAGCGCGCGCAGGCGGCCGGCGTGAAGAAGGTGGTGTTTGACCGTGGCGGCTATCTTTACCACGGTCGCATCAAGGCGCTGGCCGACGCCGCCCGCGAGGCCGGCCTGGAGTTCTAGCAAGAGTGTCCGCGCGCCGAAGCGAGGCTTCGGCGACAACGAGCAAGCAAAGCAACCGAGACGTTGCAGCCCTGGACCGGTGTGCCGGGGACATACACAAAGGACAACGATGCAAAACAAAAAGAGAGTGGATGGCAACCGGCTGAACCTGAAAGACGAGGTCGTCAGCATCAACCGCGTCACCAAGGTCGTCAAGGGCGGCAAGAACATGAGCTTTGCCGCGCTGGTCATCGTGGGCGATCCCGGTGAGGGCGTGGTGGGCTACGGCTCGGGCAAGGCCAAGGAGGTGCCCCAGGCGATTCGCAAGGGCATTGAGGCGGCCAAGAAGAACCTGATCCGGGTGAACATGACCCAGACCTCGATTCCACACCAGGTGCTGGGGCACTTTGGCTCGGGTGAGGTGCTGCTGAAGCCGGCGCCGGAAGGAACGGGCGTGATCGCGGGCAAGACCGTGCGTGCGGTGATGACCGCCGCGGGCGTGCAGAATGTGCTGACCAAGAACATCGGCTCCGCGAACCCGCACAACGTGATCAAGGCCACCTTCGATGCACTAACGCAGCTGCGCGACAAGCAAGAGGTCGCTACCCTGCGCGGCAAGTCGCTCGACGAGCTGTAAGGAATGCAGGCTCGACCGTTTGAAACGGTGCGAGCGGAGAACAACGATGGCTAGCGAAAACATGATCAAGCTCCAATACTTCCGCTCCAAGATCTGCACGCCGGTCAAGCACAAGCTCGTGGTCAAGGGCCTGGGCTTCACCCGGCTGAACCAGATTGTGGAGCGCGAGGACACCCCGTCCATCCGTGGCATGGTGAAGAAGATTCCTCACCTGGTTCGGATCGTCGAGTAGTCCACACCCGCTCTCCCGCAGGAGAGCCGCATGCGAGTCGGGCCCCTGTGCCAACAGGGGGCCGGCGTTAGCGAGGAACCTATGGCAAAGAATCTCAGCAATCTCCGGGCGCCCAAGGGCGCGAACAGCAACAAGAAGCGCGTCGGCCGCGGTATGGGTTCGGGCATCGGCAAGACCTCCGGTCGCGGACACAAGGGCCAGGGATCGCGTTCGGGCTCGCGCCTGATGCGCGGCTTTGAAGGCGGCCAGATGCCGCTGCACCGGCGCCTGCCGAAGCGCGGCTTCACCAACATCTTCCGTACCGAGTACTACGTATTGGGGCTGGACAAGATCGCGGAGCTTGCCGCCAGCACCGGCGAAACGGAGCTGACGTTCGAGACCCTGCACGCACGCGGTGTGGTGAAGGGCAAGAACAAGCTGATCAAGGTACTGGCAAACGGAGAGCTGACCACTGCGGTCACCGTGCACGCGCACAAGTTCTCTGCTGCCGCGCAGAAGGCCATCGAGGCGGCGGGCGGTAAGGCGATCTTGATCGGCGCGGCGCCCGAAGCTGCGGCATAGCGTACGGCTGGCCGGGGCTCCGCCGCTCCGGCCTTCTTGTATGGGGCGCCGTCCGGTAGAATAGGCGCGAATAGCCGATCGGCGCCTGCAACCTCGCACACCACGGCATTCCGCACCTGTACTCCCCAAGGCCATAGCTTCGATGCTCGAGAAATTCTCCAATATCTTTCGCCTGCCGGAACTGCGCAACCGCATCCTGTTTACGCTGGGACTGCTTGCCGTGTATCGCATCGGCTTTCACATTCCCACGCCGGGGATCAATGCGGACAAGCTCGCCGACTTCTTTAATCAGAATGCCGGCTCCGCGCTCGGCCTCATGGATCTGTTTGCGGGCGGCAATCTGCGCAAGTTCACCATCTTCGCGCTGGGGATCATGCCGTATATCACGGCATCGATCATCTTCCAGCTGCTGACGGTGATCTATGAGCCGCTCGCGAAGCTGCAGAAGGAAGGCGAGGTCGGCCGTCGCAAGATCACGCAGTGGACCCGCTACGTGACGGTGCTGCTGGCCATCGTGCAAAGCTTTGTGATCGCGCTGACCCTGACCGGTGGCGGAATGGTGACGCTGCCCAAGGCCGCGTTCGTGCCGCTGTGCATCATCACGCTGACCTGCGGCACGGCGTTCATCATGTGGCTGGGCGAACAGATCACGGACCGCGGCGTAGGCAACGGCATGAGCCTGCTGATCTTCACCGGCATCGTGGTGGGTCTGCCGGGCGGCATCAGCGAGCTGGCCAACAAGGCCCACACGATGGCCTGGGGCGGCTTCACGCCCATCGCGCTGCTGCTGCTTGTGGTGCTGATGATCGCGGTGGTCGCCTTCATCATCTTCGTCGAGCGCTCGGAGCGCCGCATCCCTATCCAGTCGGCCAAGCGCGTGGTCGGACGCTCGATCCGGCAGGCCTCCAGCTCGTTTCTGCCGCTAAAGGTAAACTCGGGCGGCGTGATGCCGGTGATCTTCGCGGCCTCCATTCTTTCCGCGCCCCTGTTGCTTGCTAACCTCAGCCTGTTTGGCTCGGGGCCGCTGCGCGACACTACCTACCTCGGCCCGGTCTTTCGTGCGCTCGCGCCCGCGGAGCCATGGTACGAGGTGATCTACATCGCGGCAATCATCTTCTTCGCGTACTTCTACATCTCCATCATCTTTCGCCCGGACGACATCGCGGACAACATGCGGAAGTATGGCTCGTTCATCCCTGGCATCCGGCCTGGAAAGCGGACTTCGGACTTCATTAACGATGTCCTGACGCGTATCACGCTAGTCGGCGCAATCTACCTCATCATCATCGCGATCATTCCACAGATGATGATCTCGGGCATTCACTTCAACCATCTTTGGCTGGTCGGGCCGGTCTTCGACCGGCTGCCGACCTGGGTGACCAACGGCCTGGGCGTGCGGTTCTACTTCGGCGGCACCAGCCTGCTGATCGTGGTCGGAGTGGCCATGGATACCGTGCAGCAGATCGAGGCGCAGCTGATCATGCGGCACTACGAGGGCTTCACTCCCAAGGGGACCCGGCGCCTGGCTCGCCGCTGGTAGCTCTCACGATCCCTCCGTCAGCGCAGGCGTGAGTGCGAACACTCCGTCTGCGCGATTGTCTTAAGTTGCTCTGCCTCTGAAACGGTGCACTGCCTTTGCCTTCTTCGTCCCTCAATGCGATCCGCTTCAGGCCTGGCCCGGTGTTGTTGCTCGGGGCGCCGGGCGTGGGCAAGGGCACCCAGGCCAAGCGACTGGTGGAGGAGTTCGGCATCCCGCAGATCTCTACCGGCGATCTGCTGCGGGAGCACCGCAAGAACCACACCAAGCTCGGGCTGCTTGCCGATCAACTGATGACACAGGGCAAGCTGGTCCCGGACGACCTCGTCAACGACATGGTCGCCGAGCGGCTGGTGCAGCCGGACACGGGGCGAGGCTACATTCTGGATGGCTACCCCCGCACCCTGAATCAGGCCGAATGGCTGGACGAGTACATCACCCGCGAACGGGGCGAAGCGACCGATCCGCAGGACGCCGCAGCCGGCCCGCAGCCGAAGCTGCCCGTCGTGGCGATTCACCTTATGGTGGACGAGCGCGTGCTGCTGGAGCGCATCACGGGCCGGCGCATCTCGCCCACCGGCAACATCTACAACATCTACACGAACCCGCCCAGGGTGCCCGGCATCTGCGACGTCGATGGAGGGCCGCTGACCCAGCGCGCCGACGACCGCGAAGAGGTTTTCTACGAGCGGATGAAGGCGTTTGAAGCGCAGACCGCCCCCGTGATCGAGTACTACCGCACCCATGGCAACCGCTTTGCCGAGGTGGACGGCAACCAGCCCCTGGACGCCGTGACCGAGGGCATCCGTTCCACCCTGCTGCGCATGCGTGAGCAGCCCCGGGCATAGCCCGCGCGCGCATCGATTGCGCGCGATGTGCGTCTGATTCTTGTTCTATGGCCATCCTGATCAAATCCGCTGCCGAGATTGAGAAGATGCGTGCCTCCGGTGCGGCGCTGCGGCAGGTGCATGAGGCCGTCAAGGCCGTGGTGCGCGAGGGCGCCACCACCATGGATCTGGAGCGCGCGGCGGCTCGCAAGGTCGCCGAACTGGGCGTGATCTCGGCCTTCAAGGGCTACCATGGCTTCCCGGCCGTGCTCTGCACCTCGGTGAACAAAGAGGTCATCCACGGCATCCCGAGTGACCGAACGGTGCTGCGCTCGGGCGATGTCGTCTCGATCGACTGCGGGGTGGTTCTGGACGGCTTCTACTCGGACTGCGCGATCACCTACGCCATCGGCACCCCCAGCCCCGCCACGGAGAAGCTTCTGCGCGTGACCGAGGCCTCGCTTTACGCCGCCATCGAGCAGGCGCGGCCAGGCAATCGGCTGGGAGACATCGGCTGGGCCGTGCAGAGCCTGTGTGAGGCCGAGGGGTACGGCATCGTGCGTGACTTCGTCGGCCACGGCATCGGCAAAGGCATGCATGAGGACCCGCAGGTGCCGAACCTCGGACCGCCGGGCAAGGGACCGCGCCTGAAGCCGGGCATGGTGCTTGCCATCGAGCCCATGATCAACGCCGGCTCCGCGGAGGTGAAGGTACTGCCCGATGGCTGGACCGCCGTGACCGTGGACGGCAGCCTCAGCGCCCACTTCGAGCACACGGTCGCCATCACCAAGGATGGGCCGCTGATCCTGACGCAGTAGCACCTGCTTCGGCGAGCGTCACTCCGGAATGATCTGGTGAAATCGTTCCGGGTCGATCCCCAGCATGCCGGTCTGCGGGTCGTGGGTGTACTGGTCCGCATAGCGTGCGCCCCAGGCGATCTCCTCCCCGGTATACGAGGCGCGCGCATAGATGGTTTGCGAGCTGTTCTGATCCATTCCGCGAATCTGCAGCATGATCTCACCAAGGGCGCTGCGGAACTCCTGCTCCGTGAGTTGATGAAAGGGGCTCTCGGGCGTGATGAAGTGCGCGACGGTCCAACTCAGTGGGAGAAAGGTGATCTTGCTGCGCTCCACCGGAAGCATGTGAAAGCGGCGCGTCTTGTGATCGCCGGGGGTGCGGAACCACGCAATCAGGGTCGCTTCTACCTCCAGCACTTCGCTTGGTTTGAGGTTGCGCAGACGCACCAGCAGCGCGGGCTTGTGACCCAGCCGTACCACGGCGCGTGCGCCGAACTCGATGCGAACGTTGGGTTTGCTGAAGCGCGCGAAGACCAACCCGGTGACCAGCGCCGCGTTCAGCAGAGCCATGATGGCCTCGGCCGAGACCAGCAGATTGGCCCCCAGCCCCACCGGCACGACGTTGCCGTAGCCGATCGTCGAAAACGTGTGCACGCTAAAAAAGAAGGCCTGCCACGTCCGCCCTACCCCGGGAGCCGGTCCCGCCAATCGGAGCGCATCGGGGCCGCACAGCAGGTAACCCATGCCGAAGAGCAGATTCACCGCGGCGAACACGGTCACTACCAGACCGAAGAACGCCGGCCAACTCATATTCAGCAGCGTGGCGTAGCTCAGTCGGTCGAGCAACGTTCTGCGGTTACGCAGAACATTGAACGAGCCATCAGGATTGATGAGCCGCGTGCCACGCTGACCTGCCAGAGCAGCGCCAAAGCCGAGGTCCTCCCCAGCCCTCTCGAGCGTCTGTGGAGGCGGTTCGTTCGCATCGCGCACGGCTCCATCTTAGCCTTGCCGCGCCCCCAGCCCACTACCCTAGCCGTTAAGGCCGCGCGAGAAAGCTTCGATCTCCCGGACCTCGTCCTCGCTGAGCCGGAACGTCCCCGCAGGCAGGACGCCCTTGACCTGCTCGGCGGAGCGCCCGCCCACGATGGCCGCGGTGATCGCCGGATGGTGCAGCGTCCAGGCGATGGCGACGACGCCGGCCTCGACGTTATGGCGCGCCCCGATCGTCTTGAGCAGGTCGGCCAGTTCGAGGTTGCGCGAGAGCTGCGGCTCCTGAAACTCCGGACGGTTACGGCGGTGGTCGTCCTCGGGCATCCTGGCGATGCGTTCGCGGGTCATCGCACCGGTGAGCAGCCCGCTCTGCATCGGCGAGTAGTTGATCACCCCGATGTTGTGCTGCTGGCAGAAGGGAAGGATCTCGGTCTCTACGGTGCGCTCCAGCATGGAGTAGGGCGGCTGCAGGCTGGTGATCGGGGCGATCTTCTGCACGCGTTGCATCTGCGCAACGTTGAAGTTGGAGACGCCCAGCCAGCGTATCTTGCCCTCCTTTTGCAGCTCGGCCATCGTCGCCCAGCCCTCTTCGACATCGTCCTCCGGCCGGGGCCAGTGGATCTGGTACAGGTCGATGGCCTCCACGCCCAGCCGCCTCAGGCTCGCCTCGCACTCCTCACGCACCTTCTTGAGCGAGCTGACGATCTTGCGATCGGAGGGACCATCGTTGCCCCACGTGAGCGAGCATTTGGTGAAGACGAAGGGCCTGGTAGCGGCCTGCTGCAATGCCTGGCCGACGATCTCCTCGGAGTGGCCGAGCCCATACACCGCGGCGGTATCGATCCAGTTCATCCCGCCCTCAAGCGCCTCCCGGATGGCGGCGCGTGAGTCGTTGTCGTCCTGCGCGCCCCAGGCGAACTGCCAGTTGCCGCCGCCGATCGCCCACGCGCCGAACCCTACGGACGTGAGGTGCATGTCTGAGTTCCCAAGCTGCTTGGTTGCGCCCAGGCTCGTTGTGTTCGGTGTGCTCATCTGCGCTTGGATGCACCGACGGCGAACGCGCTGTTCGGTCTGCGTTGTCTGAAGGTTTCTGCAGGCCATCAGTTCCGGTGAGCACCGCATCGAAATGAAGGACATCGCGAAAGCGCGGAGGCGGTTCGATCATGGCGTCATCAGCAGGTTTGCCCAACACAGCGGGGCGTCGTCCGCGTGTGATCGTCGTGGGTGCGGGTTTCGGTGGCATTCACGCGGCACAGGGATTGGGCAAACTCGAGGTCGACCTCACGGTCATCGACCGCAAAAATCATCACGTCTTCCAGCCCCTGCTCTACCAGGTGGCCCTGGCCGTGCTCTCGCCGGGCGAGATCGCGCAGCCGATCCGGTCCATCCTGAAGAAGCACCGCAATACCGAGGTGCTGATGGACGAGGTCACGGGTTTCGACACCCAGGCGAAGCGCGTCTCTCTGCAAAGCGGCGCGACCCTCGTCTATGACTACCTGATCGTGGCCACAGGCTCCACGCACAGCTACTTCGGCCATGAGGACTGGGCGCCGCTGGCTCCGGGGCTGAAGACCCTGGAGGATGCCACAGAGATCCGGCGCCGGGTGCTGCTGGCCTTCGAGCTTGCAGAGCGGCAAAAGCTGGAACAGGGTACCCATCCGCCGCTCAACTTCGTGATCATCGGCGGCGGCGCTACCGGCGTGGAGCTTGCCGGTGCGATCTCCGACATTGCGCGGTTGTACATGACGCGCGACTTCCGGCACATCGATCCAAGTGAGGCGAGGGTGCTGATCCTGGAAGGCTCCCCGGCGATTCTGGGCGCCTATCCTGAGGACCTGCAGAAGAGCGCGGTGGAGCAGCTCGGCAAGCTGGGTGTGGTCTGCCGCACCAACTCGCACGTCACCGAGGTCGGTGCCGGCTATGTGAAGGTAGGCGAGGAGCGCATCGAAAGTGTCTGCACTTTATGGGCCGCGGGCGTCAAAGCCTCGCCGCTGGGCGGCATGCTGGGCGTGAAGACGGACAAACGCGGCGCGGTGCCCGTTGACGGCTTCCTCAACCCCGAGGGTCATCCTGAGATCTTCGTCATCGGCGACCTTGCCCACATCGAACAGGACGGCAGACAGGTGCCCGGCGTCGCGCAACCCGCCATGCAGATGGGCGACTTCTGCGTGCAGCGCATCAAGCGCCTGATGACCAGCCCCGACGCGGCAGCGAAGCAGAAACCCTTCCGCTACTTCGATAAAGGCGACATGGCGACGATTGGTCGCAAAGCTGCCGTGGCGCGCATCGTGTGGCCCTTCCATGCGCACTGGACCGGCTTTCCCGCGTGGATTGCGTGGCTTAGCATTCACATCTTCTTCCTGGTGGGATTTCGCAATCGGCGTTCGGTCTTTCAGAACTGGATGAGGACCTATGTCTGGTTAGAGGACGGTGTGCGGCTGATCATCGGCTCGCAGCAGCTGCCGGGATGGCCCGAGCTGGCGCTTTCGCCCGCGCCGGACACCTCCAACAAGCCCTCGCTCAGTGCCGGTGCCGCGCCGTCCACGACCGCACCCACAGTCGCGCCGGCGAGCTAAGCTCCACAAGCCTGCCCGCTTGGGATAGAAACAAACGTCCTTCGATGTGGCAAAAGAGGTTTCGCCTGCATGGTGCCTTAATGCGGGTCCGCATGCGGTGAGAACCGCATCCATGCTGCTAGAGAGCGTGTCTTCGAGACACGTCAGGAGCGGAGGCCATGGGCCAGGCAGTGATCGTCAAGGACCGCAAGGTTCGTTATGCAGTGGTGGGTATCGGTTGGATCTCGCAGACAGCGTTTCTGCCCGGGGTGGAACACACCGGCAACAGCGAGGTCGTGGCGTTTGTCAGCGGCCATGAGGACAAGGCCGCCAAGGTTGGGGAGAAGTACGGCATCTCCGCGCTGCACAGCTATGAGGAGTACGACGATCTGCTCGCCTCGGGCACCATCGACGCGGTCTACCTCGCCACGCCGAACTTCGATCACGTTGACCTCGCGGTGCGCACACTGGACGCCGGCCTTCATCTGCTGCTGGAAAAACCGATGGCCGTCTCGATCGAGGAATGCGAGCGCATCATCGCCGCCGCGGAGCGCTCCGGGGCGAAGCTCATGCTCGCCTACCGGCTGCACCATGAGCCGGGCACGCTGAAGGCCTTTGAGGTGGCGCGCTCCGGCGAGCTCGGCAATCTGCGCTACTTCAACTCCTCGTTTTCGCAGCCGGTGAACTACCAGAACCATCGCGCCAAGAACGGTTATTGGGCGGGTCCGGTACCCGACATGGGACCGTACCCCATCAACACCGCACGCAATCTCTTTGCCTCGGAGCCCATTGAGGTCAGCGCGATGGGCGTGCGCACCGACCCCGAGCGCTTCCGCGACTTCGATGATCAGGTGGCGGTAAATCTCAAGTTTCCCGGCGAGCGGTTGGCCACGATGTTGATGAGCTACTCCGGCAGTGAGGCAGAAGACTACCGCATCGTCGGCACGCTCGGCGACCTCTTCTCGCAGCCTGCCTTCGGCATGACTGTGGCCATGAAGCACGTCACCACTATCGGCAAGAACAAGAGCGAAGAGAGCTTTCCCAGGACCGATCACTTTGGCGGCGAATTGAAGTACTTCTCCGACTGCATTCTCGAGAACAAGCAGCCGGAGGCGGACGGCGAAGAAGGCATGCTCGACATTCGTGTGATCGCTGCGGTCGAGAAGGCGCTGCAAACCGGGCAGCCGCAGACGCTGGAGCCCTACGTGCGCAAGCGGCGACCGGTGCAAACGCAGAAGGTGG
Source organism: uncultured Acidobacteriaceae bacterium (assembly GCA_964248055.1). Lineage (GTDB taxonomy): Bacteria > Acidobacteriota > Terriglobia > Terriglobales > Acidobacteriaceae > Granulicella. The sequence goes on along the minus strand of CAXTWN010000008.1, from coordinate 36,122 downwards.
AGCTGAAGGGGACCAAGGAGCCGCAACTCATCGACGCGCACAAGCCGCAGGAGGGTCGCTGACCCTCCGCCCTTTCACGCTGCACCTGAGCGGCGTCTCGAGCGTTCGTGTGCAATCGTCCTCCACCGCAGACGGGGTTGTTGCTGCAACGGCTAATGCGCTGGAGGCAAGCACCGAGGACCTCCAGGCGGCGGCATCGCTTCGGGCTTTTCGTCTCATCGGCCCTGTCCGTTGCGCAAGCGCCTCACTCGTTTGCGCTCCCACAGAGAATCTTCTCCGAGCAGCCAACTCGGGCTTCGCCGGAAAGGGTCTCATGGACAAAGCTCACGTGTGGAAGAGGTTTCTCCCCGCGGGCCCGGACCGGGCGGACAAGCTTATAGGAGAGTTTCCATGGCGCTGAAGGATGTATTGATCGATGAACTGCGTGACATGTACAGCGCAGAAAACCAGCTGGTGAAATCTATGCCGAAGCTGGCCAGAGCAACAAATAGTCCCGAGCTGAAGCAGCTCTTCAAGCAGCATCAGGAGCAGACCAAGGGCCAGGTGCAGCGGCTGCGCGAGGTCTTCGAGCACATCGGCAAAAAGCCCACCGGCAAGCACTGCGAGGGCATGGAAGGCGTGATCAAGGAAGGACTCGAAGCAGCCGAAGAGGACATGGAGGGTGCGAGCTTCGACGCCGGCATCATCGGTGCGGCGCTGCGTACGGAGCACTACGAGGTGGCGGGCTACCAGGCCGCTATTGCGATGGCCAAGACGCTCGGGATGCGCGAGGTGGTCGATCTTTTGAAGCAGAACCTCGAGGAAGAGGTCGACACGGCCAAGAAGATCCAAACGGCGGCTAAGACGGTCTTCAAGCAGGCCACGGAGGAAGAGGAAGAAGACGAGGACGCCAAGCCCGCGTCAAAGAAGTCCTCGAAAGACAAGGCCTCTGAACGCAAAAGCAAGGAAGATGAGAAAGGGGCCAGCGCCGAGGTGAAAAAAGGGGGCAAAGCGGCCTCCAAGCAGACGACCGTCAACGAGGAAGACCCCATGCCGACCGGGAACGAAGACGAGTAGATCGACTTTGCAGCAGCAACAGAAGCAGCATAAAGAGCGGCGCCCAGGGGCGCCGCTCCTTATGCTTGAACGTTGTTGCCGTTAGGCGTTGATAGTCTCGCCGACCACGTTCGTCTTGGCGACCCTCACCGGCGTAAGCCAGTTGTAGCGGTCCGGCGCCTTCCCGTGCACGATGTCAAAGAAGGCGTCATGCAGCGTGCGGGTGATGGGGCCCATCTTGCCGTCGCCCACCAGGATGCGGTCCACCGAGCGCAGATGCGAGACCTCCGCTGCCGTTCCGGTAAAGAACGCCTCGTCGCAGATGTACAACAACTCGCGCGGCAGCGCCTGTTCCACTACCGGAATCCCCATCTGCCGTGCCAGTACCAGGATCGAGTCGCGCGTGATGCCGTTCAACACGGAGTTCGCCAGCGGCGAGGTAAACAGGGTGCCGTTGCGCACCAGAAACAGGTTCTCGCCCGAGCCCTCGGAGAGGTAGCCGTTCACGTCGAGCGCGATGCCCTCGACGTACCCGTTGATGTCAGCCTCCATCCGGATCAGCTGCGAGTTCATGTAGTTCGCGCCGGCCTTGGCCAGCGAAGGCATGGTGTTCGGCGCCAGGCGGTTCCAGCTGGAGATGCACACATCCGCGCCCGCATCGCCCTGCACATACTTGCCCCACGGAAAGTTCGCGACATACACCTCGACCGGCGCCTTCAGCGGATTCACGCCGATCTCGCCGTAGCCGCGAAACGCAAACGGCCGGATGTAGCAGGGCGCCACGCCGTTGGTCTCGACGACCTCGATGACCGCCTCGTTCAGCTGGTCCAGGCTGTACGGCAGCGGCATGCGATAGATCTTCGCCGAATCGATCATGCGCCGCATGTGCTCCGGGAGCCGAAAGATCGCCGCGCCGCCGTCGCCCTGCGAGTAGCAGCGGATGCCCTCAAAGACCGAAGAGCCGTAGTGAATCACGTGGCTCATGACATGCGTCGTGGCCCTTTCCCAAGGGATCAGTTGGCCGTTGTACCAGATATTGGGGGTCGGCTGAATCGGCATGCGAAGGGCTCCTCAGAACATCATTCAATCTAGCGATTATAGCGAGCGATCGTTCCCGTCCCTCACTCGAAGGCCACCCTCCGTGCGGAATCCACCCGCGCCCGCTACGCGACACTTCCAAGGTTCCTCCGGCGCCACTGCTGCCCAGAGTGCGCAGCGACCCTGTACGGTAGCTGATAACTGCTCCTCGCATGTCGCTCGCCAACCTCGACCAAGCCATGGAACCCGCCTCGCGCCGTCCGAAGAGCCTCTTTCAGGCGCTCGCGGTAGGTCTATGCATCCTGCTCGCCCTGGCGATGATCGTCAATACGCAACTGGGCGGCGAGGCGATGTGGTTCTGGTACGCGACGCTCTTCCACCGCGGCGCCAAACTTTACTCCGAGCTCCACACCCCGTTGCAACCGTTCTTTGTGCTGGAAACCGACCTCTGGATGCGGCTCTTCGGCGTGAAGTGCCTCGTCACGCAGGTGCCCTCGCTCGTCCATGCCACCGTCCTCGCCGTGGGCATGTTTCTGGTTCTGCGCGAATCATCATGGCCGGACTGGCAGAAGGGCCTTCTGCTCGCCGGAGCCTTCGTCGTCACCGTGGTCGGCACGTCGTACCGCTTTGACGACTACCACGTGCTCGCTGAAAATTTCATTCTCTATTCACTGCTGCTGCTGCTGTGGCTGGCGCGCGCGGAGCGGAAGCAACAGCAGCTTTGGCTGGCGCTCGGCCTCGGCGTGCTCACGGGTCTCACGCTCACCACGCGTCTTACGGACGGCGCCGCCCTGTTGCTCTCAGTCGGCCTCAGCCTGGTCGTTCTTGCCCGGGGACGAAAGCTGCTGCCCCTCTGCGTGTACCTTGTTGCCGCAGCCTGCATTGTTCTGTTGCTGGTACGGCTCACCGGCGACAGCTTCGCGACGTACCTTTCCAGCACGCTGATCAAAGCGGCCGGCAGCAAGGGCGGCACCGGCAGCATCTTCGCGGCGCCGTTCCTTTTCCTTCGCAACGCGCTGCTGCTTCTGCGCCAGGCGGGCAAGTGGATCCTCGTTTGGGTGCTCGCGATCGCGGCCGCGGGCGCGCTCCTCAGGCGTTACCGGCAAACCCGCCCCAGCCACCTCTTTGCCCTGCAGGTCGCGCTTGCGGCTGCCACGTTTCTGCTCGTCCCCCATGCGTCCAGGCACCAACTCCTCACCGGCAGCTTCGTCGCCGAGATCACGCTTGTCCTGACCATCCTCACCTACGTACTCGGCCCCGTGGTCGCTGCGCGTTATTTGCTGGCGAAGGCAGGGAAGGGCACGACACCGTGGGACGCCCGCGAGATCCTCGTCGCGCTGCCGTTGGCCGAGTGGGCCTCCTACTCGGCCGGCGCCGGCGCGGAGCCGCACACGGGCTACTACGCCCCGGTGGCCATGCTGTTGTTGCTGGTCGCCGTGCTGGGACCCTTTCGCCGCGCCGCTCCTTGGGCCAACCTCACCTTCCTCACCGTCATCACCGTGCTGCTCGTCACCGGCATCTCGACGAAGATCCTCATCCCCTACAGCTGGCAGAACTACGACACTGCCCCCATGTTCCGCAACCGCGTGTGGGTTCACCATCCCGTGTACGGACCGCTTTACATCGACCGCGACCTGCTCGCCTTCAGCAGCTCCGTCTGCGATGAGATGGGCGGCGAAGCGGCACACCCCGAGCTGCTTTCCTTGCCGTATCCCTACCCCAACTACTTCTGCGCCACTCCGCCTTGGCATGGCTACGTGCAAACCTTCTTCGATACCTCCACCCGCGCCACCATTGACCACCTGATCGGCGAATTGAAGACTGCGCCGCCGCAGTGGATCGTCTACCAGCGCCAGTTGCACATCCTCACCGGCGCGGAGCGCCTGTACAACCACGGACAGCCGCTCGCGCAGCGCGATCTGGATCACCTGATCATGGACCGGATCGGCAGCGGGAAGTGGCAGCTCGTGGATCGGAAGGACTACCTCGTCGGCGACGGCTGGTACATTATCCGCACCACGCCGGCCAACGGACCCGGCACCCTGACCCCCATGAAAGAATCTCAGCAGTGATTCTCCCCACCCATGGCGTCTCGCTCACGCAGCTGGAAGGCTCGGCCTATGTCCGGTTCTCGCTGCTGGCGCTCAGCTCGATCTTTTTTCTGGTCGATCCCTTCGCCGCGCTTCCGACGTTTCTCGCCGTCACCGCCGGGCAGGAGCCCGCAAAGTGCATCCGCACCGCGCGCAAGGCCTCGCTCACGGCGCTGGTGATCCTGTCCTCGTTCGCCGCGGCGGGCCAGTACATCTTTCGCGTCTTCGGCATCACGCTGCCCGCGTTTGAGATCGCCGGCGGCATCATCCTTCTGCTCATCGGGCTTGACATGCTGGAGGCCAAGCGCTCACCCACGCAGGAGGCCACCGGTGACACCGAAGCCGCCACGCACAAGGACGATGCCGGCATCGTGCCCATGGGCATCCCCATGCTCGCCGGTCCTGGCGCCATCACCAGCGTGATGGTGCTGGTGGGCCAGGCGCAGGACCTGAAAGAGCATCTCGCCATCTACGGCGCCATCCTGATTACGGCGGCCATCTGCGCGATCGTGCTGAGTAGCGCCGCCCGCGTCGCCCGTGCGCTGGGCCAAACCGGCATCCGCATCCTGATCCGCATTATGGGCCTGATGCTGGTCGCGCTCGCCGTGCAGGACTTCGTGAACGGCCTGGTGGATCTGGGCGTCATCACCAAACCCTGACCCCTTCGCACAAGGGGCAGCTACGCCGGGATCTCGTCCAGCGACTGCGGGTGCACGATCTGCCGCGCGTTGCGCTGTGCCCGGTAGGCCTGCGCCTGTTCGTAGGCCAGCTTCCTTGAGCGCATCACGCCGCCGAGCGGCTGGTGTGCCGCCAGCGCGTTCCACGGACTAAACACCATCTGCTCGTCCACAAACGTCTGCCGCGCATCGGAGTAGCTCTCCTGCGGCGTGGCGGTGAGCCGCGCCACGGTCTGCCACGGCGACTTGTCCACCGGCCAGCGCACATCCGCTTTCTCGATCGGGAAGTGCTCCGCATCCGCGAGCGCCAGTTGCGCCTTCACCTCCCACACGCCGGTCTCGCCCGCAAAGAAGGCGCGGATCACATCCCGCAGCGGGCTGTAGCCCTTGCCCAGATCGATGTGCTTGCCCTTGATCGCGAGCAGACTCGCTGAGCTGGGCACCAGCGCGATCTTCGCGACATACTCGCCGTACCGCAGCGGCGCCACCGTGGTGAAGGTCTCGCCGAGCGGGTGAACGGCGGGGAAGCCGATGTTGTCCAGCGGCGTGGCGTGGATGTGCACCGCCTGCAATGCCTGGTTCGCCAGTCGCGCGGTCGTACTCACCGCATGCTTCACGCCCTCGGGAAAGGTCAGCGTCTTCTCCAGCCCCTTCAGCTGCTTCAGAAAGCCCTCGGGCCCGGGTACAGGAAACACATCTGCATCGATGCAGACGAAGTCCTGCGTTCCCGCCGGTGCTCCCGCGACAGGATCTCCCTCCAGGCCAAGCACCTTCACCGCAAGACCGCGTGGCGAGCTGACGTTATCGGCCAGCAGATCGCCGGGGTTGGTGGAAAACCGCATCAGGGCGCCGTAGCTCGCGAGCCTGGCGAACAGCCCCTGCGCCAGCTCCGGCGGCAGCCCCGGTAGCACGTCCAGAGTGGCCTTGATGACCCCATGGCTCTTGGCGTGTACCGGGCGATACGCATGCCGGTAGCGCTCCGCCATGGTGCGCGTGATGTGCCCCATGGTTTCGCTCAGCTCGGCGAAGGTCTGCTGCTCGTTGGGAGCGGGTTGTTCTACGGCGGGGGTGTAGGGTAGCAGCGGGAGTGTGGTCATCAGGTCCTCCAGGGAGCTTGGTTGCGAGCGCATATCAGTGCACCAGAAACGCTGAAGCTGCCGCGAGCACGCCGACCAGCCCCAGGGTCAGCGCCACAATTACATAGCGCCACTGTTTGGTCAGCAAGGTGATCGACGCCAGCACGACGCCGATCTGCAACAACGCCTCACCCAGGTCAAAGCGCGCCGCCCGTCGCTCCGCAGTCGCGACCTCGGCTTCGAGTTCGTGCGCCGCGTGGCTGTCTTCGTCCAACTGCTCCTGCACCTTGCTTTGGCGCTGCGTATACTCCGCCAGCTTGGCCTGTGTCGCCGGCGACGCCGCGCCAGGTGACAGCGTCAGCTCATCGGTCGCCAGACCCAGCTCAAACTGCCGGATGTGACGCGCCTGGTACAAATTCCAGCGATCGGTCGCGCGAGCCTGCGCCAGCACGGCTTCCGTGTGCTCGCGATGGCCCAAGACCGTCACCAGCGCCACCAGCACGGCCAGCACGCTGATGATGAGCGAGACGTGCGTCAGGCTGCTCTCGCCCGCCTCGCGCATCTCCTTGGAGAACTCTGCGATCTCTTCCGGCTCCATCCCCGGAGCATATCGCGTTCGCCTCTGGATGTCCCAAAAGGTGCATTGCGGTCGCGCAGTTCCCCTCTTGGACTCAAATTCCCATCCTGAGCGCCATTCGGCTTGTCATCCTGAGCGAAGTTTGGCGCACCCGCGCCAAACGCAGTCGAAGGACCTGCTTTTCGTACGGATCACCGACACGTCACGCGCGAGACAAGCACCTACCCCAACCACCAAGCTACAGCGCCGCGACGACCGCCTCGCTAAAGGCCTTCGTGCCCGCCGATCCACCCACATCGCGGGTCAGCGCCTGGCCTGCGGCATACACCGTCTCCAACGCGCTCTGCACCCTATCCGCCGTCTCGCCCTCGTTCAGATGATGTAGCATCAGGATCGCGGACTGCAGCAGCGCCGTAGGATTCGCCTTGTCCTGCCCGGCGATGTCCGGCGCCGACCCGTGCACCGCCTCGAAGATCGCGCTGTCCACGCCCAGATTCGCCCCCGGAACCAACCCCAACCCGCCTACAAAGGCGGAACACAGATCCGACAGGATATCGCCGTACAGGTTCTCGGTCAGGATCACGTCGTATTGGTAGGGGTTCAGCACCAGCTGCATGCAGGTGTTGTCCACAATGTGCTCGGCGTAGGTGATCTCCGGGAACTCCGCCGCGACAGCCTTGCAGCACTTCAGAAACAGGCCATCCGAAAGCTTCATGATGTTGGCCTTGTGGATGGCATGCACCTTCTTGCGGCCATGCTTGCGCGCATACTCAAACGCCGCCTGCGCGATGCGCGTTGAGCCCTTCTGCGTGATCACCTTCACGCTCTGCGCCACCTCGGGAGTGGCCATGTACTCGATGCCCGCATACAGGTCCTCGGTGTTCTCGCGAAAGATCACCAGATCCACCTTTGGATAGTTGCTCTTCAGCCCGGGAAGCGACTTCACCGGCCGGAAGTTTGCAAACAGGTCGAACCTCTTGCGCAGTTGCACATTGATCGACGAAAAGCCACCGCCGATGGGCGTTGTCACCGGACCCTTGAGCGCCACCTTGTCCGCCAGGATCGAATCCATCAGCGCCTGCGGAATGTACTCGCCGGTCTTGGCATAGGCATCCGCGCCCGCGTCGAAGCGATGCCACTCAAAGCCGCACCCGGTCTGCCTGCCCGCGCTCTCCAGGATCGAAACCACCGCCGCGGTCACCTCCGGCCCGATGCCGTCGCCGGGAATCAGCGTGATCTTGTGGAGGCGTGTCTCTGCAGTCGCTTCGGGCATGGGTGCTACTCCTGAATCTTGGTTATCGTGAGCTGTGGAAAGGCCGCAGCGGCGGGCGTCCCTTGGTGTCTTTGCCGCGCAGCAGTCCTTCCAGCTCGGCCTTGAACTCGTTCACATCTTTGAAATCGCGATACACGCTCGCAAACCGGATATACGCCACGGAGTCGATCTCGCGCAACCGATTCATAATCAGCTCGCCGATGGCTGCGGTCGGCCGCTCGCGTTCCGGCGAATCGATCACGTAGGTCTCTACGGCATCCACGATGCTCTGCATCTGCGTGGCCGACACGGTGCGCTTCTGGCATGAGAGCAGGAGCCCCTGCAGCACCTTTTCGCGCTCGAACTTCTCACGCCGCCCATCCTTCTTCACCACCATGTACGGGATCTCGTCCAGCCGCTCGTACGTCGTGAAGCGCTTGGTGCACTTTTCGCACTCGCGCCGGCGACGGATCGAATCCGCCTCCTTGCTTTCGCGGGAGTCGATCACCTTATCCTGGGTATGGCCGCAGTACGGGCACTTCATGGGTGCCTCGATTCTACAAGCAACGGCACGCAGCTCGCCCGCGCCTTAAACCACGCTGCCCTGATGCACCGTGGAGGCCTGCTGCGCCTCCCGCAGCGTCAGGCCGCTGCGCCGCGCCAGCAGCAGCCCCGGCGGGATCACGCTGCCCGTGTTCACCGCGAAGGTCAGCGCGCCGCACAGCGAAGCCGCCGCCGTCGGTACGCCGAAGAACCCGTGGTAGGCCGCGGCCAGGGCAGCCACCTGCGTGAACCAGCCCACCACGGGCAACTGCAACAGCGACGCGCCCATGCTGGTCGCCATCAGCAGCAGGATCGACGGCAGCCCGAGCTCCGTCAGCTCCGGCGTGCCGCGAAGGCAGTGCGCAACAAACAGGTACGACAGCGCAATCCCAACCCAGA
>CAXTWN010000008.1:9000-27425 GCA_964248055.1 uncultured Acidobacteriaceae bacterium | reverse complement strand
CCCCCAACTCCAGGATGCGGTCCGCGAGCCCCCGCGCCAGCCGCGGCGACCGCGCGCCCCAGCGGAGCTGCACGGCGCTCGCCATCCGCACACCCGCGCTGCGCAGCACAGCGGCAAAGCCCAGCACCAGCGCCGTGGCCACCGACGCCAGGATTCCAGCCCGCGAAAATGCCGCATGGTGCGGTGCGGAGCGCGGCACAAACAGCAGCGTCACCGAAAACAACACCGCCGTCGCCGCCAGATCCAGCGCGCGCTCCAGGGTGTACACCCCGATCTGCACCGCCAGCGGACTCCTGGTGCGGCGCGCCACCAGGTACGGCCGGGTCAGGTCCGCCACGCGCCCAAACAGCGCCACGGCTGCAAACCCCGCGAACTGGGGCGCGATCAAGGTGTGTGCCGGCGGCCGATCCTCCGGCGCCATCAGCAGCGCCCAACGCACCGCGCGGACCAGCAGGCCCGCATGAATCGCCAGCACACCCAGCGCCAGCTGCCCCAACGAAACCCCGTGCAGCCTCAAGCGCGTTCCCCGTTCCTCTGCATGGCGCCTCGCGAAGACCTGCGCATCGAGCTCCGCTTCAGCGCGCTGGCCGTTCTGCGTGGTCCGCGAAGGAAACGCGCTCCAGCGCCAGCTTGCGGCGTTTGAACTCCGTCATCACCCGGGCGACATACGCGCGCGTCTCGCGAAATGGCGGGATGCCGCGATAACGGTCCACCGCCGCCGGACCCGCGTTATAGGCCGCCAATGCCAGCGCCAGGTTGTCGTGGTAGCGCGTCAGCAGGGCATCCAGATACGCCGTTCCGCCTGCAATATTCTGCTCCGGCCGGAAGGCATCCGAGACCCCCAGCGCCAGCGCCGTGCCGGGCATCAACTGCATGAGCCCCACGGCGCCCACCCGCGACACCGCCCGCGCGCGCCCTCCGCTCTCCGCGTGCACGATGCTCGCCAAAAGCTCCACATCAATGTCATGCAGCGCACCCGCATGCGTGAGCAGGGCATGGACGTCGGCGCCCGGCGAGGCTGCGCTCGGCGAGGCTGCGCTCGCAGAGGCTGCGCCCGCAAGAGGCGGCGTGGCAGGAGCCGCCGGCAGATCGGGCAGGGTCTCTATCGTGGCAATCGCATCGGTGGGCAGATCGACGTAGTTTCCCGCCTCCGCCGCGCTGTTCCCCCGCAGAAACAGGCGCACGTGCGTTGCGTCCAGCCCCTCGCGCCGGGTGCAGTCGTAGGAAAAGCCGTTGCGAAGGTTCACCCGCTCCAACGCATGCGCGACCGTTCCGCTCCCCGGTACAGCAGCCACGGCGGCAACGACACAAATCGCCCGGCGGAAGCGCCGGATCCGGTGCAAAGCCCTGAACACTGCAGTAAAGACTATCAGCAGCGCACAAACGTCACCCCGCCCCGAAGGTGGGACGCAAGGTCTGCGGCGCAAACGCACCCGGCGTAACGCGAGCGCACGAAAACTGACGCCGCTCTAGCGCAGCGCCGCCTCGATCGCCTCCGCTACCCCGTCCTCATCGTTGGTTTTGCCGATCGTCCAGCCGTGCTCCGCGGCCAATAGGCGAAGCTCCTCGGGCGCATTGCCCATCAGCACGGCCCGGCCCGCAGCCAGCAGCATCGGCAGGTCGTTCCAGTTATCCCCAATCGCCAGCACGTCGCCGAGCGTGCAGCCGCGCAGCGCCGCGAGCCGCTCCAGCGCCGTAGCCTTCGAGCAGCCCGCGGGCAGGATGTCCAGGATCGCCAGATCGCGCTCCGGGTACACCGTACGATGCAACACGATCTCGCAGCCCGGAAACTCCGCTTCGCCCACGCCGGCCACCGCCGGGTGCCGACCCAGCTGCGCCTCGGCGGCCAGCATGCGGTCCACGGTGCCGCACAGCATCGCCTGGATTGGCAGCGCCTCGTTCTCCCTTGTGGGGTCTGCGGGGTCCTCGTCCGCGACCGCCACCGCGGTCCGGCTCGGTGCCCGCACACGGAGGGCATCCTCCATGCGGTCCACGCGGGCGATGTATGGCGCATTCGACCGCATCCAGGCGCCGATGCTCGCATGGAGCGCCTCGGTCTGCTCGCACACCAGCGCGCCGCGGCGATCCCCGCCATCCGCGCCCACATGGTCGAAGGTCAGCACAAAGGTGTCGCGAAACTCGCCCACCTCGCGGCAAAGCCAGCGCGCGGTCTCCAGCGGCATGTGAGTGCGATGCACCAACTCCGAACCCACGGTCCGGATCACCGTGCCGTTGGAGCTGATCAGCGCGTTGGTGCCGCGTAGTCCCAGATCGCGCAATACGCGCATGGCATAGGCGTGCCGCCGGCCCGTTGCGATCACGATCTCCACGCCCTGCGCTTCCGCCCGGAGCAGCGCAGCCCGGTTCCGATGGCTCACCCGCCCATCCGAACCGAGCAACGTGCCGTCCATATCGATCGCGATCAGGCAAGGAGGCATGCGCTCTATAGGACGGCACGTCGTCCCCAACTCCCAGCGACCCGCGTGTCCAACCTTTGCCCCACGCAAGCGAAGCGCATACCTTGTACTCGCACGCAAGAGCATCGCACCGGATGCCTCCGATAGCATGCATATGTATGCCGAAGATTGCCTTTCTGGAATGCGCGCGCTGCGGAAATCGTCTCTCCGCCGACGTGCCGCAGACGTTGTGCCCGCTCGATGCCGGTTCCTTGTATGTGCGCTATGACATGGAGGCGCTGAAACACACTGCCCGTCGCGAGCACCCCGCGGAACTCGCCGCCGCCTCGCCCGCGAGCCTTGGCATGTGGCGCTACCGCGATGTCCTGCCCGACGTCACCCCCGTCACCCTCGGCGAAGGCTGGACCCCCATGCTCCAGTCCAAACGCTACCCTGGCGTGCTGGTCAAGGAAGAAGGGAACAACCCCACGGGCACTTTCAAGGCCCGCGGGCTCGGCATGGCTGTCACCATGGCCAAACATTACGGCCTGCGCCACCTCGCCGTGCCCTCCGCGGGCAACGCCGCCGGTGCCCTCGCGGCTTACGCCGCCGCCGCCGGCATCGCCGCCCACCTTTTTATGCCGCAGGATGTCCCGCTCGCCAACTACCTCGAAGGCATCCTCTACGGCGCCGACGTCACCATGGTCGACGGCCTCATCTCCGACTGCGCCCGCCTCGTCGCCGAAGCCATCCAGCGCCAGCGCGACGCGGGCACCGCCCCCGAACAGATCTGGTTCGACATCTCCACCCTCAAAGAGCCGTTCCGCGTCGAGGGTAAAAAGACCATGGGCTACGAGATCGTCGAGCAGCTCGGCTGGCAATACCCCGACGCCATCTTTTACCCCACCGGCGGCGGCGTCGGCCTGATCGGCATGTGGAAGGCCTTCGACGAAATGGAGCAGCTGGGCTGGGTCGATCTTGCGAAGACAGGGGGCAAGCGCCCCCGCATGTATGCTCTCCAGGCCTCCGGCTGCGCCCCTGTCACCCGTGCCTTCAACGAGGGCAAGCCTGCCAGCGAGTTCTTCCAGAACGCCGAAACCTTTGCCTCCGGCCTCCGCGTCCCCAAGCCCTACGGCGACAGCATCATCCTCGACATCCTGCGCGCTTCCGGCGGCCGCGCCCTCAGCGCCGACGACAGCACCCTGCTCGCGTCCATCCTGGACTGGGCCCGCCATGAAGGTATTTTCCTCTCCCCCGAAGGCGCCGCCGCCACCGCCGCCTACGACACCCTGCTCGCCACCGGCGAAATGAAGCCCCACGAGCGCGTCGTGCTCTTCAACACCGGCGCCGGCCTCAAGTACACCGACACCATCGCCGAAGCCATGCACCTCCATCGCCCCGGCACGCTCCCCACCTCACTGCCCGTAGGAGGCATCATCACCCCCGTCTAAGCTCTGGGTGTGAAGTTTTAGGTGAGATTTCCGACCACCGCTGTGCAGCAAGGCTTCGCGCTGAAGGCGCGAGCTATACCAGCCTAGGCCGTAAGGCCTGGATTGGCAGCCCCCACAGAGCGAGCGCTGAAGGCGCGACTTATACCTCCTACCCCCACGCCAAACTGCTCAGGCCGGCCACCACAACCAACATCGCTCCGTTTCGTGACGAGGGACAAACCGTCGGTCAGACACCCTACGACGCTGACTTCGCCTGCGCCGGCTCCCACAACTCGATCGGATTCCCCTCCGGGTCATGGGTGCGTGCAAACCGCCCATTGGGATACGTCTGCGGGTCCACCTTCACCGTGATCCCCGCCGCTGTGAGTTGTGCCACCATCCGGTCCAGGCTGCGCACGCGGAAGTTCAGCATCCACACCTTGCCGGGGTCGCCGAAGTAGCCGGTCTTCTCCGGAAAGGGTTGAAACACCGTGGTTCCGGCCTCCTGCTGCCAGCCCGGCTCGCCATAGCTCTGCGGTGTCACGGTGACGCCGAGGTGCTGCCCGTACCACTGCGCCAGCGCCTTGGGATCCTCTGCGCGGAAGAAGACGCCGCCGATGCCGGTCACCTTCTCCGGTCCGCTGGCACTTGGGCCAGGCTGCGCTGCCTGCTCCATCGCGGCAAAGGAGGAACGCGGGAGCAGCGCGGAGCCAGCCGCGCCCGCGAGTACGCCGAGCACCTTGCGTCGTTGCGCCTTCATCTGCGTCTCCTCCCGACCGTTCGCGGCGCTACTTCGCGGCGGCAAAGCAGGTCTTGCCGCCCACCCCATGCGCGCCGGCGCTCTTGGCCGCCGCTTCGGTCATGTAGCGGCCGTGGGCGGTCTTGCCGTAGTAGCGATCCCCCGGGCAGTGGTAGGTGCTGGAGTTGGTGTTGACCCAAACCTGGTCGGGGCCGCCGCCCGGCGCCTGCTGCAACGCGGGCTTCGGCGCGGTGCGCTTCCCGGTCGCGGGCGGGGTGCTCTGGGTCGGCGTCTGGGCCGGTGTCTGGGCTGGTGTCTGAGACGGGGTGGCCGGCGTCTGGGCAGGCAGGGCAGTGGCGAAGGCGAGTAACGCGGCGGCGGCAAGGGCGAAGCGCTTCATGGGACGGTCTCCGAAGGTGGGTTTGCGCAAAAGCTTGGCGCCGTGTTGTGCAAGCGGCGCACTTCGACTTGATCCTAGCAGGGTGCCCTTAGGGTGTGGTCGGTTCCACGGCTACGGCGGATGCGGGCCCGGGCGACCGCACCGTCAGCGCCACCGCGGCCAGCACGATCATGCCGCCGCCTACGTATCCCAGTCCGCCCAGATGCTCCTGCAACACGGCAACGCCGAGCACCGAGCCCATGAGCGGTTCGATGTTGAGCAGCACGCCGGCCTGCGACGCCGGCACCCGCGTCATGCCCCAGTTCCACAGCAGCGTCGTGCTCGCCGTACACAGCAAGCCACTGCCCGCCAGCGCCGCCCACACCTTCAGCGAGATCCCACGCACCGGCGGCAGCCCATACAGTGGCGGCACGCAGATCACCAGCATCGCCAGGCCGGTCAGCAGCGTGTACACCGAGATCACCACCGGACTGTGCGTGACCACCAGCCGCTTGCTGATCAGCAGGAAGAACAGCGCGATGACCATGGAGGTCACGACCAGCAGATCGCCCGCAAGCGACGGCCCTTTGCCGCCCGCGGGATGGCGACCGCCGCCCAGCGCAATCAGCGCGGCCCCGGTCGTCGACACCGCCAACGCCACCCAGCCCAGCGTATGGAGTCGCTCGTGCGCAAACACCGTTGCGCCCACGGCCAGCAACACCGGCATGGTTCCAACCATCAGCGAAGCATGCGAGACGGTGGTGATGGAAAGCCCGTAAAACTGCAGCAGAAACTGCAGCGGCACGCCCAGGAACGCGCCCAGCAGCAGCCACCGCCACTCGCGTCCGTTCAGGTGTGGGCGATGCGTGAACAGCATCGGCAGCAACCCGAGCACCGCGAAGGAAAAGCGGTAGAACACCATCGCGCCGACGTTCATCTCCGCGAGCGCGAGCTTGCCAAACAGAAACCCGCAGCCCCAGAAGACACTGGCCAGGGCGCAGGCCGCCAGACCCAGGCCCCGGCCGCCCTTCTCCCTCACCACACGCGGCAGTTCTGGGCCGGTACCATGGGCGAGCCCGCCTTGCAGCTGAACGCCGCCGCAAAGCCCGGCTGGTTCACAATGGGCCCGTTGGTGCGGAAGTGGTTGGGCGAGTGTGGATCGGTTAGCACCTGTTTGCGCACCATCTCCGGCCGGATGTTCTCGCACCAGTTCTGCGCAAAGGCGATGTAGAAGCGTTGCGGTCCGGTATACCCGTTGACCTTGGCGGTGACGTCCTCGCCGTTCTGCCTGGCGCGGTCAAGGTAGGCCATGTACGCCAGCAGCAGGCCGCCGTTGTCGGCGGTGTTCTCGCCCAGGGTCAGCTTGCCGTTCACGTGCACATCGTCCACCGCGACGAAGCCGCTGTACTCGTTGGCCAGGCAGGAGGTACGGGCCTCGAAGTTCTTCTTGTCCGCAGCCGTCCACCAATCGTCGAGATTGCCGGCGCCGTTGAACTGGGAGCCCTCGTCGTCGAAGCCGTGCGTCAGCTCGTGCCCCACGACCGCCCCGATATGACCGTAGTTCTCCGCCAGATCGGCGTTCGGATCGTAGAAGGCCGGCTGCAGGATCCCGGCAGGGAAGTTGATGTTGTTCATGCTGGGGTCGTAGTAGGCGTTGATGGTCGGCGGCGTCATGCCCCACTCGAGCCTGTCCACCGGCTGTCCGATCTTGTTGAGCTCGCGATCGCTTTCAAAGGCCGTGGCGCGCTGCTGGTTTCCGAACGCATCCGTCGGCGAGATGGCGAGCATCGAGTAGTCGCGCCAGTGCTCCGGATAGCCGATCTTGTCGGTGATGGCGTGCAACTTCTCTTTGGCCCGCACCCTGGTCTCCGGACTCATCCAGGCCAGCGTGTCGAGGTCGTGGTCCATCGCGGTCTCGATGTCATGCACGATCTGCAGCGTCTTGGCCTTGCTGTCGCCCGCAAAGTACTGCTGCACGTAGACCTGTCCCAGCGCCTCGCCCAGCGCCCCGTCCACGGTCTGGGCGCAGCGCTTCCAGCGCGGCCGCTGTTCCGGCTGCCCGTTCAGCTGTGTGCCGTAGAAGCGGAAGTTCTCCGCGTCGAAGGCACGCGACAGATTGCCGGCGGAGGTGGTCAGGACATGGTAGCGAAGGTAGGCGCGCAGTGTCTCGATCCGGGTAGACATTACCGCCGTGACCATCGCGGGGAAGAACTTGGGGGTGGCGTTATTGAGCGAGGTGATCGCCGGCGAGTGGACGGCCTCCAGGTAGGGCGCGAACGGGATCCCGCTGAGGCTGGACTGGAAGGCGGAGAGCGACTCGGGATGGTAGATGGCGGCCGGATCGCGCATCTCCGTGACGGTCAGGGAGGCCTCGGCAAGTTTGGTCTCAAAGGCGAGGATGTCGCGGGCGTCCGCGGCCGCGCGCTGCGGCGTTTCGCCGGCCAGCGTCAGCATCTTGGTGATGTGCTCGACGTACTGTTCGCGCAGCTGTTTGTCTTTGTCGCCGGTACGCGTGTAGTAGTCGCGCTCAGGCAGACCGAGACCGCCCTGGAAGACAGCGGCGATCTGCTTGGTGGAGTCCTTGAAGTCCTGCATCTCGGTGTACTGGAAGAGGACGTCCACGCCAAAGCGCTGTAGTTCGCCGGCGAAGTAGGGCAGACCGGGCTTGGTGACGCGATCGATCTGCTCCAGCAGCGACTGCGCGGGCGCCAGGCCCTTTTGCTCGATCAGATCGGTGTTCATGCAGGCGGCGTAGTCGTCGCCGATCTTCTGCTCGTTGGGCGTGCGGTCGGGCGTGTCGCTTGCAAACTTCGTCAGGATGCCCTGCAGCCGCTCCGTGTTGACGTTGTACAGCGTATAGAACTGGTTCACGCTGGTCTGGTCTGCGGGGATGGGATGGTTGGCTGCAAAGTTGCCGCACGCAAACTTGTAAAAGTCCGTGCAAGGGTCCACCGAGGTGTTCATCGCGCTCGTGTCGAAGACCGGGGCAAGCTGGGAGTGCTGCATGGGCGCAGCGCCCGTGTTGCCGGTCGGGGCAGGGCTCTGCGCGCGGCCGGCGGTGCCGGTAACGGTACTGCCCAAAAGAGCGAACGCTAGCGCGGTTCCAGCGCCGGGGTTGCGGCGAACACACGGGGACTTCAACTTCGCGAACTTTCCTTGCATCGCTTTCGTTTCCTCAAAGTTTGGCTGGTCCAGAGTACGACGGCTACGCCACACCGGTTCCCGGCGCCCTCACCGGCAGAGCACCGCATCGTCTAAACTAGAGCCTACAAGGAACGGGAGCGGGAGGCGGGCCAAATCTCCATGTCCTTCAAGCGGCGCCTGCAAACCATTGCGCGGAAAGTAACTTGTGCAGCCACAGTCCTGTTGACGATGACGGGCGTTAGTGCCGTTGCGTCCCGGCCGCTCAAGCCCGTGCCCAGCGTCCGGCTGCCCCTCTCCGCGCTGGGATTTCCCGGCTATACCTTGGCCCTGATGCACGCCGGCGCCTCCATGGCGACGATTCACGTGCTGGACAAGACCCATCTGCTCTTCAGCTACAGCCTGCGCTCGCTGGTGCCGCGGCTGGCGGGCGATGACGAGAACGACCAGGACCGCCTGGTGGCCGCCGAGGTCGTTGAGGTGCCCACGGGGAAGATTCTCGCGCGCACCGAATGGCACCTGCATGATCACGGCCGCTATCTGTGGGCCGTCGGCCAGGGGGTGTTTGTGCTGCGTTCGGGCGATACCCTCTCCACCTTCACGCCGCTGCGTGGCCTCCCAACAGGCACGGCGTTTGAGCGCGTGCCGATCCCCCATCGCGCCGGCCACCCGGAGGTGGTCATGGGCTCCGCGGACGGGCAGATCGTCACGGTGGAGCTGCAGCGGCCAGCCGAGGAGAAGGGGAACGGGGATGAGCCCTCGGGCGCCAAACACAAGCACACGACGATCGAGTTCTACCGGATCGTCACGCCCTCTGAACCGAATGCGCATCCGCAGCTCCGGCCCGCGGGGGCGCTGGGATCGCCGGGGTTAATTCGGCTGGCGCTGGACGGCGACGGATACCTTTGGGCGGACGACCTCAACCGCAACCGCTGGTCCGTAAGCTTCAACGAGTACGAGGGCAAGCCGCAGGATCTCACCAAGATCGACAGCACCTGCCTGCCACGACTGGAGCTGGTAAGTCGCAGCGAGTTTGTGGCTGTGAGCTGTGGGCTGGGGGATGGCGCACAGAAGCTGGAGATGTATGGCTTCGATGGGCATGAGACCTGGCAGGAGCCCTTCGGAGAGACCCTGCAACCGGTCACCTTTGTGACCGCACCCGAGGCTGGGCGCTTCGTGATGAGCCGGCTGACCGCCTCCAGCAGCGGCCTGGCCACGCCGGGCGGCATCACCGGGGACGACGCTCTGCTGAACCAGGAGCTGCGTGTCTACCAGACCGAGAGCGGCGATCTGCTGCTGGACGTGCAATGTGTGCCGGTGGCCCGGTCGCCCGAAAACTTCGATCTGTCGCCGGACGGGCGAACGCTGGCGGTCCTCAGCAACGATGCGATCAATCTGTACACGCTGCCGGAGCTGAACGACCGCGACCGCAAGGAGCTGGCCGAGGCGCAAACGATGACGCCGCCCGTCTCCACGGGACCGGTGGTGCTGCGACGCATCAGCCGGCCCATCGCGGCCGAGACGGCCGTCCCTGCAGAGGAGACCACGGCGCCTCCGGCACCGCTGCCGGGTCCGGCAGACAGCTCTGCCGCGGGAGCAGGGGCGGGCGCATCGGCAACTGCCGGCGCCGGGGTTGCGGCTCCCGGGGGAGCGGCAAAGAGTACGACCAACGGCGACGCCGCGGGGGAGCAGCGCAAGCCACCCACGTTGCTCGCGCCGGGCGAAACACCCGAGTTCAAGGGCCCCCAGAAGCCGGAAGGCGCGCCGCAGTAGGGAACATCCCGGCAAAACAAAAGGGCCAGCATGGCCGGCCCTTGTTGCAGCTTTGGGATCAGGTGCCCGCTTAGACGGCCGTGGTGGCGAGTGCCTTGAGCCGGGCGTTCAGACGGCCCTTGTAGCGGCTGGCGGTGTTTTTGTGCAGCACGCCCTTCTGCACGCTCTTGTCCAGAATGGACACCGTGGCGCGGTACTGCTCGGCCGCCGTCTGGGCGTTGCCGCCGGCGAGGGCCTCGCGCATGGAGCGCAGGACGGTACGGAGCTTGGAGCGGTTGGAGCGGTTCACCGCCGTCCTGGTGACGGTCTGGCGGGCGCGCTTCAGCGAGGAAACATGATTGGCCATCGAAAACTCTCTTGGTTACCCGAAGGTGACGGGGAATGGGTGCAGGCCAGACGCTGGTGCGGACACAGCGCGGGCCGCATCTCCTGCAACCCTTCGATTTTAGAGGGAGTGGGCTGCGGGGTCAACTGGTGCCCAACGTGGAACGCGGACCGGACACCCCGATCGGGGCGGCGCCGTAACAGCGGTGCCCTCCGCGGGGGAGGGCACCGGGTCTGCATGCGGCCGGAGGGCCGGCGTTACTTCTTCACGGCCGTCAGAATGGCCTCTTGATTGGACAGGATCTGCTCCTGGTTCTTCTTGATCTCCTCCTGGTTGGCCAGAATCGACTTCTGGTTCCCAAGAATGGAGTTCTGGTTGTCCAGAATGGACTTCTGGTTGCTAAGCACGTCGTTGTCAGCCATGCACATCTCTCTTTCAAATAGATCAGGGAGGGTTCCCGGTAGTGTGGTCCTGCCACGTGCACAGAACAAACCGCGCACACAGCCCGACCTGAGGGAAAGGGTACCGCAAGAGGCGGAGGGCCCGCGCGACCGGACTTTCGCGCCACGTTCAGGACGCCGCGTGAGGCAGGGTTCCGGCAGAAAAGGGCAGGTCGACAGAGGGTATGTTCCCAAATGATGCGCCTGCGACAGAGCCGTGCCCTGTTTTCCAGATATTTGCTTGACCTCGCCTCGCGGTCAGCGCTACGCTCTCGGCAACATCGTTACTCGTTTGGCACACTCCGCCAACTCGATCGCAGGACGGCTCGCGACAGGCTTCCAGCCGCATACGGCTGACGGGTGGAGAGCCCCCGGTCACTGCAACGAGGCTCGTTCCCAAACATCCAATCCACAGATGCGCGCTGACGGAGGTCAGGTCCTTTCTTGGTAAAAACATCGCTGCCGCTTACCCCTGGAATTGAGCCGTTGTACGGCACCCGCGACGAAAATCTTCGTCTCCTGGAAGACAGCCTTGGGGTTCAGATCGATCTTCGATCGGACTCGGTACGGGTGATGGGCGAGGCGGGCGCGGTGGCGCGCGTGGAAGGCCTGTTTGCCGACTTCGAGCACCTGCGCCGGACCGGCGTACATCCGCACAATGGCGAGTTGAACGCACTGCTCCGGGTGCTGGTCGCCGACCCGACAGCTACCCTGCGCGGGCTCATCGAGAGCGGCAAGCAGCGCGGTGCGGGCACCAAGCGCAGCGTGCAGCCGCGCACGCCTAATCAGCGCAAGTACCTGGACGCGATCGAACAGAACGACATGGTCTTCGGCCTGGGGCCTGCCGGAACCGGCAAGACCTATCTCGCGGTCGCCATGGCGGTCTGCGCCTTGCTGGCCAAAAAGGTGTCACGCATCATCCTGGTTCGGCCGGCAGTGGAGGCCGGCGAGCGGCTCGGGTTCCTGCCCGGATCGCTGCAGGAGAAGGTCGATCCCTACATGCGGCCGCTCTACGACGCGCTCTATGACCTGCTCGATCCGGCAAAGGTGGATCGCATGCTGGAGACCGGCGTGATCGAGATCGCGCCGCTCGCGTTCATGCGCGGCCGCACGCTGAGCGAGGCCTTCATCATCATGGATGAGGCGCAAAACACCACCAACGAGCAGATGAAGATGTTTCTCACCCGGCTCGGCAACGGGTCCAAGGCGGTCATCACCGGCGATCTCACCCAGATCGATCTGCCCAACCCGAAGAAGAGCGGCCTGCTGGAGGCGTTGCGCGTGCTGGACGGGGTAGAGGGGATCGGCTTCTGCCACTTCGAGGACAAGGACGTGGTGCGCCACTCCCTGGTGCAGCGCATTGTGCAGGCGTACGAGAGCCACACCCGCGCCGAGCAGATGCCCCTGGCGATGGATGCGGAGCCGGGGATGCGGCTGCCCTCCGACGCCGAAGACCGCGCGCCCAGGCTGAAGCCGCAGTGACGGGCGGCTCTGCATCCAAGCAGGCAGATGATCTCACTTGAGCCTCCACGAGAGTTTGCTCACGAGGCCGACCCATGGCGCGCGCTGAAGATCTCGCGCGCCGGGCTGACGCGCTTTCTGCGGGCCGCGCAGGCTGCCGTGGGGCTCGCCGGCGAGATCGAGGTGCTGCTGTCCGACGACCGCGCGCTGCGTCGCCTGAATCGCGACTTCCGGGGCAAGAACAAACCCACCGACGTGCTTAGCTTTCCCGCGCCTGTGGAGTTCACCGGCGTGTACGCCGGAGACCTTGCGGTTTCACTGGAGACGGCCGCGCGCCAGGCGCAGGAGCACGGACACCCCTTGCGCGACGAACTGCGCGTGCTGCTGCTGCATGGCGTGTTGCACCTCCACGGCATGGACCACGAGGTCGACGGTGGCGAGATGGCCGCCCGGGAGGCCGAACTGCAGAGCCGGCTGCGCCTGCCCGGCGGGCTGATCGGGCGCTCAGCCGACGCGCTGAGGAGCATCGGCGCAGCGAAGCGACGCGGGGCCTCAAGATGAGCCTTCTTTACGCGCTTGGGTTGCTGGTGCTGCTCGCGATGATGACGCTGGCGGCCTATGCGGAGCGGATCTATGCGGAGCTGGATCGCTTTTTGTCTCGTGAGCCGGGCGAGGCGGTCGCCGTCTGGGAGCGCGATGTGGAGCCTCGGCTGCGGCTTGGGCGCGACTCCGCGGCGATCTCGGCTACGGTGCTCTCACACATCGCGCTGGGCGGACTGGCGCTCCTGCTGGCAAGCCGGGTGGCGTGGCAGGGACCGCACCTGAAATTCGCTGTGCTGCAGACAGCGCTGGAGTTGGGGTTGGCGGTGCTCTTCTTCGAGCGTCTGCTGCCGCAGGTACTGTTCACGCGCACACCGGCTCGCTGGCTGCGGAGGCTCGCCGTGCCGCTGCGCGGTCTGCTCTACCTGGTGCTGCCGATCACGCTGCTGATCTCGCTGGTGCTTTCTATCGCGAACCTGGCGGAGCCGGAGGCGAAGGACGAGGCCAGGCCGCAGAGTGAGGCGGTCGATGCGCTGCTCGAGGCCGGCGAAGAGGAAGGCATCCTGGAGGAGAGCGACCGTGAACTGGTGCGCTCCGTGGTGGAGTTTGGGGACAAGATCGTGCGCGAGGTGATGACCCCCCGGCCGGATATCTTCGCGGTGCCTTCCACCATGACGCTGACCGCCTTCACGGACGAGGTCAATCACCGCAAGGTGTCCCGCGTTCCGGTGTACATGGACACGCTGGATCATGTGACCGGCATCGCGTTTGCCCGCGATCTGCTGGGGGTGAACGATGCCGAGGCCGCCGTTCGCAATGTGGCCAGCCTGGCGCGCGAGGCGCACTTCATTCCCGAGACCAAGAAGGTGAACGAGCTGCTGCGCGAGATGCAGCGCGGCAAACAGCACATGAGCATCGTGATCGATGAGTACGGCGGGGTCGCGGGGCTGGTCACCATCGAAGATCTGTTGGAGGCGATCGTGGGCAGTATCGAGGACGAGCACGACACGATCCCTGCGGGCGATCAGCCGGTGGCCGAGGCGAACGGCACCTTTGTGATCCCGGGCAGCTTCGAGGTAAGCCGTTTGCGGGAGTTGTTCGCGCAGCCGGAGGTCACCATGGACGGGACCGAGCCGGAGACCCCCGGCGACACCCCGGAGCAGGTGCTGCCGCAGTTGCTGACGGGCTACGACGCGCAGACCGTGGGTGGCCTGGTCAGCGAGATCGCGGGGCACATCCCATTTCCGGGCGAGGTGGTCGAGGACGGTCCGCTGCGGCTGGAGGTGCTGGCCTCTACGGACCGCCTGGTGGAGCGTGTGCGTGTGGGGCTGCAGAACGCCGTCTCCATGCCGGAACCGGAGTAGCCGGCGAAGACACCGCAGCACCCGGTGCGATGATGGACACATGGCACTCCGTTCCGGCTTCGTCTCGATTGTTGGCCGACCCAATGCAGGGAAGTCGACGCTGCTGAACGCGCTGCTGGGACAGAAGCTCGCGATCGTCACGCACAAACCGCAAACCACGCGCACCCGCATTCAGGGTGTGTTGGAACTGCCCCTCCGCAAAAAGACAAAGACGGACCCAGGCCGGCCGCCGGCGCAGATTGTTCTGGTGGATACGCCGGGCGTGCATCGGGGGGAGACGCACCTGGATCGCCGCATGCTGCAGGAGGTGCAGGACGCGTTGGAGGCGCGGGATGCCGTGTTGTTTCTGGTGGACGTGACGCATCGTCTGCCCAGCGCCGAGCCTGCGCAGGCCGAAAGCGCGGAAGGCACCGAGGCTGAAGGCGCGCGCAAGGTGCGTTCGCTGGGACAGCATAAGCGCGCTCTCTCCAAAGCGGAGGACGACCTGGCGCTGGAGATGGTGAAGCGGCTGGAGTGTCCTGTGCTGCTGGTGCTGAACAAGATCGATGCGCTGCCCAAGAGTGCGCTCCTGCCGCTCATCGCGCATTGGTCCGCGCTGCACAATTTTGCCGAGGTGATTCCCATCTCGGCGCGAAAGGAAGAGAACCTGCAGCTGCTGCTGGACCGTGTGGTGGCGCATCTCCCGGAGGGGCAGCGCTACTTTCCCAAGGATCAGCTCACCGATCAGCCCGAGCGCTTTCTGGTGGCCGAGCTGATTCGCGAGAAGATTCTGCTCTTCACGGGCGAGGAGGTTCCTTATGCCACAGCCGTGGTGGTGGAACAGTTCCAGGAGCCCGCCACGCGCAAGAAGACCAAGGATGGAAAGCTGCCGGTAACAAAGATCGCGGCGGCCATCTTTTGTGAGCGCTCCGGACAGAAAGCAATTCTCATCGGGCAGCAGGGCTCAATGTTGAAGCGTATAGGCACGGCGGCACGTAAGGAGATCGAGGCGGTGCTGGGCACGCGGGTCTTTCTGGAGCTCTTTGTGAAGGTGCGTGAGGACTGGCGCGGGTCGGCCGGCTTTGTCGAGGAGCTCGACTGGCGTCGGCAGTTGGAGGGCATTGCTGAAAAGCAGCAGCTGGCGCGCAGCCTGGAGGCACAGGCGGAAGGGCGCACATTGTCCGAGGATCCGGAGTGATCTCTGCGCTGCTTCGGCGCTGGGGTCTTCAGACCGCGCCACTCCGAACGGCGAGATTGCGGCTCGTCGCCATTACCCCGGAGATGCTCGAAGCCGAGACACTGGGAGCGGCTTCATTGGCCTTGATCCTGCAGGCTGAGGTAGCGCTGCGGGATTGGCCGCCGGAGCATTGGGAACCGCACGTCTGGGCGCATATCCTGGCACAGTTGCGCGCGCAACCTTCCACCTTCGGCTGGCACCGGTACATGGTGCTGGAGGACCGGCAGCCTCGCCTGATCGGCTGCCTGGGCGGCTTTCCCTGCGCGCGCGGCGATGTGGAGCTGGGGTACTCGGTTGTCGCCTCGGAGCAGCGCAAGGGGTACGGCAGCGAGGCTGCCGACGCGCTGATCCACTGGCTGTTGCGCCGTCCGGAGGTTCATTCGGTCAGCGCGCAGGCCTTTGAGACAGCACCCGGATCCATCAAGGTGATGCAGCGCTGTGGCATGCGCTGCGTGGGTGCGGGCGACGAGCCGGGGACGGTGCGTTACCGGCGTTGGCGTCGTGAAGTCGAGCGCCCCTGAGCGACGCCGCAGGAGAGGGCTCAGGACTTGTTCTGTCGCATCCGCGCCACCAGATCGCCGGCCGCATCAGCCCAGTGCGGAAAGCGGAACTCGAAGCCGTGCCGGCGCAGCAGGGTAGGAATCACCCAGCGGCTCTTCAGGATCAACTCGGTTTCGGTGCCCATGACGAGTGCTCCAGCGGCGAGCGCGAGGCGAGGTGCGGGCAAGCCCAGGGGCTGGCCCCAGGCCTGGCGCAAAAGCCGCAGGAAGTCGCGATTGGGCAGCGGGCCGGGCGCGCTCAGGTTCACCACGCCGCTGGTCTCCTCCGTGATCTCCGGCCTTTCAAGCAGGAGATCCACCACGCGGCAGTAATCCACGTCGTGGATCCAGGAGACGAACTGCTCTCCCGAGGCCTGCGTGCCCCCCAGGCCGGCGCGCGCGAGCCCGGAGAACACGGAAAAGACGCCGCCCGGGTCAGGGCTCATGACCATGGAGGAGCGCAGGCGCAGCTTGCGTGTCTGCGGGGTGGGCACGGCGGCCAGCGCCTCCTCCCAGCGATGCGCTACGTCGATCGAAAAGCTCCAGGTCTCGGGCAGATCCGCAGCTTCGCGCGTGCCACGCTCCCCGGGCCGGTCGCCCGGTTCGCCCGTGAACTCATCCTGGGGCCGATCGAGGGCGTGTCGGTAGAAGGTGCTGGTGCTGGCGTTCAGCCACAAGCGCGGCGGTGTGGGCGAGGCCGCGATGAGCTGGCCTAGAAGGATCGTCGGCTTGATACGTGAGTCGTAGATGGCGCGGCGGTTCGTGGGCGTGTAGCGGCAGTTCACCGAGCGGCCGGAGAGGTGAATCACCGCGTCCGACCTGTCGATCTCTGCGGCCCACGGCGCCGGGGTCAGGCCATCCCACGCCAGCGTGCGCCACGGCTGGTGCGCGTGTGCCTCCGGGTGACGCGAAAGCACCGTGACCTCGTGCCCGGAAGCCATCAGGTGCCTGGCAAGGATGGTGCCGACCTGGCCGGAGCCGCCAGGAAGAAGAATGCGCATACGCCGTCCTCTACTGCAGAAGTGAGATGGCCGTGGCGGTCATCGCCTCCACCCCGGTGTGCAGCGTGGGTTCGGGCAGCGGCTCGAAGCGACTGGTGTGAGGCCCGGGCAGCGGCTTGCCCGCCGCCTGCGCCGCCGCGAACTTCGCCGGGTCCATGGCGCCGAGCCACAGGAACGCGACCGGGATCTGACGGTTTAGCCCGAAGACACCTACATCCTCGCTGCCCATGATCTTCGTTTGGTCCACGACGTTGTCGGCGCCAAGGGTCCTTACGAGGACCGGGCGGATCTTGGCCATCAGCGCCGGATCATTGAACATCACGGGCGTGGACTCATCTTCGAGCACCGTGACGGTCGCTGCCTTCTCGGCCGGCAGACCGGCGGAGGCGCTGAGCCCGGCGGCCATGGAGCGCAGGCCATCGATGACGACCTGGCGGCTCTTGTCGGAGAAGGCCCGCGTGGTGAGTTCGAGCTTCACCTCACCGGGGATGATGTTGCGTTTGGTACCACCGTGGATATCGCCGACGGTGACGACGGTCGGGTCCTGCGGATCTTCCTCACGGCTGACGATGGTCTGCATCTCTGTGATGTAAAGCGCGGCCAGCGTGACAGGATCGCGGCCCAGCTGCGGTGCGGAGCCGTGGCCGCCGATGCCGCGAATGAGCACGTCGATGGAGGTAGAGCTGGCCAGCGCGGGACCGGGCACGAAGCCGATCTTGCCCGCGGGGAGCGTGTTGGTGTCATGGAGGCCGATGATGTGGTCCGGGCGGCCGAAGCGCTCATACAGCCCATCGGCGAGCATGGCTTTGGCGCCGTCGATCGTCTCCTCCGAGGGCTGACCGACGAGCATCAGCGTGCCGTGCCACTGCGAACGCCGCTCCGCCAGCGCGCGTCCCGTGCCGATCAGCACGGTGGTGTGCACATCATGGCCGCAGGCGTGCATGACGCCGACCTGCGCGCCCGTCTTGTCGCGCACCGTGACATGGCTGGCATACGGCACGCCGGTCTCCTCCGCGATGGGCAGAGCGTCCATGTCGCCGCGAATCAGCAGCGTGGGTCCGGAGCCGTTCTTCAGGATGCCGACGACCCCGTGCGCCTGCGAGCCATCCGGATAGCGCCCCACGTTCTCGGTAACGCTGTATCCGGCTTTGCGCAGCTGCTCGGCGAGGACGCCGGAGGTGCGCGTCTCAAAGTGCGAGAGCTCCGGATGCGCGTGCAGGTCCTTGTAGATGTCGAGGAGTGCGGGCGTGGCGCTGTTTGCGATCGGCGCGGGGCCTTGTGCGACGGCGGAGAGGGCACACGCGCCCAACACGAGACAAGGGAACGTACGCGCGCGCCGTGGCAGGGTAGGCAGACTGTGCATGTGCGGCCAGTATACGAGCTTGCTTAGGACACCATGACGCCCCGATCAGTCGTTCAGCTGGATGCCGAGCGCCTTCATCTTGCGGTACAGATGCGAGCGCTCCAGGCCCAGAGACTCCGCGGCGCGGCTGATGTTGCCGTGTGAGCGATCGAGCTCCTTGAGGATGTACTCGCGTTCGTAGGCCTCGCGCGCCTGCTGCAGGGTAGAGAACTCTTCGCGACTGCCGTCCCGGCCGTTGCTGCGGCCGTCCGTGCGCTGTACGAGAATGGGGAGGTGCTTCACCTCGATGCGCGTGACCTTGGGGTTGAGGATTAATAC
>CAXTWN010000008.1:6140-8990 GCA_964248055.1 uncultured Acidobacteriaceae bacterium | reverse complement strand
ATCCGCGCTCCATGATGGGGCGCAGCTCACGCACGGTCCCCGGCCAGTTGTAGGCGCGCAGCTGCAGCAGCGCGGACTCCGAGATCTCCACGCGCGGGCGGCCGTACTGCTGCCCGAACTCGCTGAGAAACTCGCGCGCGAGCAACGGAATGTCCTCCTTGCGCTCACGCAGCGGCGGCACCGAGAAGGGGATAACGTTCAGACGATAGAACAGATCTTCGCGGAAGTTTCCACGCACGATCTCTTCTTCCAGGTCCTTGTTGGTCGCGGCAATTACCCGCGCGTCGATGTGCACCGGGCGCGAGGCGCCGACAGGGTAGAAGCGCTGCTCATCCAGCGCACGAAGCACCTTGGCCTGGGTCTTCAGGCTCATGTCGCCGACCTCGTCAAGGAAGAGCGTTCCGCCGTCGGCGCGTTCAAAGGTGCCGCGCTTTTCCGCCGGTTGGTTCGGCCCGCCCGGGCCGGCGCCATGGCGGTAGCCGAACAACTCGCTCTCGATAAAATCCTCGGGAATGGCAGCGCAGTTCACCTCGACGAGCGGCCGTTCACGACGCTCCGACTCCGCGTGGATGAGACGGGCGATGCGCTCCTTGCCGGTGCCGGACTCGCCGAAGATGAGCACCCGCCCGTTGGTCGGCGCCATCACCCGGATCTGCTGGCGCAGGGCCTTCATCGACACCGATTGCCCGGTGACGGAGCCGGTGGTCGCCAGCTGGCGCGAAAACTCCTCGTTGTCCTCGCGCAGCTGATGCGCCTGGACGGCGTTGCGCAGGACCAGCAGGGTGCGGTCCAGTGAGAGCGGCTTTTCCAGGAAGTCGAAGGCGCCCAATTTGGTGGCGCGCACGGCAGCCTCGATGGTGCCATGGCCGGAGATCATGATGACCTCGGGCGCATTGGCGCGCGCTTCGCCGCCCGTGCCGCGCCGGATCTCCGCGAGCACATCAAGGCCATCGCCGTCGGGCAGCCAGATGTCCAGCAGAACGGCCTGGTAATCGGCATCGCGCAACAGGGTGCGGGCCTCGGAGGCCGTGCCGGCGGTGGTGACCGCGTAGTCTTCTTCGCGCAGAATCGCTTCCAGCGAGCCGCGAATGTCGGCCTCGTCGTCGACGATGAGGACCTGATTCATGCGAGGATCCGCTCGGGCCGATCTGCCGTTGTTGGCGAGCTCGCCGGCTCACTGTCGCTGATCGGCGCGGCCCGTAGCTCCACGATGAACCGTGCCCCGGAGGGCTGGTTCTTCTCCGCGCGAATGGTGCCGCCGTGCTCCTGGACGATCTTGGCGGCGATGGACAGGCCCAGGCCTGTGCCGCGCTGCTTGGTGGAGAAGTAAGGCAGGAACAGGCGTTCGCGCATCTCGTCGGTGAGGCCCGGGCCGGTGTCGCAGACGGTCAGTTCAAGGAGCCCCGTGTCGAGAACACGGGTGCTCACCTCAAGCTCGCGCAGCAGGCTCTCGCTCATGGCTTCGGCCGCGTTGTCGATGAGGTTGGAGATCGCCCGCTTCAGCGCCTCCGGATCCGCGAAGACCAACGGCAGACCCGTGGTGAGCTTGCGCCTGAGGCGTATGGTGCCCAGGCGTCCGGCGAACAGGGCCAACGCGTCCTCAACGATGGTGTTGAGATCTGCAGCGCGCGGGCGGGCGGTGGGGAACTCGGCGAGCGAACCGAACTGGTCCACCAGCGACCGCAAGGTCTCGACCGAGGAGCCGATCACCTCGGTGGAGCGCTGAATAACCTCAATGGAACGGGTGGAGACGCCTCGTTCGGTGAGGGTCGGCTGTAGCCGGTCCACGTGACGGCGAATGAGCTCCGCGTTGAGCGAGATGGGCGTCAGTGGGTTCTTGATCTCGTGCGCGACACGCTGCGCGACCTCCTTCCAGGCGCTCTGCTTCTGAGCGCGCAGCACCTCGGAGACATCTTCCAGCACGAGCACATAGCCGAGGTGCTCACGAGCGGCTGCGGGGCCGCGTTCGAGCAGCGCGATCACGGCAGAGGCTTCCAGCACGTTGCCGGCGGCCGCGAGCTGGAACTCGGTGGAGGCCGAGCCCATGCGATGGCTGCGCTGCATCAGCCGCTCGATCACCTCGATGGCTTCGTGCGGCAGCGCCTCTTTCAGCGCGAGACCAACGAACGAGCGCTCGCCGCCGGGGTCCAGCATCTCGGAGAACGCCCGGTTCACCAGCACAATGCGGCGATCCGGCGAGAGCGTCGCCAGACCCGCGGGAATGGTCTCGATAATGGTCTCGAGTTCGGTGCGTCGGCGCTCCAACGCCGCGTTCAGCTCGCTGAGTTGGGTTGCGGACGCGTCGGCGGTGGAGCGTGCCGATTCCAGGTCTGCGGCCATCTGATTAAAGCTTTCGGCCAGTTCGCCCAGTTCTTCTGTGGCGGACTGCTCGACGCGCCGGGCGTAGTCTCCGGCGGCGATCGCCTCCATCGCCTCGGCGAGCGTCTCCATGGGCCGCGTCACCTGCTTGGCCGTGTTGAGCGCCAGCCAGCAGCAGGCAAACAGCGCCAGCACGGTGATCAGAAGCAGCAGTCCCGTGTAGAGCGTGCGTACCTGGCGGCGCTCACGAAAGATGATCCAGTACGCGGCCGAGGCGCGGCGCAGATGTTGGTTGATCACGCTGACATCGCTGGGCAGCGGCAGACCGACCACGACCAGACCCCCGTGCTTGAGGCCGGCCATCGCGATGCTGTAATCCACCCCGCCGAGTGAGAGCAGCGAGCCCTCGTTGCGCTGAGCGGCTTGCAGGATGGCGTTCGCCGTCGTTCCCTCCAGCGGCACCATGGCATCGGAGCGACCCGGGACGGAAGCGGCCTCTTCTTCCACCGCAGGGCCGGAGGGACCGGAGAG
>CAXTWN010000008.1:2272-6130 GCA_964248055.1 uncultured Acidobacteriaceae bacterium | reverse complement strand
GAGGACGTAGGCGGGCCGTGGCAGGATCCACCGAAGGAACGTGAAACGAGGTGATCGGCAGCCCATCGCGGTAGAGCGCCGCAAACCCACCCTGCAGCGTGATCTCGTGGGCCTGCAGCGTGCGATACACCGCAGAGTTCGGCGGGGGCTGCGCGAGGCGGCTATGGCCTTTGCCCTGGGCTCCGCTGGCGACCAGGGGAGCGTCGGCAAGTGCCACGGCGAGTGTGTCCGCCTGCGACCGCGCGTTGGCGTCGGCGTACCGCGCGAGCGCCTCGCTCAGGCGGTCGGCGTCATTGCGGATCGCGGTGATGGGCTGCGAAAACCAGCGGTCCACGGCACGGTTCATCAGCAGGTAGCTGAAGGCCAGCATAAACACCAGTGGCACCAGCGAAACCAGAACGGCGCCCCACAGCATGCGCGTTCGCAGACGGGTTCCCAAGACGCGGCTGCGCTGGTCTGCAAAGAGCTTCAACAGGTTGCGCACCAGCACGACCAAGACGCCGACGAAGAGCAAGAACGCAACAATGGAGAGTGCCAGGAAGACCAGCGTCTCCAATGGAGACTCGGGGTCGAGCAGGCGAACGTTGAAGGCGTTCAGGGCACCCAGGGTGAGGAACAACACAAGCAGGCTGCACACGAGCACGAGGACCCACGCGCGCCGGCTGCCGTTCTCGCCCATGCCCAAGAGTTTACGCCGCCCCTGCTATGGCGGGAGCCACGCGCGTGGCGCTGAGGCTACGGGAGCAGAGAGTCGATAGGGGTGTACTCGCGGTTTTGACTTTCGGCGACTGCCTTGTAGGTCAGCTTGCCCTCGATCGTGTTCACCCCTTCGGCTACGCCGGCATCGGCCGCGATGGCTGCCTTGGGACCGACGTTCGCGAGCCTCAGTACGTAGGGAAACGTTGCGTTGGTGAGCGCCAGCGTGCTGGTGTTGGGAACGGCGGCGGGCATGTTGGTGACACAGTAGTGCACAACGCCGTCGACCTCGAAGCTGGGATCGGAGTGGGTTGTGGGGCGCGCGGTCTCGATGCAGCCGCCCTGGTCGATGGCGACGTCCACGATCACCGCACCCTTTTTCATCTTGCTGACCATAGCGCGGGTGACGATCTTGGGAGCGGCGGCTCCGGGGATCAGCACGCCTCCGATGAGCAGATCGGCCTCGCTGACCGCGCGTTCGATGTTGTAGCTGTTGGACGCCAGCGTGAAGACGCGACCGGCGAAGATGTCATCGAGCTCGCGCAGGCGGTTGAGGTTCAGATCGACCAGCGTGACCTTTGCGCCCAGGCCCAGCGCCATCTTGGCTGCATTGGTGCCGACGATGCCGCCGCCGATGATGCACACATTACCCGGGGGTACGCCGGGCACACCGCCCAAGAGCACACCGCGACCGCCATGCTCCTTTTCGAGGTACGTCGCGCCGACCTGCACGGAGAGCCGGCCGGCGACCTCGGACATGGGCGTGAGCAGCGGCAAGGAGCCGGCGCGATCCCGGACGGTCTCATAGGCGATGCCGGTGACCTTTTTGTCCAGCAGGTTTTGCGTGAGCTCCTGCAGCGGTGCCAGGTGCAGATAGGTGAACAGCGTAAGGCCTTCGCGGAAGTGGAAGTACTCCTGCTTCACCGGTTCCTTGACCTTGACGACCATGTCGGCGAGCCGCCACACGTGGTAGGCCTCGCCGACGATCTCCGCGCCGACGGCCTGGTAGTCGTCATCGGGGAAGGAGGAGAGAGCCCCGGCGTCGTGCTCGACCAGCACCTTGTGGCCGGCCTCGGTCAGGGCTTTGGCGCCGGCGGGGGTGATGCCGACGCGGCTCTCGTGATCCTTCACTTCCTTGGGAACGCCGATGATCATGCAGATGGGTCTCCGTTGCTCGCTTCGATTCTAGCCGGGCGCGAGCCGGCCTGCGGACGCCATGGCCTTGCACAGGGGGCATGGCGAAGCGAAGCCGTACAATAGGCTCTGATTCCGCGAACGGGTAAGAAACGGCTCCATGTCCTCAAAGATGTTTCAGACGCGCGCTGGCCGCGTCAGCAATATGCGGTCGATTTTTTCGCTGTTTTCCAGCGATCTGGCCATCGACCTTGGTACGGCCAATACGCTCGTCTTCGCCGCGGGCAAGGGCATCATCGTCAACGAGCCTTCGATCATCGCCGTGAACCGCGTGACCAACGAGGTGGAGGCGGTGGGCAAGGAAGCCAAGGAGATGGTGGGTCGCACGCCGGGCAACATCATCGCCATCAAGCCGATGAAGGACGGGGTGATCGCCGACTTCAAGCACACCGAGAAGATGTTGAACTACTTCATCCAGAAGGCGCACAACCGCAAGATGATGGTGCATCCGCGCATCGTGATTGGCGTGCCTTCGGAGATCACGCAGGTAGAAAAGCGTGCCGTGATGGACTCGGCCTACCGGGCCAAGGCGTCCGAGGTGCACCTGGTGGAGCAGGCGATGGTGGCGGCCATTGGCGCGGGTCTGCCGATTACAGAGCCGGGCGGCAACATGGTAGTGGACATCGGCGGCGGGACGACCGACATCGCGGTGATCTCGCTGGCAGGCATTGTGTATTCGCGGTCGGTGCGCATGGCGGGCAACCAGATGGATGACGCCGTGCAGACGTATCTCAAGCGCAAGTACAACCTGCTGATCGGCGAACGGACGGCGGAGCAGGTGAAGATTGAGCTGGGCTCGGCGTTCCCGCTGGACAAGCCGATCACGATGGAGATCAAAGGGCGCAACCTGATTGAAGGTGTGCCGAAGACGATTACGATCGAGGACTCGGAGATCCGCGAGGCGCTGGGTGAGTCGATTGCGACCATCATGAACGCGATTCGCGTGGCGCTGGAGCGCACGCCGCCCGAGCTCTCAGCGGACATCTCCGATCGCGGCATCGTGCTGACCGGCGGTGGCGCGCTGATCAAAAACCTGGACAAGCGTATTCGTGAAGAGACGGGGCTGCCGGTGTCGATCGCGGATGACCCGTTGGCCTCGGTGGTGCTGGGCACGGGCAAGATGCTGAGCGACTTCCGGCTGTTGCGAAAGATCTCGATCGACTAGTCGGCTTTTCCCGGTCGTGAGCGTACGTAGGGCCGCCATGCCATGCTCCGGTCGAGATGACAACGTGTGAAGTAGGTGTAACTTACCCCTACGACCCCCATGTCGTGGTACGCGATGACAACGTCGCTTGCATGCTCCGCCAGCCGCGTTCGCGTCGATGCATGACCCGTTCCCTGTGAGAGAACGCCTGCAAACTGAGGTCCAAGCGCGCGGCTAGAAGCCGTGGGGGGCGCGGGCTGTCCAGAGCAGGGGTTCGCGGATGGGAAAGGTGCCGGCTACGGTCTCAGGGGGCGTGGCGGGGAGCCTTTGCCAGAGTTCCACGTACTCCGGGCGGTCGTAGGCGCGGCCGGTGAACAGCAGACCGGGGCGTCGGCCGGGAAGGTCGCGGAAGCCGGTGGCATCGGCGACAAACGGCCAGCGCTCCGGATGATCGACATAAGGGAATAGATAGGCGGCGACCATGCGCAGGCCGACGCCGTCGATGAGTTCGTAGGGCCAGAGCGGATCCAGGGGTGAGTGGAGAAGCTGGCACGCGCCGGCGAGCAGATCGAAGTTGAAGAGGGTGTTGCGATACGGGAGCGGGGTGGCAACCTCCTGCGGGAAGACGCCGTCCGGACGGATCTGGTTACGCAGGGTGGGTTTGCGGAAGAGCTTGCGGCAGGTGTCGACGGCGGTTCCGTCGCGCAGCAGGCGGCCAAAGGCGGAGGCGATCAGCAGCCAGGCGGAGGCGCGGTGGTCTTTGCTGTCGCGCGCGATGCCGGCGGCGCGGTTGGTGTGCAGCCAGGTGTTGGCCGCCCCAAACC
>CAXTWN010000008.1:0-2262 GCA_964248055.1 uncultured Acidobacteriaceae bacterium | reverse complement strand
ACCAGGCCTGGAGGGTGTCCCATTCTGCATCAGTGAGGAAGTTCGGGCCGACCGCGTCGATAAAGAAGGTGAGGGCTCGGGCGAGTTCGGCCAGGGGAACGAGGTCAACCACGCCGGCGGGTGTGCCGGAGGGGGTGCCAGGGGCGCAGCCGGCCTGATCGAAGGTCGGCTCGAGACGGGTGGCAGGCGTGATGAGGTTGGGACGGAGGTGTTCCGCGGCTTTGGCCGCGTAGGCGGGGTCTGGGGTGAGGAGATAGGCGGCGCTGAGGCAGGCGACGGTGGCCGAAAGCTCGCGGAGAGCGCGGGCCTGGGTGCGAAAGAGTTTCGGGGCCGGAAGGCCGCCCGCTGTGCGGATGTCAGGTTCGATCTCGGTGAAGAAGTGGTTGGGTTGAGCTTGGGGGTTGGCGGATGCGGTGATCGCGGTGACGGGGCTGGTGAGGGCGCCTTTGGCTTCGGCGAGCACGCGCGTACGCTCCAGGTCGGCCACGCTGCTGCGGGCGGGCGAAGAGGTCTGCGCAGGAAGGAGATGTGCGCCGAGAAGGCCGGTGGTAAGGGTGAGGAAGGTTCGGCGTGTGGGTTGGGCGCCCGGCATTGCGGGTGAGAGTAGCACTTGCAACCGCAGGTGTCATTCCGCGTGGGAAGGCGAGCCTGTGAACTTTAAAGCGTCATTGTGTTCGACCCTGGAGCAGAAATACGTAGGTCCTTCGCTTCCACCCCAGGGAGCAAGCTCGCCGGGGACCCCGGTGCGCTCAGGATGACGCTGTTTGAAAAGGGCGGTGGTCCCGGCAAGAAGCAGGTTCCTCGCTCTGCTCGGAATGACAATGGTTTGAGGCACAGGGTGAGCCGTTCTAGGAACTACTGAGCTCTCACCGGGTGAGGGTCAGCTCTTTCGCAGAGGTAGAAGCGTCTACGCTAGGACGGAGGAAGTTGAGTGCGGTCCCAGCCGCCGCCCAGGGCCTTGATGAGCATGACGGTGGCGTCCATGCGACGGCGCAGGATGTCGATGTCGTTGCGCTCATTGATCAGGGCGGTGGTTTGGGCGGTGATGACCTGGAGGTAGGTGTCCAGGCCGCCGAGGTAGCGGTTGTTGAAGATGCGTTCGGATTCGACAGCGGCGGCGGTACCGGTGCGCTGCTGGACGGCTTCGTTCGAGAGCACGCGCAGGCCCACGAGGTTGTCCTCGACCTGCTCCACCGCGTCGAGGACGGTTTGCTTGTAATCGGCGCTGTTGCGATCGAACTGGGCGAGCGCCTCCTCCTTGATGCCGCGGCGGCGGCCGCCGTCGAAGAAGGTGTAGGCGAGCCCGGGGCCCAGCGAGTAGACGACGCTTGCGGGGCTGAAGAGGGATTGGAGCGCGGCGGTGCTTTGGAAGCCGACCGAGCCGCTCAGGATGATGGAGGGATAAAAGGCGGACTGGGCGATGCCGATGGCCTCGTTGCCCTCCTGCGCGCGGCGCTCGGCGGCGGCGACATCGGGGCGGCGCTCGAGCAGCTGGGAGGGAAGGCCGGTGGGGATGAGCGGCGGCGTGGTGTCTTCCGGAAGCGGCGAGAAGGGAATGTTGAGCGCCGCGGGAGTTTCCCCGATGAGGTTGGCGACAGCGTGCTCGAACTGGGCGCGGGCGATGGTGACGTCGGAGGCGGCGACCTGCGCGGATTGGAGCTGCGCCTGCGCCTGGGTGACGTCGGACTTGTTGGCGACGCCGCCGTTGTAGCGGTTGGTGGTGATGCGGAGGGCCTCTTCGTACTGGGCGACGGTGGCGTTGAGCAGAGCCTGTTGCGCATCGGCGGAGCGCACCTCGAAGTAGTCCATGGCCAGCTCGGTTTGCAGCGAGAGCAGGATGTTCTGGCGGTCGGCGGCGGTGGCCTGGGCTTCTTCCTTGCCGGCGGCGATGTTGCGGCGCACCTGGCCCCAGAGATCGACCTCATAGGTGAGTTGGAACGGGTATTGCTGGCTGCCGTTTTCGCTGACAGGCGGGGCGGGATTGAAGTACGGCGTGTTGGGGTTGTAGCGCCGGGCGGGCGTGGTGGCGTTGACGCCGAGGGTGGGAAAGCGGTCGGCGTTACGGATGCGGATCTCGGCGCGGGCGGCGCGCAGGTTGGCGTCGGCCTCGCGGAGGGTCTGGTTGGCCTGCTCGACCTGCGGTTCAAGCTGGTTGAGCTCGGGATCGTTGAAGATGGTCCACCAGGCGCCGCGGGGAAGCCGGTCGAGGGGCACGGCGTGCGTCCAGTTGCCGGTTTCCTTGAAGGCGTCGGGGCCCAGTTC
>CAXTWN010000007.1:48755-48998 GCA_964248055.1 uncultured Acidobacteriaceae bacterium | reverse complement strand
GGCCCGCGGCGCAGCCGAGCAGGAAGCGCGTGGGGGTCGTGGGCTCGGCGAGAGGGGCGGAGGCAACCGCGACCAGGCCCCAGCAGACCAGGCCGGCGGCGCCGAGCGCCTCCATCCCGGAGAAGGCCCAGTAACCGAAGTAGGGATTGACTACGAAGACCAGGAGCATGGCGGCGGCGAAGGCGCGGCTGTCGTCGGGGCTGAGCTCACGGGTAAGGCCGCGGGCAAAGCGGAACGCGCCCC
>CAXTWN010000007.1:32010-48699 GCA_964248055.1 uncultured Acidobacteriaceae bacterium | reverse complement strand
GGGGCGACAAAGAGGCCCCGGACGACGACGCCAAGGGCGAGGACGGCGACGACGGCCGTGAGCGTCTTGCCGGCAGCCATCCAGGAGGGGATCAGGACGTGGGTGGCGGCCAGCAGCCACACCCAGAGTGGGGAGGTATCGCCGTAGACGATATGGCCGTTGAAGCTGAAGCCGTGGCCCTGAGCGAGGGAGCGGGCGAACTCGAGATGGATGTAGGCGTCGTCCTCCCAGTAGCCGAGCGCATGGAGGAACCAAAGAATGACCCAGGCCGCTGTGGCGGCGAGGAGCATCGGCGTAAGCCACGGGCGCGGGCGCCCGGCTCCAGGTCGGGGTCCGGGGACAGCGGCGGGAACAGCGGGCATGAGACTCCGGGCCGGCGGGCTGGGAGTCGGCACGGCTGAGATCATGATGCCCTTCGCCGAAGGGCTTGCCAACCGCACCGGAGCGCGTAGGCACCACGGGAGGGACCGGGGGGCGGTGACAGAGCGATGTTGGTCACGGCGGCGGAGCGCGGCGAGCATGCCCACGATGTCCCTGGGGCGCGGGGTGAAGATCGTGAACGCCGTCGATGTGAGCGGGCATGCGGTCGAGCTCTGATTTGGGGGAGCCGGCCCGGGCTGCAAAGATTTGACGAGGCTAGTGCTGAAGCTGCGTGGTGGTGGGTTGTTGGCCATGGCGCGTGCGCAGGGGCCTGGGGACGCGGCGTCTGGGTTTGCGTCGTGGCGATGAGGCACCGCCGGGGTCGAGGCGGTACAGGATGAGCAGGTTGCGGTCCGGGTCGTCGAGGGCCGGGAAGGCGGCGACGCGAGTGACGCGAAAGAGTGGGCGGATTGCGTCCATCTTGTCGTCGTCGAGCTCGTTCCAGGCAGCGTACCAGCCCGGGCGGTAGAGGGCGACGCGCTGGTCGAGATCGAGTGTGCCGAAGTCGTCGTCGATGGAGGGCAGGCCGGTCATCAGGGTGAGGTCGGAACCCGAGACCGAGAGCACCAGCGGCGAGTGCGTCCGGTCGGCGCGCACGGTGCGCGCGAGGGCCTGCGCGGCCGAAACGTAGGTGTACTCGGGATGGAGGACGAAGCGGAGCTGCTGCAGCGCGTCCGGGAGGGCGACGGCCCCGATGCAGAGCGCGACTGCCGCGGGCAGCAGCAGACGGGCGGGTCTGTTGTAGCGCCGCTGGCTTCGGACATGCTGAGGAAAGGACCGCAGCTCTTCGAGCGCCATGGCAACCAGGGCCGTGGCGGGCACGGCGAGCAG
Source organism: uncultured Acidobacteriaceae bacterium (assembly GCA_964248055.1). GTDB lineage: Bacteria > Acidobacteriota > Terriglobia > Terriglobales > Acidobacteriaceae > Granulicella. Next base: position 47,448 of record CAXTWN010000007.1, on the reverse strand, counting down.
GAGGTAGTACCGGGGCTGCAGGTTGTTATGGTAGCCAAGGAAGACGAAGTAGGCGCCGACCCAGAGCAGCAGCGCGGGGACCAGCGGATTGCGAAAGAAGCGCGGGCGGGCGAACAACAGGATGGCAAGCAGGCCGAAGAAGAGCGGGTACAGCACGCCCCCGATCCAGTTGCCATCGGCGACGGTGTGGAAGACCACCGTGGCCAGCGGCTCGAGTTGGAAGCCGGTGTACGCGTTGGCGTCGAAGAGGTACTGGTAGTCCTCGCGGAAGTGAGGGCGGACGAGAAACACGAGATAGCCGAGCCAGATTGCTGCGCCCAGGAGCATGGGCGGAAGCGCCAACGTGAGCGCGGGCCACAGACGATGGCCGGCGCGGTCCCAGAGCAGGTACGCAACGGCGGGGAGGATCGTAAGGGCGGTGGGTTTGGTGAGCACCATCGCGGGCAGCAGCAGGGTCAGAGCGAGCGGCGGAAAGAGTGCTCGCAGCGTGCCGAAGCGCGTGCGGGGACGCTGTTCCCATCGCGGAAAGGGAGCGCAATAGGATGCAGCGAGCAGCGCCAGCACAGCGAGTGCGGCCAGCAGCGGCTCCAGAATGGCTTCGCGTTCGAAGGCGTAGACGAAGGGGCTCACGGCGAGAAAGAGCACGGCCAGCGGCGCGGCGAGGGACCTCCGTTCGCGATCCGCTGCGGTCTCAAAGCGCGCGAGGAGGCGCCAAAGCGCCAGCAGCGTGACCCCGAAGACAACGACCGCGAGCGCACGGGCGGCGGCGAGCGAGACGCCGGTGAAGCGGAAGACCGCGGCCTCCAGCAGCGGCCAGACGGGCAGTGCGACCGCGGGGTTGAAGTCCCCGGCGAGGTACCAGTGGCCGAACAGGAAGTGGCGCACGGCGGCGTCGCTGTACCAGCCTTCGTCGGTGTACTTGGACCAGTCCGACCAGGGCGAGTTGTTGGGGAAGTCGGCGGTGAGATGGAGAAAGTGCAGCGCGTAGAAGACGGCCGCGATCGCGAACAGGGCCCAGCGTACCCATTGCAGGGGTTTTCCGGGCCAAAGCGAGAAGCTCAGAGATGCAGGGCGGCGGGCGAAAGGCATTGCACTTCCAGTAGACACGCTCGGTCGGCAAACGGAGTCCCTGGTGGAGCAACCTTCCCCGCGAGCAACGGAGAGTTCAGGATGTCGGCGGCGAAGACTGTTGCTCATGCAGCAATGTTCTTGAAGAGAAGGGCGGGCGCCACTGCGAGTGAAGGACGTGGTCCAAACATGGCAGGGCTCCCGATGATTCTTGGTAGAACCGCGTCTCTTGTCACGAACACCTTGCGACAACTCGCTTCGATCCGCTTGCTAGGCAGGGCGTAGGTGGGACGCCCGACCCTCGTCTTTCGAGCGGTTTGGAAAAATCAATCTGCGAGCGAGAGCTTCGGCTGAGTCTTTTGCTTCAGGGTCGCCGACTCCTGTGATAGCACCCTCCACACTCAGTGTGGCGAAGCCATGGGCCATCGTCCAGATGGCCAGAGCCAATTGCTGTGCGGACGTTTGCGAAGGCTCAATTTGCAATGTCAGGAGCGCTGCGACTTCAAATGCCTTCGCGCTTGACGCCTGAACCTCTGGATAGTGCGTCTTGTCGATTCCCGACTGGAACATCACCGCGAAGAGATCCGGGTGACGCTCCGCAAAGCGGACGTACGCGAGGTATACCGCGAGAAGCTTCTCCCTTGGTGGCGCACCGGTGACCGCCGCGGCCTGCAACTCCGTCTCCAAAGTACGGTTGCCCAGCAGCACGATTTCGGCGAGAAGCGCGTCCTTGTCTTTGAAATGGTTGTAGGGAGCGCTCACGCTTACACCGGCAGTACGGGACGCTTCGTTCAGCGTGAAACCGCGGGGGCCCTTCTCTCGCACAAGCTGGAGTGCGGCCTTGATCATTGCAGCTTTGAGATCGCCGTGGTGGTAAGACCTTGTCTTCTTCTTCATCAGGTGCATCCTTTCGAGCGGAGGAGCGTCTTAGGAAGTATGTGAACATCGTTCACATTGGAGCCTAGTATGATCAAGATGACCATCCTCCTACGGCGCAAGCCGGAGATGAGCCACGAAGAGTTCGCCGCCTATCACCGGAATCAACACGCGCCCCTGTTCAGCTCGCTCCCTCAGGTCAAGCAGCACGTGCGGCGCTATGTGCAATCCCACATGACAGGCGAGACGCTCCCTGGACTTCCGGACAACCACATCGATGGCTCTACCGAGCTCTGGTTCGACGATCTTGCAGGCATCGCCGCTGTCTTCCAGTCACCTGAGTACCTGGCGACGATCCGGCCCGACGAGGAGAAGTTCCTGGACTTGCACGCATGTGAGTTTCTGGTTGGTACCGAACACGAAGTGATCCCTGCAGCGCAGCCTTACCCTGTTCAGTGAATTCGGAGAACACCATGATTGTTACCCACGAAGCCGCTATACCGCTCGCTGCAGGTGACATACACCTGGACGAATGGCTCTTCAACCTTTCGGAAGAGGATTACAAGGCCTGTGCCCGAGGGCACCGCGCTGTGGGCACCAGCGGCGGTTCGCACTTTAAAGGAATGGTCAACGTCGAATCCATGGCTGGAGCTCTGATCATCCAGCACTACAAAACAGAACTGCTGGAGGCGAATCACGTGCGGCTTTTCTCCCACAGAAGCCGGGCTTACCTGATGCACCTTCTTCCCTTTCACCTACAGGTCGGTTGGGAGATGCAGGTGTCCAGCGTATCGGCAAATGAGTCGAAACTTCGCTGCACGATCGACGTACGAAATCCGTTCTGGGTTCGCTTCGTTGGCTGGTTCAATGCGACCAACTACTGGATTCGTCAACACCTGATCGAAGAGACACAAGGCTTTGCCCGCGACCTGAGCCGCAAAGGCCTGGACAACGCACACAGCGCAACGTGAGCAGCGCCGCCGCGCTCGTGACTGCAGCAACTCGTCTGGAACTGCGGTCTGCGTAGTAGATGGGGCGAAGCTGTCATAGGTACGCCGCGTAGGCCGAAGGTCGGCTATTCGTAGGCCAGGGCGTCGATGGGGTCTTTGCGGGCGGCTTTGAGCGCAGGGTAGAGCGAGCCGAAGAGGGCGCCCACCAGCGTGATGAGCACGGCGATGCCGACCCAGCCCGGGGTGAACTGGAAGGCGAGCGCGGGGTTGTGGTGATGGAGCACGGCGCGGAGCAGGTAGGTGGCGGCAATGCCTAGAACGGTGCCTGCAGAGGCGAGCAGGGCGCTCTCCCGCAGCACAACCGAGACGATGGTTCCCTGCCCCGCGCCCATGCTCTTGAGGATGCCGATCTCGCGCGTGCGCTCCATGACGGCGGTGTACATGGACTGGAAGATCACCAGGAAGCCGATGACCGCGGCGATGCCGATCACCACGCGAATGCCGGCGTTGAAGGCAGGGAGGTGCTCCGGGGTGAGCATGGAGAGGAGCTCATCGCGGGTCTGTACGCTCCAGTCGTTGAGGCCCTGCGTCGCAAGGATCTCGTGACGCACATCCTCCCAGTAACGCGGAGACTCTTCGGTACGGATCATGAACGAGGAGGCCTTGCCGGGGTTGCCGTCGAGGTCGTTCATCGTGGTGAGGGGAACGAACTGGCGGCCGCCCTTGCCGTGCTCGACGATGCCGCAGATGCGGAAGGTATGGTTCAGCGCTTTCACGGGATCCCCGACCTGCTCGTGATGGCCGGCCGCTTCGATGTCGTCGATGATCATGTCGAACGGGCCCTGGAACGGGCCGCCAGCGGTGAAGACAAAGGGACGTAGCGCGTTATAGCTCGCGTAGTCGATGCCGAGCAGGTTCTGGAGCGACGAGCCGACCTGCATCTTGATGGACATGGGCGCGACCACCGCCACGTGCGGCAAGGTACGCAGCACATCGGCGACCTTGACGCTGGCGGAGGCGCTGCTGGTGGCGAGGATGGCGCTGCCGGCGGCGGGGCGCGCGATCATGTCGTAGCCGGTGCCCATCTGCTGCTCGCGGTTGCCGTTGAGCATGCCGTACATGATGCCGACGATGGAGAGGATCATGATGACCTCAATCGCGACGGCCAGCGCGCTGATGACGGAGCGCAGGGGCCGATGGACGAGGTTGCCGAAGATGAGTTTGTTCACTGGGGACGCGTGCCTAAAGGCGCGGCGGAGAGGCGACCGGCCGCGTTCAGTGTACCGCGCAGGGTGTCGCACGCCGTGTCATAACGCAGGGGAAGGACGTCAGGCCGGAGGAGCCGTCTTCTCCACGCGGGCTTGCCGGAGCAGCGTGCCAGCGAATCTCCAGGAGGAAACTGGTCAGATACGCGTCGGCCGGGCCATGATAAGAACAGGCTGTAAGTTGAGACGGACTGCAAGGACTGCCAGGAACTGACGCGGGAGGCGGCGGCGGGTGCAGATTTCTGCGGAATATCAGGTACGCGTCGGCCGGGAGCTGCGGCAGGAGCGGGAGCGTCGCGGGCGAACGCTGGAGGAGGTGGCACGGGGCACGCGCTTTTCCGTGCGGCACCTGCAGTCGCTCGAGGCGGACCTTTACGACGAGCTGCCAGGCGGGGTGCTGCGCAAGGGTCTGGTGCGCAGCTATTGCGGCTTTCTGGGCCTGGACGAAGAGGCCTGGATGGAGCGCTTTGCCGCGGGCGGCGGTCTGGCCGAGACCGAACCGGACCTGGCCCAATTCGTCGGAAACGTGCACCGGGCACGCGCAGAGGGCACCCCGCGCATGCGGACGCGGTGGTGGGGCGTGGCCGCGATGGTGCTCCTGCTGCTGGCACTGGGCTATGCGGTCTGGCACTACGTCGTGCAGCCGCGGGTGGGCTTCTTCGGTCCGGAGGTGCTACCGCAGCAGAGCGGGTACCCGGTAGAGTGACATGCGTGAATGTAGGGAATGCGGGTTTTGTGCAACAGGCGGCATGATTTTGGCGTGGGAGCAAACGCAGGAACCAGGGCGAGTTCTTGGCTGGCGGCTACCGGCGCAAGGTAGAATCAGAGCTGTTCCGCGCTAACAACCTACGGCGGAGCGCCCGGGCGCGGTTGTTTGCGGATCCGGGCGTCGGGCGTCCGACACGGTCGGGCGGGTCCGGCTATCTCATGCGAGGAGCAACAACGTTGTCCACAACCGATCGTTACCTTTTCACCAGCGAAAGCGTCACCGAGGGCCATCCCGACAAGATCGCCGACCAGATCTCGGACGCGATCCTGGACGCCTGCCTGGCCGAAGACCCGATGAGCCGCGTGGCTTGTGAGACCCTCACCTGCACCGGTCTGGTGGTGGTCGCGGGCGAGATCACCAGCAAGGCGCACCTTGACGTGCAGAGCCTGGTGCGCGAGACCGTGCGAGCAATCGGGTATGACGACGCGCTGAAAGGCTTCGATTGCAACACCTGCTCGGTGATCTCCGCCATCAACAAGCAGTCCCCGGACATCGCCCAGGGCGTGGACACCGGCGGCGCCGGCGATCAGGGCATGATGTTCGGGTATGCGACCAACGAGACTCCCCAATACATGCCGACGCCGATCTCGCTCGCGCACCGGCTGAGCGAGAAGCTGACCGAGGTGCGCAAATCCGGTAAAATGCCGTATCTGCGGCCGGATGGTAAGACCCAGGTTACGGTGGAGTATTCGGCGGAAGGCAAGCCGGTACGTGTGGATGCCGTCGTCGTGTCGACCCAGCACTCCGAACAGGTAGAAAACGACCAGTTGCGCGCCGAGATCCAGGAGTATGTGATCGAGGCGGTCATTCCCGTGGAACTGCTGGACGAGAACACCAAATATCACATCAATCCCACCGGCCGCTTTGTGATCGGCGGACCCATGGGCGACACCGGGCTGACCGGCCGCAAGATCATCGTGGACACCTATGGCGGCATGGGCCGGCATGGCGGCGGCGCTTTCTCCGGCAAGGATGCGACCAAGGTGGACCGTTCGGCTGCCTACATGGCCCGGTACGTGGCCAAGAACATCGTGGCCGCGGGGCTGGCAGACCGCTGCGAGGTGCAGCTTGCCTATGCGATCGGTGTGGCTGAGCCGGTCAGTGTGCGGGTGGATACCTTCGGGACGGGCAAGCTCTCGGAGGGGCGTCTGATTGAGCTGGTGCGGGAGAACTTCAAGCTCACCCCGAAGGGCATCATCGAGAGCCTCAATCTGCGCCGTCCGGTGTTTCAAAAGACCGCCGCGCACGGGCACTTCGGGCGCACGGGCGACACCTTCACCTGGGAGAAGACAGACAAGGTCGAGGCGCTGAAGACGGGCGCGCAGGCGGAGTTGGCGGCCAAGTAAGCCCGCGATTGCAGGGCGTGAGGAGGCGGGCCGATCGGCTCGCCTCTGCTGTTTGCGCACCTCAGGAGGCGACGAGCACGCGGTTCCTGCCCGCGTGCTTGGCCTCATACATGGCCTGATCCGCACGGCGGAGCATGGCGCTGATACTGTCCTCAGGGTTGCGATAGGTTGCGGCACCGATGCTCACGCTCAGGCGCGGAAGTTCATTGGGACCGGCTGCTCCAAGCAAGGTGGGGAGCGGCACGGTCTGGACGTTCTGCCGAATCCGCTCGGCGACGATGCGGGTGGCCTCGACCGAGGCGTTGGGCAGAAGAACCGCAAACTCTTCGCCGCCCCAGCGACAGAGCACATCGATACCGCGAACCGAGTGCTGCATCTTCTCGACCGCGGCACAGAGCATCTCGTCGCCGACCTGGTGGCCGAAGCTGTCGTTGACGCGTTTGAAGTGGTCGAGATCCAACATCAGAAGGGAAAACGGGACCTCCGAACGCTGACTGCGTAGCAGCTCCCGTTCGCACCAGCCCAGGAAGACACGGCGGTTGTAGAGGCGGGTCAGAGGATCGGTGCTGGCCATGTGTTCCAGCTCCGAGGTAAGGGTCACCGTGGTGAGCCACAGAGCCCCAAAGCCGATGCCCATCGCGACGACGAGGTAGAAGATGAAGGCCGCGTAGGTGAGATCGCGGTTGAGTGCGCGATGGCTGTGCGCGAAGGCGAAACAGGCGCTGCGGACGATGTTGAAGAGAGCGAGCGACGAGAGCAGCAGCGCGCTGAAGATCGCCGGAGCGCGCGCGGGCGCACGCGCGCCGCGCCACAGGACGGTGGCGCTGGCCGTCGTGATTACCGCGACGACCAGGCCGAAGATCACCAGCTGATCGCGCTGGGAGAGCAGGTCACGCCAGAACAGAAGATCGACAATCACCTGGAGACCGAGCAGTGCCAGGCCTTGCAGGTAGGGGATCTCGGTGCGTTTCGTCAGGCGCAGGACGGCAACATGGACCAGCAGGAACGAGCCAAGCAGCGCCAGATCCGCGCAGATGGCCCAAAGCAATGGGCTCCTCGAGGTGAGCAGAAGAGCCGCGCCCACGGCGCCGGAGGCGAAGGCGCCCGCCAACCAGGAGGTGCCTTCAAGGCGCGGACTGGTGAGCCGCACCAGAAAGAGCGCGAGACTGCCGCAGGCCAGAATAAGCGTACCCATCAGCAGAATGACTGTAGCTGGGTCCATAGCAGCGCGCGTAGCGTGAAACTCGCTTTCTCCGGCCGCACCGCGAAACATCCGTGCGGACTTACGAGGGATCTCCCTGCACCGTCAACTTTCTCCTAATCTTCCCCTTGTGACAAGGCACGCCAGTAACGTCCCACGGGGTCATGCGACACCGAGGTAATGCCTCGTTGGTTTGCCCTGCGGTGCCCGCGCAGCCTCGCGAGTCGCTGCAAAACCTGCCTAGAAGTTAAAGGTGGTGTGAAGGTCGATCGTGCGATTGGCTGCGGTAACGCTGTTGAAGCCATTTGCCAGGGAGAGCGACTTGCCGAAGTAGGGCGACGTGAGAATCCCCACCGGCACGCCTGGGTTGTTGTGGTTCAGGACGTTCTGGACCTCCAAGCCGAGGCGCAGGTGGTAGCGAGACTCGGGTGGGGGCACCTTGCCCTTGGGTGCGGGAGCGCCCGGCGGCGGACCCTCTGCGGCCGCGCGCGGACCGAAGCCGACGCTCTTGGAGAACGAGACCTGCAGCGACACGAAGGCCGGCGAGGTGCCGTAGTTGATCGGGATGATGGTCTGCCCAGGGATGGGATCGGTGTCGAAGTTGCCGTACGCAGAGCGCACTACCGAGGGCCGGCTCAGGTCGGTGGCGAAGGAGGGCCGATCGTTGAAGATGGTGTCGCCGTTCAGGTCGGTGCCGGTGGTGATGTTGAACGGTGTCCCGGAGCGCGTGGCGAGAAAGACTTCGAGGTTGGTGTCCGCAGGACCGCTGTACCAGGCGCCGCCAAAGAAGCGCTGGGTATTGATGGCCAGGCGGCCGTAGTCGAGCCCCAGGTTGTACTGGTCGGACGGAAACGAGCCTGCGCCGCTCGTGTCGGCCTCCCGCTGCTGCGCCCCGTAGAAGGCCCACATGCCGAAGAGTTTGGTGGGCTGGAGGAAGAGATGGGTAAAGAAGCTCTGGGCGCGTTGATTGCCCTCGGACTCGAACTCGTAGATGTTTTGCGTGCCGCCGAGCGGACGGACGCCGCTGGTGGGGTCGTCTGGGTTGTAGGTGCCGGGCAGGGGCGCGTTGATGTTGCGCGAAAGCAGGCCATGATCACGGCGTGAGCTGACCCAGGTAGCGCTGACGTTGCCCTTGCTGCCGAAGCTGTGTTCGACCGAAAGGCTGCCGACCAGGTCATAGGGAATGCGGAGCGTGGGGCTGACCCGATAGACGGTGGGCTCCGTGGAGGGCAGGCCGGCGGGCGTGGGAATCTGCGGGTAAAAGTCGGGATCTTCGACGAAGTAGGCCAGCTGCGAGGTGCCGTTCTGGCGAACCGCGGTGAGGAGGTTGCCGACCCCGAAGCGGAAGTAAAACATGCCGAAGCCGGCGCGCACGACGGCCAGCGGCTGCTTGCGTTTGCCGGGGGTGATCGCGTAGGCGAGGCCGATGCGGGGAGCGGGATCGAAGTGATCGGGTATGGCGGATTGGCCTTCGGCGCGAAAGCCGTAGTCCAGCGTGAGGTCCTTGTTCAACTTCCACTCGTCCTCCGCATAAAGGCTGAAGTCCACGGTGGAAAGGGACGCCGACGGCAGGCCGGCGGTGAGATTGAACTGCGAGGCGCCACCGCCTTCGGCGCGGATGGCCGCGGGGCTCATACCGGTGGCGAGGCCCTGTAGCGTGAGCTGATAGGCCGCGAGACTGGGAAAGGTGAAGGCGCCGTTGTAGCCGCCGGTGGAGGTGTTGGCCTCGCGGTTGTCGCGCAGGCGGCCGCCGAAACGCAGCAGATGATGGCCCAGAACGCGGGAGACGTACTCCTGGAGCTCGTAGTGGTCCTGGTTGTCGTCGGAGAGCTGGGCCGGGCTGCCGCCGCCGTTGAAGGAGCCCTCGACGACCAGCGTGGGGGCGGTGCTGTTGGGGCTCTGCCGCATGCGGGTGCGAATGTACTCGAAGCGAGTCTCTATGACGGTGGAGGCGCCCAGGGTCTCGGAGTCGCTGAGCTGCACCGTGTTCGTGGTGGTGCTGGTGGTGAGGCCCTCGGAGGGAAGCACAAGCAGGCCCACGCCGCTGTTGGCCTCCGCGGAGTTGTTGTACTCGTACCGCGCGGTGAGGACGTTGTTGGGCGTCACCTGGCGATCGAGGCGGAACGAGCCAGTGTTGGAGGTGTTCGGGTCCGGGACCGCCGCGGAGTACGGCACGGAGTTGTTGTTCGTATCCAGCGTGACCGCGTTGACGACGGTGTTGTTCTGCTGATCGATGCGGTTGCCCGCGACGAAGAAGGAGGTCTTCTTGCCAATGGGGCCGTTCAGATTTCCGTCGAAGTAGAGGTCGTGGTACCCCGGTTGAAAGCCCGTGGTGTACGGGTTGCGCGCGTTGAAGGGGTTGGCGGTGGCGGCGAGGTCAAACCAGCCGTGCAGCTTGTCGGCGCCGGGCTTGGTGAAGATCTCGATGCGGCCGAAGCCGAGGGTGTCGTACTCGGCGGAGAAGGGATTGCTGTTGATGCGGATCTCGCGGATGGAGGATTTGGGCGGAAAACGGCCGCCGCTGAAGCCATCGACGTAAAGTTGCGTATTGCCGGAGTCGCCCCCGCCGGCCATGGCCTGAATCTGCTGCTGGAAGGTGGATTCGTCGTCAGAGAGCGTGGCGAGCGTGGCCCCGCTGAGGCTGAGGGCGGAGCGGTTGTTAGCCTCGTCGGTGCTGTCTTCGTCGCCCGCGTTGACGTTGACCTCGGTGGACTCCGCGTTGATAGCCAGGGTGAGCGGCAGATCGGCGCGCCCGCCGGAGGGCACGGTGACGTCGTTCTTTTGGAGCGTGACGAAGCCAGAGGCCGTGACCGTGAGGGCATAGCTGCCGGCCGGCAAGCGAATGCTGAAATGACCGACGTTGTCGGTGGCGACGCTGCGCTTGCCGGCCTTGCCCGCAAGCTCAAGGATGGCCCCGGGGATGCGCCCCCCGTTGGGGTCGGCGACGACGCCGGTTAGCGTGCCGGGGGCACTTACCTGCTGCGCGAGGGTGGAACCGGGCTGAAGCAAGCTAAACAGGCACACGAAGATCGTGGCGAAGGGGAGGAGCATTCGCTGCATGGTGAGGTTCTCTTGTCTGGGCCCGATGCGGGGTTGGACTGCAAGGCGGCGGGGAGGTCAACCAGGGTTTCAGGCTTTTTCGGCGGGCAGGTTTGGTTTCAAAAGAGAAGCATGCAGATTGCGGTCGATCGGAAAGACCAGGTTGAGATCGCGGCGAGTGAACTCCCGCTTCTCCGAGGAAGGAGGAGGTGAGTACGAGGGTCTAGAAGCTGAAGAAGCTGTGCAACAGGATCGTCCGGTTGGATGCAGTCAGCGGGCTGAAGTCGCTGGCCAGCGAAAGCGAGCGGCCGAAGTACGGCGAGCTGAGCACGCCCACGGGGAGCGCCGGGTTGTTATGGTTCAACAGATTCTCGGCTTCCACTTCAAACTTGAGGTCCCAGGGACGGGTTGGCTTCCCCGCAGCGGGCGCGGGCTGTCCGGCAGCGGCGCGCGTCTCCACAGCGCGGGGACGCGGACCGAGGTGAAAGTCCTTGTTGAGCTGCAGGTCCAGCCAGAAATTGGCGGGCGCGTTCCCGAAGTTGCGCGGGATGGTCTGCTGCCCGGGCAGCGGATCGGTGTCGAAGTTACCAAATCGGGTGCGGACGACCGAGGAGCGGGTGAGATCGGTGGCGAAGACGGGGCGATCGTTGAAGATCGTATCGCCGTTCAGGTCCGTGCCTGTAGTGATGTCAAACGGCGCCCCGGAGTGGGCGTTGAGACCGACGGCGGAGCCGAAACCCCAGCGGAGGTTCCAGAAGAGCCCTGTGTTCAGCGTCTGCTTGTAGATGCCGGTGGCTCGTGCGTAGTCCGCGCGCAGGTTGTACTGGTTGGACGGAAAGCTGCTGGACCCACTGGTCTCGTTGGCCTGCTGCTGCAGCAGGTAGTTGGTAAAGAAGAAGAGGTTCCGGGTGGGTTGGAGCTGGGTGACGACAAAGAAGAGTTCGTCGTTTTCGTTGGAGTCGGAGCTGTACTGATAAAGGTTCTGCGAGGTGCCCAGCGGGCGCGTGCCGCTGGCAGGGTTTGAGGGATCGTAGGTGCCGGGCAGCGGTGCATTCACGTTGCGGGTGAGGTACTCGTGGGCGCCGTGCGCGAACAGAAAGGTGTCCGAAATCGTGCCGATCCGGCCGATGGCGCGGTCGGCGCCGATGCTGGCGGTCTGGTTGTAGCTGGTGTGGAGATCGGGGTTGACGCGAAAGAGGGTCGGTTCGGTGGCGGTGAGCGCGCCCGGCGGCGGGATCGCGGGATAGAAGTCGGGGTTCTGGACGAAGTAGGCGACCTCCGCGACGCCGTTCTGGCGAACGGCCTGCAGCAGGTTGGCGGCGGGAAAGCGATCATAAAAGATGCCGTACCCGGCGCGCAGGGTGAGGAGCGGGACGGGGCTTTTGCCGTGCGGGATGGCCCAGGTGAGGCCGAGGCGCGGGGCGGGATCCGTGTGGTCGGGAACCGCGGACTGGCTTTCAAAGCGCAGCCCATAGCTGAAGGTGAGCCGCGGAGAGAGCGTCCAGTCGTCCTCGGCATAGACGCCGAGGTCCTCGTCGAGGAGCCGGGCTCCGGGCTGGCCGGTGGTGAGGTCGAACTGCGCGGCCCCTCCCCCGGCGGCACGGAGCTGTGTGGGCGTAAGACCGGCGGCCAGGCCCTGCTCGGTAATTTGGAACGCGCTGATGCTGTTGAAGGTGTACGCGCCGTTGAAGTTGGCGGTGGACTCGTTGGCCTCGCGGACGGCGCGGAGCCGGAAGCCGAGGCGCACGGCGTGGTGGCCCCGGTCGAACTCGAAGCGATCCTGCCCCTCGTAGTGGTCCTGGTTATCGTGCAGTACCTGGGCAAGGCTGCCGCCGCCGATGAACGCGCCCTGCACCGCGAGCGCCGGGGCGGTGCTGTTCGGGTCCTGCGTCAGGCGGGAGCGCAGGTACTGGAAGCGCACCTCGTTCACGGCATGCGGCCCGAGGAGCTGGGTGTCTGCAGCCTGCAGGGTGTCCGTGAGCGCGTCCGAGGTGAAGGCAGCCGAGGGCAGGACGAACTGCGGCACCGCATTGGCGATGGTGGCCGACGGGGACGCCGTAGGGGAGCCGATGCCGGCGTTGAGGATGTGCGTGCGGCTCCACTCCTCGCGAACGAAGCCGAAGTTATTGGCGGTGAACTGCCGATCCACCCGGAGGGCGTAGACCTGGTTGACCTGCGGGGCAGGAACTGCCTCCGAAAGCGCTGCCGGCTGCAGCGCCGGGTCCAGCACCACCGCGTTGACCACGGCGTTGTTTCCGATCTGCTGGGTGGCCTCGGAGAGGAAGAACGAGGTCTTCTTGCCGAGCGGTCCATTCAGGTTGCCGTCGGTCTGAAACTGCGAGAACGGCGGCTGAATACCGAAGTCGTACGGGTTGCGCGCGTCGAGCGGCTGGTCGGTGCCGGCGAAGTCAAGCCCGCCGTGAAACTTGTCCGCACCGGGCTTGGTCTCCACCTCGATGCGGCCGAACCCGGGCGAGTCGTAGTAGGCCGAATACGGATTCTGGTTGATGCTGATGGAGCGGATTGAGGCCTTGGGCGGCAGTTGGCCACCGGAGAAGCCGTTGACCAGGATCTGCGGCCCCAGCCCACCCAGACCGGGACCGGCCAGGGCGTTGAGTTGCTGGCGCAGGGTCGTGGGATCGTCCGAGAGCAGGTTGAGTTTGTCGCCGGAGAAGACAAAGCCGGCTCCGTTGGTCTCGGTTGAGGCTCCGGGGCCGGTGTTCACGTCGATGCGCTCGTTGCGCGTGGCGATGGCCAGATGGACCGTGAGGGTCAGGGGCGGACCAGGCTTCAGAGGGAGCGCGCGGCTGGTGTACGCGGCGAAGCCGTCGAACTGAACCTGGATGTTGTAGGTCCCCGGAGGGGCATGGAGGGCGAAGCGGCCGGTCTCGTCCGTCCGGACGTCCTGCACGCTCCCTTTGCCGGAAAGGTGAACGGCCGCGCCCTGGATCACCGCGCCGCTGGGGTCCTGGACGAGCCCGGAGATGGTTGCGGTTGCGGGCGCAGTCACGGACGCAGGGGTCTGGGCGATCGCTGCGGATTCGGCCGTGCCGGCCCGAAGTACCCAAACAGCGCCTCCCAGAGTAAGAACCCGAAGCATGCGTTGCAAAATGCGCAGACCCGATCCCAAGGAACTCGACCCGAAAGCTTGGTGTAGTTACCCTAGTGTTGCACGGAAGTTGTAGAACGGTTCGTGTACGTGCTGAGCGGATCCGGCGCGACCGGCAGTGGGGTCACAGACCTCGGGAGGCGCTGCAATATTTATTCCGGAGGCGCGGACGGCCAGGCCACTTCAGCACGCTTCGTGTCGAGCCGCATCGGGGACGAATTATAAGTCAAAGATCAACGCTGGACGAGGCGCGCGCTGCCGAGCTCTCGGCCGCTTCCGAGGCATGTCTGCTCATTCGGCGGAACACAAGCCGCAACTCATCCGGACTGTGCACAACGATCCGGCGGCCCAGGCTTAGGAGCATGGCGGCGAAGAGCTCGAGACGATCGCGTCCGCAACGGAGTCGGGTACCTCCGTCCTCGGCTTTGGTGGCCACTCGCCAGGGAGCAAACGTTTGCTCTGCGTCGTCGAGAGGCATATCGATCCAGACCTCGATCTGGTAGTCCGTTTGGATATAGGGCATGTGCTCGGCGAAGTACCGGCGGGCGTCAAAGCTGCCCGGTGGCTGGAAGCCTTCGGCGCAGAGCTCAAGGTGGGTGACCCGGTCGAGGCGGAAGGTGCGCAGCGCCTTGCGCGAGAGACAGTATGCAATCAAGTACCAGCGCCCGTCGGTGTGGAGAACGGCGTATGGCTCGACCTGGCGAAGGGAGATGGTCTGGTTGTGAGACAGGTACCGGAACCGTATGCGTCGCGCGGTGCGGATCGCGGAGGCAGCGCAGATCAGCGACTCGATCGAAGTGGAGACGACCCAAGGTCCGGGTTCCAGCGCGACCACATCGTCCACTGTGCGAAGGCTCTCGCGGATCGTCTCCGGGAGCACCCGGCTCAGCTTGGAGAGGGCGCCCTCGGTCGCAGGCGCAAACGCGGCCAAACCGATCTGACACAGCGCTCGCAGGCCAAGCGAGAGGGCAAAGGCTTCTTCGTTTGTAAGCAGCAGAGGAGGCACACGATAGCCCGCGCGCAGCCGGTAAGCGCCGCCGACGCCAGGCGACGACTCGATGGGAATGCCAAGATCCTTAAGGCGGACGATGTAGCGCTGTACGGTACGGGGATCCACTTCGAGACGCTCGGCGAGTTCGGCGCCGGTCACGCGGTCATGCGTTTGGAGGATCTCCAGGGCGGTGAAGACGCGCATGATGGGGTCGTACATCGGGCAATTTTTCTGAATTGACGACAACCGGTGTCGGCAATGGCACGTAGCTTCAGCCTAAGCCCAAACGGGTGCGGAGGACTGAGGTGACACCGAATCTTTGGACGACGGACGGCCTGCTGGCCCACTGGCAAGGCCACAAACAACTCACGCGGAAGACAATCGAAGCCTTCCCCGAAGACAAGCTCTTCGGGTTCGCCGTGGGCGGCATGCGGCCGTTCGCAGACCTTGCCCTTGAGATGATTGGGATGTGCATGCCGAGCGTTATCGGCTTGCATTCGGGCGATTGGGACAAATATCAAGCTCCCAAGGTCACGACGCAAGCTGAGCTCTTGAAGCTTTGGGACGAGCAGACAACACAATTGAACGAGCAGTTCCCGAAGATCCCACCCGAGCAATTTACAGCGGAGCACATGGCCTTTGGGCAATGGCAGATGTCGGGCATCGGGCTTCTGCTGTACGTCATCGATAACGAGATCCATCATCGAGGCCAGGCGTATGTTTACCTGCGCGCGCTCGGCGTCGAACCGCCGCCGTTTTGGGACCGCCAGTGAAGGCGTGAGGGGGGGGGGGGGGGGGGGGGGGCGCGGCCCCCGGTGGGGCGG
>CAXTWN010000007.1:28747-32000 GCA_964248055.1 uncultured Acidobacteriaceae bacterium | reverse complement strand
GCGGCCGCGCACCTCGTGAGCCATGGTGAACGGTCGCGCACAATACGAGGACTCAGGGTTCAGGGCGGAGGACTCGGGAGCTTAAGCACTCCCTTCGATGATCTCGCGGCAGTTCACACGGAGCCCGGAGCGCGGATCTACCGGCTTCCTGCTGTCTTCTTCGCGCGACAGCCATGCTGCGCCTGGCTGACCTGGGACACGTTTCTTGCTGCCTGGCGTACCGTGCCAGCTTTCACGGCGAGTGCTCACCACGCAACGTGGCTGACCTCACCGCACCATCAGCCCCAACGCACCTCCAGGGCCGGGCATTGCGTGCGCAGAGGACTAAAGCGCTGCGATACTCGTTCCAGGAGTTAGAGCATGGAAAAGCGGGGCAAAGGCGCGGAGATCGGGTATGCGCTGACGGATTCGGCGCTGGGACGCATGCTGGTGGCGCGGACCGGGGCGGGACTCTGCGCGGTGGCCTTTGGCGACACGGACGTGGCGCTGGTGGAGGAGCTTCGGCAGCGGTACCCGGAGGCCGCTCTTTCTCCGGCTCCGGATGGGTTGAAGGCCGAGGTGGAGCAGGTTTTGGCGCACTTCGGGCCGGAACCGAGCCCCGGGTTGCCGGCGGTGGACCTTTGCGGCACGTCCTTTGAACAGAGTGTTTGGGCGGCTATGCGAGAGATCCCGCGCGGGGCGACCCTGGAGTATGGCCAGTTTGCCGCCGGCCTGGGGAGGCCTGACGCGCACAGGGCCGTGGGCGCGGCGGTCGGGAAGAATCCACTGGCGGTGCTCTACCCCTGCCATCGTCTGGTGGCGCGGGGCGGCCACCTGCACCGGTACCGCTGGGGCGCGGAGCGCAAGCAACAGCTGCTGGCCATGGAGGGCGCGAGGGTCCTGGTGGGTCGTTTCGGGGAGGCGGACGGGCAAGGGGAACTGCCCTTCCGCGTCTAGAATGGTAGGTGGGTCGCGCGACTCTGGCTCCCGGAGCGCGTTGTATCCTGCAGCGCCTACTTTCGATGAAACTCCGTCCCGTACTTCTCGTTCTGCTCGTCCTGCTCGGTCTTCACTACCTCTCCCTGCATATGTTCCCGGCGGGGGCGCTTGCCGGCCTGCTGCGGCCTACCGCGGACGGCGCCACCACCGAGGAGGTCCATGGGCCGCTGGGGGACTTCGGCCTGAGGGTGGCCTCTGCGGCGCCGGCCTTTGACACTGAGGAGCAGCAGAACATCGCCGTGTACAAGCGCGCGCTGCCCAGTGTGGTAAACATCACCTCCACGCAGGTGGCATACGACTTCTTCTACCGGCCGGTGCCGCAGCAGGGGCAAGGATCGGGCTTTGTGCTGGACAAGCAGGGCCACATCCTGACCAACCACCATGTGGTGGAGAATGCACAGGTGGTCGAGGTAACGCTGTCGGACAAGCGCCGGTACAAGGCCACCGTAGTGGGCGACGATCGCAACCACGATCTGGCGCTGTTGCAGATCCAGGGCGCGCCCAATCTGCAACCCGCAACGCTGGCCGACGGCACCAACCTGGTGGTGGGCCAGCAGGTGTACGCCATCGGCAACCCGTTCGGCTTTCAAGGGACGATGACCCGCGGCATCGTGTCGGCGATCCGGTCCATCGAGATGCCCTCGGGGAACAAGATCGAGGACGCCATCCAGACGGATGCGTCGGTGAACCCCGGCAACTCGGGCGGACCGCTGCTGAACTCGCACGGCGAGGTGATCGGCATTACGACGCTGATTGCCTCAAACCCGAACGGCGGGGCGGACCAGTCCGCCGGCATCGGGTTTGCCATTCCGATCTCGACCGCCAAGGCCGTGCTGAGCGACTTTGAGCACTATGGGCGCGTGCGCCGGCCGTCGCTGGATGCGGTGTACCTGTCCATCAGCCCGTACATTGCCGAGCAGATCGGGTTGCCGGCGGACTATGGCGTGCTGATCCAGCGTGTGCTGCCGGGCGGTGCGGCGCAGCAGGCCGGGCTGCGTGGCGGCACCGAGCGGGCCTATATGGGCAACACGCCGGTGACGCTGGGCGGCGACCTGATCGTCGGCATCGACGGGCAGGAGATCACGACCTCGCAAGACCTTTCCGCAGCGCTGAACGCGCACCGCGCGGGCGACACCGTGGTGGTGACGGTGTACCGCGGCCAGCGGCGCCTGGATGTGCGGGTGACGCTCTCCGATGTGAAGCAGCTTGCGGGCGGGCAGGCGGCGTAGCCGTTGCCCGCGCGGCTGATCCTTGGCATCGAGAGCTCGTGCGATGAGACCTCTGTGGCGGTGGTCGCCAACGGGCGCACGGTGCTATCGAACGTGGTGGCCTCGCAGCTCATCCATGCCGACTACGGTGGCGTGGTCCCGGAGCTGGCCAGTCGCGAGCATCTGCGCAACATCGTCCCGGTGGTGCGCGAGGCAATGCGCGTGGCGGGCGTCGGCAGCTATCGCGAGCTGAGCGCTGTGGCCGTTACCGAGGGGCCGGGCCTCGCCGGCGCGCTGCTGGTGGGGATCACCTTTGCCAACGCGCTGGCGTTTGGCGCGGGGCTGCCGTTGATCGCGGTGAACCACCTGGAAGGGCATATCCAGGCCGTGCTGCTGGAGGCGGAGCAGCGTTTTGCGGACGCTTCGCCGCTGCTGGCGGCGGTGGTCTCCGGCGGCCACTCCCATCTGTACCTGGCGTCGCGGGCAGGGGATGGACCAGATGCGCTGTGGACTTACCGCAACGTGGGGCGCACCGTGGATGACGCCGCGGGCGAGGCCTATGACAAGGTCGCCAAGCTGCTGGGACTGCCCTACCCCGGCGGGCCGTGGATGGACGCGCTGGCCGCGCACGGCGATGCTGCGGCGGTGCCGTTCCGCTTTGCGCAGATCAAGGCCAAGACACATGGGCGGGTGGCGCCGAAGCTCGCGGGCGTGGCAGCAGGGGATGACGACGACCGGCGCTTTGATGTCTCGTTCAGCGGGATCAAGACCGCCGTGCGCCGCCATGTGGAGCTGCATGGCCTGCGCGAACGCATCGCCGTGCGCGAAGGGGCCATGCGGGCGGCGGGGCTGACCACCGCCAAGCCGAGCGATGCGGCAGCGTTGGCACAGACGCTTCGGCTGCTGGATCGCGAGACGCTGGATCTCATTGCGAGCTTTCAGGGTTCGGTAACGGCGTATCTGACGCGCACGTTGGTTGCGGCGGCGGAGCACTTCGGGGCGCGTGCGATGGCGGTTTCGGGGGGCGTCGCGGCGAATCTGGAGTTGCGCGCAAAGCTACAGCAGGC
>CAXTWN010000007.1:14468-28737 GCA_964248055.1 uncultured Acidobacteriaceae bacterium | reverse complement strand
CAGCAGGCGGCGCATAAGGGAGGCTTAGCGCTGGCCTTCCCTTCCCTGAGCCTGTCCACCGATAACGCCGCGATGATCGCGGCAGCGGCCTGGCCGAAGCTGCTGAACGGGCGGTTTGCGCAGGACACGCTGGAGGCGGCGCCGGGTTTACGGCTGGGATAAGGTCACCGGCGAGCAATCTACGGTTCTGTTTCTACAAAGCCCCGTAAAGCACTTGTTTGGTGGTGCGGCGCAGCAGTCCGCGTTCAGAAAGCAGGTCCTTCACTGCGTTCAGGATGACAGGCAAGGGGGAGGGACCTCAGGAGGAGAAGCAGAAGAGGCGTTCAGGATGACAAGCAGGTTCGGGAACGGCAGAGTTTAAGCCGTCCGCTAAAATCGAGGCTGAATTCTTCTCTGGAAGGCAGCCGGGCTGGGCTCCTCGAGCCACGCCAGCGGCATGGATTGACGACACGCGTGGCCCCTCAACAACCGCAAGCTCTCCATCTGTTCAACACGCTTTCCGGCAAGGTCGAACCGCTGTACGCCGCCGACGGCGAGGCGTTTCGCTTCTATTGCTGCGGCCCGACGGTCTACGACTACGGCCACATCGGCAACTTTCGCACCTTTCTGCATGTCGACGTGCTGCGGCGCGCGGCGCGGTTGTTCGGACTCAGACTGAAGCACGTGATGAACATCACGGATGTGGATGACAAGATCATTCGCAACGCGGGCTCGGCGGGGCTGCCCATTGGCGAGTACAGCGTGAGGTACGAGCGTGCCTTCTTTGAAGACATGGATGCGCTGGGCGTGGAGCGGCCCGAGGTGATCGCGCGGGCTACGGAGAACATCGATGAGATGGTCTCGCTGATCGAGCGCCTGGCGGCCAAGGACATTGCGTACAAGGCCGAGGACGGCAGCTGGTACTTCCGGCTGGCGCGCGATCCGGACTACGGCAAGCTGGCGAAGAAGGACCTCGAAGGCATCGAGGACGGCGCGCGCGTCTCTGTGGATGAGTATGACAAAGATGCGGCGCGGGACTTTGCGCTTTGGAAGGCTACCAGGCCCGGCGAGACCAGTTGGCAGACGCCCTTGGGCGAGGGCCGGCCGGGATGGCACATCGAGTGCTCGGCGATGGCGATGCGCTACCTGGGCGACAGCTTTGATCTGCATGCGGGCGGTGAGGATCTGATGTTTCCGCACCATGAGAACGAGATCGCGCAGAGCGAGTCGGCGTCGGACCAGCTCTTCGCGCGGCACTGGTTTCATGTGCGCTTTCTGCTGGTGGAAGGCCGCAAGATGTCGAAGTCGGAGGGCAATTTTTATACCCTGCGCGATCTGCTGCTGAAAGGGTACAAGGCCTCGGCGATTCGGTTTTTGCTGCTCAGCGTGCCGTACCGTCATCAGCTGAACTTCACCTTCGACGGCCTGCGCGAGTCCACCAGCGCGGTCGAGCGGCTGCGCACCTTTGCGCAGCGCATGCGCGAGGGCAAGGGATTTGCTGCCGGCTGCGATGCCGCGATCACCGCCGTGATCCGTAAGGGCGGGGAGGCGTTTACGGCAGCGCTGGCCAACGATCTGAACACCGCCGAGGCGCGCGCCGCCATCTTTGAGGTGATCCGCGCCGTGAACACCGCCGCGGACCATGGCAAGCTGTGCAAGAGCGATGCAGACGCCACGCTTGCGCTATTGCAGGCGTTCGACTCCATCTTCGCGGTGCTTGGCGATCACGACGCAGAGTGGACCAGGGCCGCGCTGCAGTGGGCGGAGAAGGAAGCGCGACTTGGTGAGGCCGATCCCGAGGTGGTTGCCAAGTATGCGCATGATGGGCCGAGCGACGCGGAGATCGACGCGCTGGTAGCGGAGCGAACGCAGGCCAAGCAGCGCCGCAACTTCGCGCGAGCGGATGCGATCCGGAACGAGTTGCTGGCCAAGGGCATCCTGATCGAGGACTCCAAGGATGGCGTGCGCTGGCGGCGAAAGTAGCCGTGAGCCTGTCTCTACGTTGCGCTTGCTCACGGCGCCCATGGCGCGGAACGCAAGCGCTTCACAGGTTGCCTCGAAGCGTCATCCCAGGCGCGCCGTCATCGCTGCAGGAGTTGAACAGCCTCCGCTGCACCTGCGTTGTGATCCCTCCAGAATGAATAGAGGCATCGCTCATCGGTGCCTCGCTGCGGCCATTGATACGCAACGGCCACGACCTCACTGCTCAGCCTGTCCCGCGGTCGCCATCAACTCGCGATCCAGAACCTCCCGGGAGGGTGTGCCGCCCACCCGGCTGAGCACCACCATGGCGACCGCGGCGACGATAACCGCCATGCCCGTGATCTCGCTGGCCACCAGCCGCTCGCGCAGCAGCACCACGCCGAGCAGCACGGCGATCATCGGGTTGATAAACGCGTAGGTGGCGACCTTGCTGACCGCCACGTTCTGCAGCAGATAGGTGAACGCGACAAGCCCGACGAGCGAACCGAAGACCGCGAGATAGGCCACGGCTTCAAAGCCGTGCCAGGTCCACACAGCGCGATGAAAGCCGCCGGTGACCAGGGCGAAGGCGGTGTTGAAGAGCCCGGCCATGCCGATCTGCCAGCCTGTGGCCACAAAGGTATCGGCACGGAAGCGAAAGCGGCGGGAGAGCACCGAGCCGATGGCCCAGGAGAGCGCGGCCAGCAGACAGATCAGGCTGCCGAGCGCGGCGTGATCGCCCGCCTGGACACTCGTAGCCGCGCCGTGGGGCGCAGGCAGGCCCATGCCCTTCAACGAGGGCCACACCAGGACGGCAATGCCCGCGGTGCCCAGCAGCGTGCCGGCCCAGCCCCGCTTGTTGAGCGGTTCGCCACCGGGCAGAAAGCGCTCGAGCAGCGCGATGAGAATGGGTGTGGTGGAGACGAGCAAGGAGGCGAAGCCGGAGGGCACAATGGTCTCGCCCCAGGTGAGCAGCATGTTGTTGCCGCTCATAAAGAGCAGACCCACGAGCGCGAGCTTGGGACCTTCGCCTTTGGGGACGCGCAGGCTTTTGCCCTGCACCCGCGCGATGACGATCATGAGCAGGGTGGAGAGGACGCACCGTGTGGCCGAGACGACCGGCGGCGGCAGGTGCTCGCCGGCGACGCGAATAGCCGCATAGGTGGAGCCCCAAAAGAGATAGACCGCAGCAAACGAGAGCAGCACCCGTGCGCGCGACGAAGAGCCTGGAGGCATGTGTCTTCAGCATAGCGGCTGCGTGGTGAAGCCCCGCAGGCAAAGCAGACGGGTTCGGGATGCGCTGCTGTGCCCGGCTCATGCCAGCGGGCACGATGCTACGATGACCCGTATGCGTCTACTTCCGGCCCTCTCGTTGCTTGGTGTCTCCCTCTTCTGCCGCGCGCAGAGCGCACCTGCAACCCAAGGGACGGCAGCGCCTTCGCCTTCAACCGCGGCGCAGACCAAGAGCTACACCGATCAGAAGCTGCATCTCCGTTACGACTACCCCGGCAGCTACAACGATGCGAGCGCGATGGTGGGACCGGCGTTTGAGGCGAGCGTGAGCCATGCGGCGCAGGGCAGCAAGGACGAGATGCGCTGTGTGTCGCTGCCGTTTTCCGCGATGGACAACACGGGCGGCGGCTTATCCCTGGTATTGCTGGTGCGGGTGGATGCCGGCTGCCTGAAGAAGACCTTTACGCCTGAGCTGCTGCCGGATTTCACGCGTGGCGAGGTACAGGGGCTGGCAGCGTCCGGGGCGCACACGCAGTTCGGCGAGCCGGTTCCCTTCACCACAGCCGGAGGCCACGCCGCGGACCTGATTCGCGGCACCTTTGAGCTGCCGACGGGGCAGTCGCTGCATGCGATGGTGGCGTGCGTGCTCGTGAAGCCGGATGTGGCGTGCTGGCAGTTTCTCGGGAGCTCCGAGGACAAGGTGCGCGCGATGAGTGTGTTTCCGGTGAGCCTGGATGGCGGGGCCGCGGCGCCTCTCGTGCCGGCGCAGGTGCTGGCGGCGAAGCCCTAACAAATCGCGGATGAACAAACTGCAAATGCGGTGTACGCGGAGGCCGCGGTGTGATCCCAGCGAAAAACACTGCGGCCGCTGCGTACTCTGCGTTTGCAGTCAACTTTGAGCGCTAGAAGTGGAACGCCAGCTCCGCGGTCACGGTGCGTGGAGTGACGTAGTGTGTGCCGGAGAAGGTGGAAAGGAAGTTATACAGCGCGTACTTGTCCGTAACGTTGATGGCGGTCAAGCGCGCGCCGATCTTGTAGCGATCACTGTGCCAGTGATAGACCTGGTCGTCGCCCAGCTCCATGTCAAAGAGGTTGCGCGGCGTGATGCGCTGGGGGTCGTGGTCGTCGTCCTCGGTCCCGGCGGCCGGAATCTTCACCAGCTTTGAGGTGAGTTGAGAGGAAAGGCATACCCCGTTGGGGATGGCGGTGAACGGCGTGGCCTTGAAGCCGTTGCAGGTAAGGCCGGCTTGGAACTCCTCATCGGCGGTGAGGCCGCTGAGGTTGATCGCCGGCTGACCATCCACCGTGGTGGAGGTGCTGCCACAGGCGCTGTTCGGGTCCGTGGGGTTGTAGCAGGGCACCGAACCGGCGACCAGGCCGGAGTCGTACTTCCAGTTGAAGGAGTAGTAGAGGCTCTTGCGGAAGGGCATCTTGTACTCGAGGTGCGTGGTTTGGTTGAAGCGCTCATCGTGATCGATGCGGAAGGCGTAGTTGGTGCCGTTGCCGGGCGTGGCGCCCACACCGCCAACCTGCGGGTTGAAGAAGCGCGCAGCGACGGAGGAGAAGGTGAAGCGGGCGGTCAGGCCTTTGATCTCGGTAAGGGTGGCGCTGCCGGCGTAGCCGGGGATCTTGGAGTTATGCCACTCAATGGGGAAGGTGATGGGTGTCGCGCCCAGCACGGAAAAGTCGTAGCCGTTGTGCGTGTATTTGGAGATCCATTCCGCACTGACGACGAGGTGCTTGCCGGCACTCTGCTCGAAGCCGGCGTGGAACTCGTTCCGGAAGCCGGGGTTGAAGGGCGCGGGAAGGCAGTTGCCGATGGTGGAAAAGATTGCATTGAGAACGGGATCAAGACATCCCCGCGAAGACAGCACAAGATTTTCATTGAAGGGCGTCTCCTGCGTACGGGCGTAGGAGACACGCAGCACGGAGCCGGTCCTTTTGGCGTTATAGGAGATGCCGATGCGGGGTTCGCCCTGCCGTTGAATCGCCAGGCCGTTGTAGAGGTCGCCGCGGATGCCGAGGTTGAAGAGCCAGTTGCCGGCCGTAAGCGAGTCCTCGCCGTAGAGCGCGATCTGCTTGACGTCGGTACGCCCGTGCCAGAGGTACGTGGTGCCGCCGCGGGTTAGATCGTATGGAACGAGCACGGGGCTGTAGGTGGCGCTGGTTTGGGCGTTCAGGTTCGGGTCCACGACACCGATCGCGTCGTTTTCGCGCAGAAATGTCTGGGAATACATGCCGCCGAACTTGAGGCTGTTGTGCCCGAGAACGTAGGAGATGTCGGAGTGCACGCCGGCGTTGGTCAGGGTTCTGTACTGCGAGACGCTTTCTTGCTGAATGGGGCCGAGATCGTTCAGAAGATCGTTGCTCGGGTAGTAGTGATAGCCGTCGCGACGAACGTAGGGCGCGAAGTTGAAGACTGCGCTGGATCCCACGGTGCGCGTGTAGGTGGGTGCAACCAGAAGCGTGCCGATCTTGGAGCGCTGGTCCTGATCGCTCAGGGTCAGGCCTTGATCCACGAAGCCGAACTGGGTGTCATAGGTGTTCGGTGTCTGGAACCAGGAGCGGGTGTACTGGAAGTTGGTGTGAAGCGAGTCCCGCTGGGTGAGCTGGTAGTCGAAGCGATCGAAGACGTTGGCTTCGTTGCCGCGATCATGCATGACGACGAACTCAGGGGCGTCCAGAAAGCGGCCGGACTCAAGTCCGTTTGCGGAGATGAAGTTGCCCCAGTTCTTGCCGCCATAGGCAAGATTGAACGCAGCGTTCGCGGTTCCGAAGCTGCCGTAGGAAAGGGTGACGGCGCCGGTCGGCGTGGTAACGCCTTGGCCCGAGCGCGTGGTCACGTTGACCACCAACGAGGTTTTGTCGCCGTACTCGGCTGGCGGCGCGCCTTCGATCACCTCGAGCGATTGCACGGCATCCGCAGGCAATTCATTGGAGAAGACCTTGCTCTGCTGGTCGGTGATGGGCTGGCCGTCGACCGAGAAGGAGGTTTCGTTGTGATCGCCGAGGCCGTGCAGCAGGCCGTTGGAGTCGGCGGCGACGCCGGGCGAGAGTTCGGTGACGATGGAGCTGAGCTGGGAAGAGGGGCTCTCCACGGGCAAGCGGTTGATCATGGTGCGATCGACGTCGGTGTGGAAGTTGGGATCGTTTTCCGTGAGGTCCGGCGGCGCTTCCACATCGACGACCGTGTTTGAGCTGGCGATCTTGAGCTTGATCGGCAGAGTGATCGCCACCGCCGAGGAGACCTGCACCTGCTGCGCACCGGAGACAAAACCGGCTTGCGTGACGGTGACGCGGTAGGGATTAAACGGAAGATTGTGGAAGACGAAATTACCGGCGGGATCCGTTGTCTGTGTTCGCGAATAGCCGCTGACGGGGTTGTTGATGGCAACCGTCGCACCAGGCACGACAGCTCCGGTGGGATCGGTGACCGTACCGGTGACGGTGCCCGAGGTGCTTTGCGCGACGGCAGGCCAGGCGCACAGGGTGAGACACAACGCAAGCGCAAGGGAGCCCGCGCGTGAGCGTCCAAAAAGAGATCGCAACATGAAGAACCTTCCTGGCGACGCCGGATCGACGGCCGCCGTTCCATAACCCACACAGCGCAGCGCGAAGAAACCGCCTGCGACAAGGCTCCAAGGCAACTGCGCACCGGGGAACGGTGCTGCACGGGGCTGCCTAGGCTTGTGAAGAGGGTGGTGGCGGGCGGCTAAGCCGGGCGAAGGGCCACGGCTCCGCGGGAGGATCCTGGGAGGGAGTGAAAAGGGCTTCGCCGACGAGGGCGAGCTGCCCAACGACCACCGGGTGGGGCGCGGGCAGCACGGAGTGAGCTGCCGTGCACAGGGGGCACTGCGCCTCGTCGGATTCCGAGGTGGAGGGGGATGCAGACGAGGCGGTTTGGACGTGTGCGTGGTGACCGGGGCCCGGTAGCCGGTGCACATGCGCCGCCTGTGCGGTGCTGAAGACCGCAAACAGGAGCGCACAACAGGCCACCATCCAGCGCCGCCACGGCGACAAGGTGAGGTGGGACGGGTCGGGTTGAGCTCGGCTCGTCAAGGCTCGATCAGATTCCTGGAAGCTTCGGTTCTGAGACGCAAACCTGCCCGAAAAAGACGCAGGGGAGCGATCACGTACACGGAGAGGTTCTTAGTAGCTGAAAAACTCGTTCATCCCGCGACGCAGCCGGACGCCCGCTGCCAGGCACACCAGCGACAGCGTGCCGGCGACGGCGTTCCAGTAAAACATGGGGTGCGCCCAGCCCGGCGAGTAGGTCAGGTCCTGGCCGGTCCAGAGCAGAAGCAGGGTCGCCACAATGCCGAACTGGAAGCCCAGGACCAGCAACAGCTGTCCACGGCGACGGCGCCGGTCAAGCAGCGCGACCTGGTCCGGGCTGAGCGCGCGCTCTTCGGGCGGCAGAAGCGTGTTGGCCATGCGGGGAAAACCTCCGGCGGGTGGATCTCTTCACCGCCATTAAATCACACTGGGGAGCGCGGAAACGAGCGCCGGGCGGCAAGTGCCGACTCAATCCAGGACCAAAGCTAAAGTGACGGTTGAGGCCCCCGTTGCCTTGCCTGGTTCCTGCCCCTCAGCCGCGGCTGCGGCCGGTGAAGGCTGCCCGGATGCGCGCCGCGCGGTCCTCGACCGTGCCCTTGGCTGCGTCTTCCAGAAAGGCCACGGTCTGGACGCCGACCACCTCAAAGCGCTTGCGGCAGCGCACGTTCTGGCAGGCGACGGCGTCGTCGCGCCGCCCCATATAGCTGCGGGCCTTGTCGAAACGGGCGAGGGTGGCGTCGTCGGCATAGCCGGCGGGGCGGTCGCGTTTGCGGCGCACCAGCCAGGTCAGCGCATAGTCGGCGCCCTGGTTGCAGTTGGGGCAGACCAGGATATGGGGCTTCACCTCGGCGCGTTCGTCAAAGAAGTTCTTCTCATCATCCTTGTTGACCGGCGCGACCTCTTTGGGGGCGCGTTCGAAGATGGAGTCCAACTCGTCGGACCAGCGGCTGCCGCCGTTGCCCGGCGTCGTACCCCCGCGCGGACCGCTGCCGGGACGAGCGTCGGAGCCGCTGCGGTTCGGCCTGCCGTTGCGACCGTCTCTGCTGTTCCACGCGTTTTGCATCGCCTGCTCTCCTCCGGGCCCAAGATGTTTCGCGCCCGGACCCATGGCCCCGAACGCGCCCAAAAGGCACTCCACTTCAGGATAGACCTTCGTAACGCCACCCGGGAGGCAGCGGGTGACCACTTTCTGCTTGACGCCTGCCCCCGGCGACGCGACCTTGGGAGAACGCCAGGAGGCGGACGGGATGGCCAAGGCAAAGAAGCAGGGGTTCTCCGCGGTGAAGGCGGTGAAGGCGAACGCCCGCGCGCGTGTCGGCACTCCACCGCCGGGCGCGCCCATCCCCGATCGCCGGCACAAGGCCGAACATGGGCCGCCGAAGCACAAGGAGTCGCTCGGAGACACGCTGGCCCGGGCCGAGCGTACGGAGGAGGAAGAGGAACGATGATGCGGAAAATAAGGGACCGGCTCTTGACGACGTTGCTGTGGAGTAGCCTGGCGGCTCTGGCCTTGCCTGGCGCCGCACGGGCGCAGTTCGGCGAGCCGCAACCGCGCATTGGCAAGGACAATCGCACCATTGCGATCACTGCGACGGAGCGAATCGTCAGCCCCGCCGATGTCGCCACGGTCCACATCGGCTTTCATGTGTATGCGCCCGACAAGAACGCGGCTTACGCCCTGGCGACCAGGACCTCGAACGCCATCATGGACGCACTCGGGGCCGCGGGCGTCGCGCAATCGAACGTCCAAAGCGACACCCAGCAGGTGGAGCCCACGCCCGAGGAGACCCTGAACGAGTTTTCGGAGCGCGAGCGCGTGAACCGCGCCTTCTCGGTGGAGCAAAGCTGGACGGTGCGCAGCAAGGCCGGGGACGCCGCCCGCGTGCTGTACCTGGCGGTCCGTGCGGGCGCGAACGACTCCGGATCGATCGACTGGGCTCTCAGCGACCCGAACGCCGCGCAAAGCACGGCCGCCACCAAGGCCATCCAGCGGGCGCGTACCCAGGCGGCCGCCATGGCGGAGGGCTTGGGCGCGCGGCTGGGGCCTCTGCTGTTTGCCAGCAACCAGGTGGAGGGCTCGCCCGAGCGTCCCACCCCGGATGCCCTGACCACATCGGCTCGCATGGTCCCGCACGCCGCTGCGCTACCGGTGGTAGCCGCCAAGTCGATGGCCATCAACGCGCAGGAGGTCGAAAGCACCGCGACCGTGTATGCGGTGTTTGCGCTGGAGTAACCGGCGCCGGAGCGGGGAGCGCGGCCACGGTTTAGGCTAAACATCATGCCGATGAACGTGGCCCTGGTGATCTTTGAGCTGGTGGTGATGCTGCTGGCGATTTCGCTGCATGACTGCGCGCAGGCGTGGATGGCGAACCGCCTGGGCGACCCGACGGCGCGCATGACCGGGCGGCTGACCATGAACCCGGTGCCGCACTTCGACTTCTTCGGGACGGCGCTTTGGCCGCTGATCTTTATCTGGCGCTCGCCGCTGGTGTTGGGCTGGGGCAAGCCCGTGCCCATGACCTCGCGCAACTTCCGGCGCCCCAAGGACGAGGTCACGGCGACGCTGGCCGGCCCGGCCGCGCAGTTCGGGGCGGCGCTCCTCTGCCTGGTGGCGCTGGTGATCGCCAAGCACGCCGACCCAGCCGCCCGCGGCTCCCTGGCCAGTGCGGCAGAGCTCAGCATGCGCAACCTGGATGTCCCGACGCCCTCCACGCCGCTGTTCCCGCTGCTGCTGTTCTTCTACTTCGGCATCCTGGTGAACCTGCTGCTGTGCGTCTTCAACCTGGTGCCGCTGCCGTTTCTGGACGGTGGCAAGATCCTGGTCTACTACCTGCCCTACAACGCCGCACGGGCATATGAGCGCTGGGGACTGTGGCTGATGTTCGGCTTTATGTTCTTTGGTTTCACGCTCGTGCTGGCGGTGTTCTCGCCTCTGCTCCTCTGGTTCGACCGTCTGCTGTTTGCGTTGTAAAGCGCGGAGCCCGAGCAGCGGGATGTATCCTGAGGGCTCAAGCGCAATGAGCCTTTCCTCCCCACGCACCACCCCGCGCCCGCGCGTTCTCAGCGGCATGCGCCCCACCGGACGGCTGCACCTCGGCAACTACATGGGGGCGCTTCACAACTGGGTGAAGCTGCAGAACGACTACGAGTGCTTCTTCTTTATCGCCGATCTCCACGCGCTGACGACCGACTACGCCGATCCGGAGCTGCTCGAAGAGAACACCCGGCAGATCACGCTGGACTTCCTGGCAGCGGGGCTCGATCCGGGGCGCTGCGTGATGTTTCGGCAGAGCGATGTGATGCTCCACGACCGGCTGAACACGTTGTTCGGCATGATTACGCCGGTGCCTTGGCTGGAGCGCGTGCCCAGCTACAAGGATCAGCAGGAGCAGCTGGCGCACAAGGAGCTGAACACCTTCGGCTTTCTGGGGTATCCCCTGCTGCAGTCCGCCGACATCCTGCTGTACAAGCCGCACTTCGTACCCGTGGGCGCGGACCAGGTGGCGCATGTGGAGTTGACCCGCGAGGTCGCGCGGCGGTTCAACCAGCTGTACCCGGGCGACTTCTTTCTGTCACCCGAGGCCAAGCCGTGGGAGCTGGCGGCCATCCTGGAGAAGGCGCGCAAGAACGCCGGCGAACCCAGGAACTCGGAACGGACCCAGTTCACGCCACACCAGATGTTTGAGGCGGCGCAGGGGACCAAGAAGCTGACCGGCTTCGGCCGTCATGCGATCCTGCCCGAGCCCGAGGCGCTGCTGACCCCCAGCCCCAAGCTGCCCGGCCTGGACGGCCGCAAGATGTCCAAAAGCTACGGTAATTTCCTGATGCTCTCCGAGCCGGAGCCGGAGCTGCGGGCCAAGCTGAAGACTATGGTCACGGACCCGGCGCGGGTGCGGCGCGACGATCCTGGCAATCCGGATGTGTGCCCCGTGGGTGATCTGCACAAGGTCTTCTCCGACGCGGAGACGGTGGCCAAGGTCTACGACGGTTGCACCACGGCTGGAATCGGCTGCATCGAGTGCAAGAGCTGGTGCGCGGACTCCATTGTGCGCACCATTGCCCCGCTGCAGGCGCACCGGCGCGATCTGGAACAACGGCCGCAGGTCATCGTGGACGTGCTGGCCAACGGCCGCGAGCGTGCCACCAAGCGGGCGGAGCAAACCCTGGACGAGGTGCAGCACGCCATGGGGCTGCGCAAGCTGAAGCGTTAGGAGCTCGTCGATGGCAGCGGCAGACACGACCGGCAACGAAGACTCGGGAGCGATGAGCGACGCAGGGCCGGTGCAACCGGCGCCGGAGTTTGTGCTGCAACCGCCTGCGCCCGCGCCGGAGTTGAAGGCGGCCCGGAAGAGCGAGCCGGAGGAGGCGTCGCAATCGCCGTTTTTTGTCGCCATCGGCAAGGTCTATGACGGTCCGTTCGACCTGCTGCTGGACCTGATCCGCAAGCAGAACCTCGACATCTACGACATTCCCATGGCGCGCATCACCGCGCAGTTTCTGGAGTACACGCGCCATCTGCAGGCCACGGACATGGATGCAGCGGGCGACTTTGTGTACACGGCCTCGCTGCTGATTCACATTAAGAGCCGGACGCTGCTGCCGCGGGAGGCGGCCTCTGCCCAGGGCACGCTTGAATCGGACGACCCGCGCCGCGAGCTGGTGGAACGGCTGCTCGAGCACGAGCGATTCAAGGCCGCGGCGCAGATGCTGCGGGAAAAGCAGCAGATCGAGGCCGCGACCTGGACCAACCCGGGGATGAAGCGCTTTCTGAACGACGAAGGCGTCACCTCGGTCGATGGAGAGCGCGAGATCGCGGCGGACACCGTGGACCTGGTGCGGGTCTTCCGCGAGATCCTGGAGCGCCTTCGGGAACGGCCCGTGCACCGCATCGATGAAGACGCGGTCACGGTGGGGCAGATGCTCGACTACCTGAAGCGTCGCCTGCTGATGGAGGACAAGCCCGTGAGCCTGCGTCGCCTGCTGCGCAACACGCCGTCGGAACGGGCGCTGATCTGCACGTTTTTGGCCATGCTGGAGCTGGTTCGGCTGCAGGCAATTCTGCTGCGCCAACCGGAGAACTTGGGCGACATCCTGCTGAAGAAGACCGAGCAGTTTGAGCAGGTGATGAGCGACAACGCGCAGGTGCGCGATGACTGGGATTGAGCCGGGTCGGCGGTTCCGTCGAGGCCCCATCCTGCTGTTGGCAATGGTGTTTTGCTGGCTGAAGGCGGGCGCTCAGACGGGCGCTCCGGCCTCGGCACCGTGGCCCATCCGCGCGGTCATCGTGACCACCTTCGAGATCGGCGCCGACACCGGGGATACCGCTGGCGAGTTCCAGCTTTGGGTGGAGCGCGAGCATCTGGATGAGGTGCTGCCCTTCCCGGGTGGCGTGCATCCGCTGCGCACCAACCGTGAGCACACGGTGCTCGGCATGGTGAGCGGCACGACCCTGGTGAACTCGACCGCCAGCCTGATGGCGCTGGGGCTCGATCCGCGCTTCGATCTGACCCATGCCTATCTGCTGATCAACGGCATCGCCGGCGTGGACCCGGCGGATGCATCGATCGGCTCAGCGGCCTGGGCGCGGTTTGTGGTGGATGAGCCGAATCGCTACCTGGACCCGCGCGAGGCGCCGCCGGACTGGCCGTACGGTTTCTTCCCCAGCGGGGCCACGGCGCCGAATCCCGCCAGGCTGCCGGACGCGCCCTGGCTGCGGCCGCTCAGCTATCCGCTGAACGCCAGGCTGGCGGCGTGGGCCTACGCGCAGACCAAGGACCTGCCGCTGGGCGACGATCCCAGGGTGGCCGCCTTTCGCGCGGAGTTCGCGGGCTTCCCCAACGCGCAGCGGCCGCCGTTTGTGCTGCTGGGCGACACCCTGGCCTCCGACAGCTACTGGCACGGCGTGCGGATGACACAGTATGCGAACGACTGGGTGCGGCTGTACACCGGCGGTGAGGGCAACTTCGTGATGACCGAGATGGAGGACTCCGGGTTTATGGAGGCCGTGCGCCGGCTCGCGGCGATGCACCGCGTGGACCCGGCGCGCGTGCTGGTGCTGCGGACAGGGAGCAACTACTCCATGCCCCCGCCCGGGCATTCTGCCGTGGAAAGCGTGACAGCCCCCTACCTCGGGCGGCAGCTGGCGGTGGAGTCGGCGTGGCGCTGCGGGAGCACGGTGCTGCATTGGCTGCTCACGCATTGGGATGTGGCCTACGCGCAGGTGCCGGGGAGATAAGCGCGGAACGGCAAACGCGGTGGACGCTGCGCCACACCGCGTACGCTGCGCACACGCGTTTGCCGTGACGCCACGGCAACACGGTCGCGGCGTCCCGCGTCTGCCGTTATGCTTCGCCCAGCTCGCGCTCGTAGGTCATGGCCGTCGCCTCGTCGAAGCAGACGAACTCGACGGTCTCCACGCCGCAGGCGTCGGCGAACTCGCGGCAGGCCGCTATGGCGATCTGTGCCGCGGGCCCCTTGGGATAGTGGTAGATGCCGGTGGAGATCGCCGGAAAGGCGATGCTCCGCACGCCGTGTTCGCGGGCCAGCTCCAGCGAGCGCCGATAGCAGTCGGCGAGCTTCTCCGGCTCGCCTTGATGGCCGCCGTTCCACACCGGACCCACAGCGTGAAAGACCCACTTTGCCGGCAGCCGAAAGCCGGGCGTAGCCTTGGCGTCGCCGGTGGGGCAGCCCTGGAGCTCGCGACAGGCCGCGACGAGTTCGGGGCCGGCGGCGCGATGGATGGCGCCGTCCACGCCGCCACCGCCCAGCAGCGAGCTGTTGGCCGCGTTGACGATCGCGTCCACAGGACGCCTGGTGATGTCCCCTCGAACCACGGTCAGCTTTGCCATCGGCTACCCTCCGCTGCTCGGATGCGGGATGCGCTCCTCGGGCGAGGAGGTTGCCGCCGGCTCAGCACAGACCGACGCTGACAAGTGCGCATCTTCGTAGAACAACGGCAGCCTGGCGGTCTGGTGCGCCCCCGTGTGCATCCCATGCTCGGTACCGTTTCGGATTCGTAAGAGCCTTCATGTCGACCTCT
>CAXTWN010000007.1:0-14458 GCA_964248055.1 uncultured Acidobacteriaceae bacterium | reverse complement strand
CATTCGGCCGGCAACTTCCAGTCTGCAGGGGAAGCTTTCGCGCAAGTCTGCCAGCCGGGGGAGCGCCGTTGTCTTTGGGCTTGCGGTGCTGGGCGGGCTTCTGTACATCGCCGTCCGGCTGCATGCCGACCTGACGCGTGCGCCGCAGATGTCGGCCAGCCCGTATCTGCTGCTCGGCCTGGCGCTGCTGATTGCCCTGGGCTTCGAGTTCGTGAATGGCTTTCACGACACCGCCAACGCCGTGGCAACCGTCATCTACACCCATTCGCTGGAGCCGCACATCGCCGTGATGTGGTCGGGGCTGTGGAACTTTATCGGCGTCCTGGTGAGCTCCGGGGCGGTGGCGTACACCATCGTGGCCCTGCTGCCGGTGGAGCTGGTGCTGAAGCCCAGCCACGGCACCGGCTTCGCGATGATCTTCGCGCTGCTGGTCGCGGCCATTCTGTGGAATCTGGCGACCTGGCGGCGCGGGCTGCCCGCGGCGAGCTCGCACACCATGATCGGCGCCGTCCTGGGCGTGGGGAGCGCCAATGAGCTGATGAGCGGTGGCTCGGGCCTCAGCGGGCTGGACTGGGAGCAGGTGCTGAAGGTGGCCAAGGCGCTGGTCTTTTCGCCGCTGATCGGGTTTGCGGGCGCCGCGCTGCTGTACTGGGGCTTCAAGCTGCTGATCAAGAACCCCAAGCTCTACAC
Source organism: uncultured Acidobacteriaceae bacterium (assembly GCA_964248055.1). GTDB lineage: Bacteria > Acidobacteriota > Terriglobia > Terriglobales > Acidobacteriaceae > Granulicella. Next base: position 13,768 of record CAXTWN010000007.1, on the reverse strand, counting down.
GGCGCCCGAGGGCGATGCGCCGCCGCCCTGGCCCATCCGCGCGCTGCTCGTCCTGACGTGCACCGGCGTCAGCTTCGCCCACGGGTCAAACGACGGGCAAAAGGGCATGGGCCTGATCATGCTGATCCTGGTGGGCACGGTGCCGACGGTGTATGCGCTGAACCACGCCGTGGATCAGCAGAACGTGCAGCCCTTCGCCCAGGTCTCGACCGAGGTGGCCGGGAGCCTGCAGCCGTACATGCAGGCGCCGTGGGCGGGCGGCGATCCCGGGCCGGCGCTGGAGCACTTCGTTGCCACCCGGCAGGCAGAGCCGACCACCATGGCTGCGCTGCAGCAGATGGTGCTGCTGGTTCGCGAAGAAGCAATACACTCCGGGTCGCTGGCCAAGGTACCGGCGGACAACCAGGCCAACGTTCGCAACCAGATGTACCTGGTGGGCGGCACGATGCGCCTCTTGCCGAGGTACGGTCCCAAGCTGACCGCGGCCGACACCAAGGTGCTGAAGCGCTACAAGGGCTTTCTGGACCGGTCGACGCAGTACATTCCGACCTGGGTGAAGGTTGCGGTGGCGCTGGCGCTCGGCCTGGGCACGATGGTGGGCTGGAAGCGCATCGTGGTGACCGTGGGGGAGAAGATCGGCAAACAGCACCTGACCTATGCGCAGGGTGCCGCGGCCGAGCTGATTGCCATGGCCACGATCCTCGGCGCGGACCGCTTTGGGCTGCCGGTGAGCACCACGCATGTGCTCAGCTCCGGTGTGGCCGGCACCATGGTCGCCAACGGCGGCGGTCTGCAGCGTGCCACGGTGCGCAACATCGCCCTGGCGTGGTTCTTTACGTTGCCGGTGTCGGCGCTGCTGTCCGGGTGCCTGTTCTGGCTGTTCCAGCGCATTCACCTGTAGCGCTTCCGTTCAGTAGGCCAGCGCCACCCCGTCGGCGCGCATCTCGCTGCCGGCGGCGTAGACACGATCGGTGTGCGTGTCGAAGACGGAGGTGAGGACCTCGATCCCCTCATAGCGGCCAAAGCCGCCGTCACTGGGGCCGAGCGGCCAGCCCAGAGCTTTCAGCGCCTCCTGTGTGGCCCTAGGCACGCCGTGCTCGAGCCGCAGAATGCCCCGGGACCCGAGCCCTGCCTGGTCCTCGCCCATGGTCTGCGAGGAGCCCTCATGGTGCCAGCGCGGGCTGTCTGCCGAGGACTGCACGTCGAGGCCGTAGTCAATGCGGTTGACCAGGATCTGGGTCTGGCCCTGCGGCTGCATGTCGCCGCCCATGACGCCGAAGCTGAGCCAGGGCTTGCCGCCGCGCGCCGCGAAGCCGGGGATGATGGTCTGAAAGGGGCGCTTGCCCGGCGCATACACATTCGGGTGGCCGTCCTGGAGCGAGAACAGCTCGCCCCGGTCCTGAAACATGAAGCCGAGGCCATCGGCCACCAGCCCTGAGCCCATGCCGCGAAAGTTGGACTGGATGAGGGAGACCATCATGCCGTCCCTGTCCGCCGTGGTGAAGTAGGTGGTGTCACCGTGGCTGGGCGCCTGCCCGGGATAGACCGGCGTGAGGATTTTGTGTGGGTCGATCCGCCTGGCGCGCTCGGCAGCGTATCCCTTGGAGTTCAGCCACTCCACGGGCACCTTGCTGAAGTGCGGATCGGCGTAGAAGCGCGCACGGTCTTCGTAGGCCAGGCGCTTGGCCTCGATCTGCACCTGCAGGCTTTCGGGGGACTGAAAGCCATAACCGCGCATGTCGAAGTGCTCGATGATGTTGAGCATCTGCAGGGTGGCGAGCCCCTGCGTATTGGCGCCCATGCCGTAGACCGTGACGCCGCGGTAGGTGGTCTGGAGCGGGGTGGGCCACTCTGCCTGCATGGCGCGCAGGTCGGCGCGGGTCATCCAGCCGCCGATGCGCTTGAAGTAGGCCTCGATGGTGTCGGCGATGGGGCCGTCGTAGAAGGCATCGCGTCCACCCTGAGCGATGGCCCGGTAGGCGCGCGCGAGGTCCGGGTTGCGGCGCACCTGATTCTCCTTGGGCGCGAGGCCGCCCGGCGCATAGGTGTGCATGGCGTTCGCGGTCTCCTCCACACCCGAGCCCGGACGGGTAAACGCGGCGAGGTTGCGCTGGATGTAGTAGCCGATGATCTGCGGCGTAGGTGAGCCGTTTTCGCACGCCTGGATGGCGGGCTCGAAGAGCTCCGCCCATGGCAGCTTGCCGTAGCGCTGGTGCAGCGCCCACCAGCCCGCCAGCGCGCCTGGAACGGAGACGGTCACTGCACCCAGCTTGGGTAAAACGTGCTTGCCGTCGACCACCACCGAACGTGCACGGGCCGTCTCCAGGCTCAGGCCGCGCGGCGAGGGGCCGGAGCTCGCCATGCCCTCGAGTTTCGTCGTCTTTGGGTCCCAGACGAAGGCGTAGCAGTCGCCGCCCAGGCCCGAACTGGTGGGCTCCACGAAGCCGAGTACGGCGTTGGCCGCGACGGCCGCATCGGCTGCCGAGCCGCCGCGCTTCAGGATGTCGATGGCCGTCTGGGTGGCGAGCGGATGCGCCGTGCCCGCAGCGCCGTTGCAGCCCAGCGCGGGCGACCGCGAACTGAAGCTCGCGCCGCTGGGCCGATCGCCGGCGTGGACGTCAGGCCGGTCAAAATGCTCCTGGTTCTGCGCCTGGAACTTCGGGTCGGCGGGTTCCCCGGCCCTGCCCTGGCCGGCACCCTCCGCGGTGCCCTGACCGTGCCTTCGCTCGTGGGTGGGGTCCTGCGCCCAAAGAGAGGTCCCGGTCGCGGCTGCCGCGGCGGGCAGGGTGGCGAGAAAGGTGCGACGGCGCATGGGCATGCTCCTGGGGGGTTCTGGCCGGATTTGTTGCAGTTCTCTGAGAGTAGCGCGTTCGGCCGCGGCGGCCCTGCTTGGTACACTGCTCCCTGCCCGCCATGAGTCTCCAGGCCAAGATAGAAGCCGTGATCTACGCTGCCGAGGAGCCCGTCACGCTCGCGCAGCTGGTGAGCCTGCTGGGGCACGAGGCGCAGGCGGAGCTCGACGCGGCCGATGCATTGCAGGGGCAGCTCGCGCTGGAAGACACGGACGGCGCGATGCTGGTGCTGGAGATGGAAGCCGGCGACCAGGATGCCTTGAACGCGGAGACGCTGGGCACGGACGACGTTGCGGCTCTCGAGTGGGAGAAAATCGTCGAGCCGGAGCACGCCCCGGACGCGGAGACGCCACTGGTTGCCGAAGCCAGCGACCTTCCGTTGGAGCGTGAAGCCACTCCCGAGACGAACGCGGAGGCCCAGATCGTAGAGACGACCGAGGCTCCGAGCGTGGCCGCATCGCCCAGCGCAGCCGAGTCGTCCAGCACGGCCGAGCTCCGCGCCCGCGAACGGCGGCTGCGCGAGTACATGCGTTCGGTGCTGGACCGGCTGATCGCGGCCTACGCGCAGGGCGACCGCGGCCTGGAGATTCGCGAGATCGCCGGCGGCTACCGGTTTGCGACCAAGCCGGAGTATCACGATGCGGTGCGCGGCTTTGTGCGCTCGCTGAAGCCGCCGTTGAAGCTGAGCCTGCAGGCCCTGGAAACGCTCGCCGTGGTGGCCTACAAGCAGCCGGTAACGGCGCCCGAGATCGCCGAGATCCGGGGCGTCGACTCGGGCGGCGTGCTGGGCAGCCTGATCACCCGCAAGCTGGTGACCACCGCGGGCCGCAAGCAGGTCATCGGGCGGCCCATCCTGTACAAGACCACAAAGGAGTTTCTGCTGCGCTTCGGCCTGAAAGACCTGGCGGAGCTGCCCAGCATCGAAGAGTTTGAACGGCTGGCCTCGGACCTGAATGAGGCTGTGCAGGAGGAGATCCCCATGCCTGAGGCGAGTGCAGAGCGCGCCCCCAACGACTCCGTCGAGGATGTCGCTATCGCGGGGCGCTCGATGAGCGGGCAGCATGAGGCGCAGGCGGACGGGATCCCGGAGACCGACGCCGAGCGCGCAACCCCTGCGCCGGACGGTCCAAGCGAGTTCACTGGGAACGAGAGCGCGCCGCCCGCGGACAACGCCAGCATCGACGGCCGGATCTCGGGCGTCCCGCCCAACTACGATCCTGCCCCAGACGAGATAAGCGACTCACCCGCCAACGACGCGCGAGTGCAGTCAGAGAGCGAGGTGTAATGGCCAACTATCCCGTAAGCCCCGCCGAGGTCTCCAACACCGTTCCGGAGGACGCGCCCGACATCACCGCCACGCCGGAGGGCGACAACGAGTTCGCCCCGGACCAGCCCTTGCCGGGCGGCAACATGCCCATCCCCGACCGCCCGCGCGGCAACGAGCCCCACCCCGACCCGGAGATCCGCCCGGCGCTGGGCACATAGCCTGTCGAGCTGCCTCAGGCGGCGCAGGGCAGCCCACAACCCAGATCAGCAGGCGCAGCCCAAAACGCAGACCTAGCGCAGGCGCAGCCCCGAACCGCAGCCACAAAACGCAGGCGCAGCCACAAAACGCAGGCGCAGCCCCGAACCGCAGGCCCAGCCGCAAAAGTTTGTCATCCTGACCCTGAGCGAAGCGAAGGGGAAGGACCTGCTTTTGTCTTTCTTCCGCAGCCTGCGCAGACCACTCTAGAAGATGCGTACCCGCGCATCCGGCGCCAGATACAGCTTCTCCCCTGGCTGCACGTCGAAGGTCGCATACCAGGCATCGAGGTTCCGCACCGTCTCGGCACGGATCGGCCCGGGAGCATGGGCGTCCGTCAGCACCTGCCGCCGCAGCGCCGCCTCGCGGGCCTTCCCCTGCCAGTTCTGCCCGAAGGCGATGAAGAACTGCTGATCGCCGCTGAACCCGTCCACGGTGGGTGCGCTCTGTCCGTTGAGCGCCATGTGATAGGCGTCTAACGAAGCGTTCAGCCCGGCCAGGTCCGCGATGTCCTCGCCCAGCGTCTGGCGGCCGTTCACATGGAGCCCGGGCAGGACCTCGTAGGTGTCGAACTGCGCGGCGAGCGCGGCGGTGGACCTTTCAAAGTGCTCGCGGTCGGCGGCGGTCCACCAATCGCGCACGCGGCCCTCGGAGTCGAAGTCCGAGCCCTCCGAGTCGAAGGTGTGCGAGATCTCGTGGCCGATCACGGTGCCGATCGCGCCGTAGTTGTCCGCCGCCGGCGCGGCAGGGTCGAAGAACGGCGCTTGCAGAATGGCCGCCGGGAAGTTCAGCGCGTTGTTCAGCGGCATCTCGACCGCGTTCACGGTCTGCGGCGTCATCGACCACTCGTCGGGGTCGGTCGGCTGGCCGATGCGGCCGAGGTTGTAGTGAAACTCGAAGACGCGGGCGCGCTCCAGGTTGCCGGCCAGATCCTCGCGGCGAATCTCCAGGCCGTTGTAGCTGCGGAAGTGGTCAGGGTAGCCGACGCTGACGCGCAGGGTCTTCAGCTTGGCGAGCGCCTCCGCCTTGGTGGAGGGCGCCATCCACGTGAGCGCGTTCAGCCTTTGCCTATACACGGTGAGGAGGTTGGCGACCAGGGCCTGCGCCTGAGCCTTGGAGGCGGCCGGGAAGTAGCGCTCGGCGTAGAGCTTGCCCACAGCCTCACCCAGGGTGCCGTTCACCGTGTCCAGAGCGCGGCGAGCCCGCGGGCGCTGCTGCGGCGCGCCGCTCAGCACCGTGCCGAAAAGGTGAAAGCTCTCGTCCGCAAAGTGCTTCGACAACGCCGGCGCGTAGGCCTCGATCAGGTGGAGCCGCAGGAAGTCGCGCCAGGTGTCCAGTGGGGTCGAGCCGACCAGCGCGGCTTCGGCGGTGACCGCCGTGGGCTGCCAGACGTAGAAGCTCTGCTGCGCGACGAGCGACGCCGCGCTGAAGTAGGCGGTCCAGTCCAGCCCCGGCGCCTTGGCCGGGAAGTCGGCCGCCGACCACAGGTTGTCGGCCCTGCGGATACTTTCGCTGTCCGCCAGCGAGATCTGCACCTTGGCGATCGCAGTTTCAAGCGCGATCACGCGGGCGGCGCGGTCCTCCGGGTGATCAAAGCCGGCCAGGCGGAACATGGTCGCCGCATGGGTGCTGAACTGCTGCCGCACCTCGGCCATGTGCGCGCTTGGGTCCAGGTAGTAGTCGCGGCTGGGCAGGGTGAGTCCGCCCTGGAACAGGTACGGTGCGTAGTGGTGCGGATCATGAAAGCCCGGCGCGACCCACAGCCCGAAGAGGTTGGCCGTATGAAACTGGCCGGCGTTCAGCGCATCCACGTCGCTGCGCAGCGTCTGCCCCAGCGCTGTCGCCAGCGCCTGCGGGGTGGAGATCGCGGCGATGCGGTCGAATCCGGCCTGCAGCGGCTTGGCACCCTGCGCCTCGATCCCGGCCTCGTCCAGGTAGGAGGCGTACAGGTCGGCCATACGGCGCGTGTCGGTGCCGGGGGCGGCGTTCCCGTGCGCGGCTCCGTCGATGATCTCGGCGATCTGCTTGCTGGTGCGCTCGCCAAGCTGCGAGAAGCCGTTGACCGTGGTGCGGTCGGCCGGGATCTCCGTGCGCTTGACCCAGTCCCCATTGCAGTACAAATAAAAGTCGTCACCCGGCTGCACGCCGCGGTCGATCGCGCTGAGCTGGATCCCATGCGCCCCGGAGCCGGTCTGCGCCGGCGATTGGAGGACCACAAGGCTGCAGCCCAGCAGCAGGCTGACGAGAGGCAACGCGCGGAAGGAGATCACCGCGCTATTGTACGCAGGGAGCGGACGCGGCCCCTGCGCTACGCATAAGAACGGCCCCACTACTGTGGAGGCCTTCACAGGGGAAACGGGCGCCTAGAGGACGCGGCGACGCAGCACGCCCGCCACCCCGAGCAGCCCAGTCCCCAGCAGCAGGATCGAGGAAGGCTCGGGCGTAACCGCCGACACGCTGAAGTCGATCGGCACCACCTGGCTGAAACCATCCGTATCGACGAGTAAGGCACTGTATTGATCGACGCCATTGGCATAGATATTTACGTCGTAGCCCGTATTACCCATCTGATCGAAGAAGCTGAATCCATTCGGGTCCAAGATCGGATCCTGAGTCGGGAACAGCAGATTGTCGTTGTTCGCGAAGTTGATGAGACCGGTGACCCCCGGTCCGCTCACGCCCGTGATCGTGTAACTGCCGTCGCCGTTGTCGCTGGCGGTCAGGGTTCCGGAGCCGCTGAACGGGTTCGTCACACCTGATGCGGAGAAGGTAAAGGAATCGGCGTGGCAGGCGCAGCTGGCTGACAGCAAAACCGCGCAGGTGAGCAGGACGTGCAGGCGCATGGATAGCTCCAAAGGTAACGCGCAGAGGTACACCGTTGGATGCAGAGTACTCCCCTGGGAGCAGGACCGGGAAGCGAGAAGTTGTAGGCCCGAGGTGCAACCCTTCCAGGTGAGCAGATGTCAGGCGGGGACGGCCCCGTCGGCTCGCGCTGGTTCGGCGGCCCGAGGATGCTGGGGGTTGGTGCCGTACCGGCGGACGAGGTCGACGACATGCAGGACGCTGTCGACCGGGGTGCCCGGGACAATGCCGTGGCCCAGGTTGAAGACGTGACCGGGGCGGCCGCCTGCCAGGGTGAGGATCTCGCGGACGCGGGTCTCGATGACCTCTGCCGGGGCGAACAGGGTAATCGGGTCTAAGTTTCCCTGCACGGCGCAGCCGGAGCCGACGGCGCGCCAGCCCTGGTCGAGGGGGATGCGCCAGTCGAGGCCGAGGACGTCGGCGCCGGTCTCGCGCATGGAGGGCAGGAGCGAGGCGGTGTCGACACCGAAGTAGATGACCGGCACCCCGAACCCCTGAACGCGGCGAACGAGCTCGGTGGTGGGCCCGAGGACGAAGTCGCGGTAGTCGGAGACCGAGAGCGCGCCGGCCCAGGAGTCGAAGATCTGGATGACATCAGCGCCGGCTTCAACCTGTTGCTGGGCGTAGGCGGTGAGGACGTCGAGGAGCTTGGCCATGAGTAGGGACCAGGCGGAGGAGGGTGATGACGCTGGGGTGTGCGGTGCGTTGTGGTCGGGGATCCCGGCGGAATACGGGGGTCTCTCCACTGCGCTGCGCTCCGGTCGAGATGACGCGTCGTGAGAAAGGTCCGGTTGAAATGACACGTCGTGAGAGAGACCCGGTCGAGATGACACGTCTTCGGAGGGCCGGGCGGAGGCGTACATCAGGCGCTTGGTTTCGATGTAGTTGCGGGAGCTGGCGCCTTCGATCATGTAGCTGGCCAGGGTGAACGGGGCGCCGATGAAGCCGATGATGCCGAGGCGGTCCTGCGCCTCCCCGCCGGGGACGCCGGTCTGCGTGCCGGCGGGGCTTGGCGGGCGGGGGCGGGCGAAGTGTTTGGCAACCCTGGCGATCGCTTCGGCGACATAGCCGAGCTCGGCGGCGCGATCGGTGCGCAGGGCCTGGACGTGCTCGAGCGAGCGAACCGGGTTGTGGACGACGGGACCTTCGCCGTTGACGAATTCAAAGTCGAGGCCCATGGGGGTGAACGGGAGCAGAAGGTCGGCGAAGATAATGGCGGCGTCGACGCCGAGGCGCTCAGCGGCGGTGATGGTGACCTCGGCCGCAAGGTCGGGGGTGCGGCAGATCTCCAAAAGGCTGTGGTGGCGGCGAACGGCCATGTACTCGGGCATGTAGCGGCCGGCCTGGCGCAGAAACCAGACGGGGGTGCGGTCGACGGGCTGGCGCAGGCACGCGCGCACAAAACGGCTGCTGCCGGGCGCGGCATCGGAGAGGTTGCGGTTCATGCGGGGCGGGGCCTCAGGATCTCAGGCTAGCACCGCTGGCGCGAGGCTCAGTAGCCCGGGCCGTGGCCGCGACGACCGAACGGGATCTGGTAGGTCAGGCCGATGGTGCCGACCACCGGCGTGAACCGGAAGGTGCCGGTGTTCCAGCGCTGCTGCTGCAGATCGAACTTGAGCGCGACGTTGCGGACGAACGCAACCTCGAGGCCGCCGCCGTAGTTGTAGACCACGGAGTTGTCGCGCGGGTAGGCGGCGTCGAGCGGGTAGTGGACCACGCCGGGGCCGACCAGGTAGTCGACGTAAGGGCCGAAGCGGCGGTACTGGTACAGGGCGCGGAGGCCGAACAGCCCGGAGTCCTGGTGCACATAGGGGCCGCGGTTGAAGTTGGCGCGGGCCTCGAACGAGACGCTCAGCGGCAGCCGGGCGAGATAGCGGGTGAAGTCCCCGCCGAAGGTGACGCCGGCGTTGGTCTGCGGACCGTACTCGGGGTTGACGATCTCCACACCGGTGAAGACCAAGACGCCGGCGCTTTTGCTGGCGGTGTTGCTGGCCTGAGCAAAGAGGGAGGGAGGGAGCGACAAACGAACACTCAAGAGCAAGGTGGCCACAACCGGCGGCCGGGAGAGCAGGCGGAGCATGAACATCACCCATCGAAGTACCGCTTCGTGAGACGGGTCGTTTGTTCCGAAGCGTTACGTGTATGAATGCATGAACCCCGGTCGGTTGCCCCGGTGCGCTGCGGCCAAAGGCGGCGAGGGGCGTGACGTTGGGGCACACGGGCGTAAGTTTGGCCGGACCTCCATTTTGGCTACACTAGGGCGGGGCTGCCGTACGAGGCGCAGCGCGGCGGTGCGCCGTCGTTTCAACCATCACGGAGAGTTGGTTTGTCTTATGCCGAATTACCTTGAGCTGCCGATCGGGCCGCGCGCCCCGGAGGTGGTCAACGCCATCATCGAGATTCCGCTGGAATGCAGCATGAAATATGAGTACGACAAACAGCTGCATGTCTTCCGGCTGGACCGCAACCTGTACTCGCCGGTGTACTACCCGGGCGACTACGGGTTCGTTCCCAGCACGCTGGGCGATGACGGCGACCCGCTGGATGTGCTGGTGCTGGTGGAAAAACCGAGCTTTCCAGGATGCCTGATGGAGGTGCGGCCGATCGGCGCGCTGGACATGATCGATCAGGGCGAGGGCGACGAAAAGATCCTGTGCGTGGGCGCGGCCAACCCGCGCTATAAGGACGTGAGAAATTACACCGACATCTTTCCGCACATCCTGGAAGAGATTCAGCACTTTTTCTCCATCTATAAGAACCTCGAGGGCAAAAAGGTTGAGGTCAATGGATGGCGGGATGCCGCGTTTGCGCAAGAGGTGGTAACCAAGGCGCAGCAGGCGTTCACGGCCAAGCAGGCGAAGTAACCGGAGCGGCGGCGAGAGAAGACGTACGGGCCTGCGGTCGAGCATCCGCTTGCGCCGCACGCAGCCCGCTGCATTCGGCTCCCCGGGATAAGCTGTTGAGTGACAGGAGTTCGCCATGCCCACGATCGCAGAGCGCATCAACAAAGACATCACGGCGGCCATGAAGGCGCATGAGGAAGCCAAGCTGACGACGCTGCGCATGGTGAAGTCGGCGTTGCGGAACAAGGAGATCGACAAGCGCGAGGCGCTGACCGACCCGGAGGAGCAGGCGGTCCTGAACACGCTGTTGAAGCAGCGACGCGATTCGGCCGAGCAGTTTACCAAGGGGGGACGACCGGAGCTGGCCGAGAAGGAGCGTACGGAGATCGGCTGGATCGAGATGTACCTGCCAGCCCAGGCGAAGGAAGACGACATCCGGCCGATCCTGCTGGCTTCGATCGAGCATGTGGCGAAGGGCAACGGCGGTCAGCGGCCCGGCCCCAGAGACATGGGGCCGACCATGCGTGTGGTGCAGCAGCGCATCCTGGCGAGTGGGTTGTTTGTGGACACAAAGACGGTGAGCGAGATGGTGAAGGCGGAGCTCGCAAAGGGTGCCGCGGCAGGTGAGGACGTGGCCTCAGCCAGTGGCGGATACGGCGGCTGATCCGGTCTGCCGCTCAACCCTCGTGCGCCTGCGACGAGGGCTAGGGTGGCTGGCGGTTTTGCTGGCCTGCGCGGTTGCGCCGGGTCGGGCGCAGCAGGCTTCGAGTCGGGCGCAGCAGGCGCCGGCTCCAGTCACTTCGCCGCAAGCGGCTGGCCACGCCTCGCAACCATCACCCCGAAGTGACTCCGTGGCGCTTGGAAGTGTGACCGGCACCGTGACCGACACCCTGGGTTCGCTCATGGCCGGGGCGCAGGTGGAGTTGGCGCCAGCCCGCGGGGGCGCGCTGCAGAAGACCACGTCGGACACAGACGGCCGGTTCACGTTCCCGCGTGTACCGGCGGGTGCCTTCACGGTCAGGGTCACCGTCCAGGGCTTCGACCCCGCGACGTCCGGCGGCAGCCTGTCCCCGGGGCAGAGCTATGAGATGAAGCCGTTTGTGCTGCACATGACCACGGTGAGCACGGTGGTGGACGCCGTGGTGCCGCCGGAGGAGCTTGCCACCGAGCAGCTTCACGTGGAAGAGCATCAGCGGCTGGCCGGGGTGCTGCCGAACTTCTTCGTGAGCTATGACTGGCACGCGCCGCCGATGACCCCGAAGCAGAAGTTTGCGCTTTCGTGGAAGAACGTGATGGATCCCGGCAATCTGGCCCTGGTCGGCGTGACTGCCGGCTTGCAACAGGCGGATAACGCGTACCCCGGCTACCATCAGGGCGCAGCGGGCTATGGGCGTCGCTATGGGGCAGACCTCGGCAACCTGGTCTCCGGCACGTTCATGGGAGGCGCCATTCTGCCGGCGCTGTTTCGGCAGGATCCGCGCTACTTCTACAAGGGGACCGGAACGTTTCGGTCGCGTTTCCTGTATGCGGTTTCAACCGCGGTGATCTGCCGCGGGGATAACGGGCATCGGCAGCCCGCCTTCGCGAGCGTCCTGGGGGATCTTTCAGCCGGCGCGATCTCGAACCTGTACTACGCGCCTTCGGACCGCCAGGGAGCCACGCTGACGCTGGAGAACGGACTGCTGGGGATCGCCGGGGACGCGATGAACAACGTCTTTCAGGAGTTCGTGCTGCCGCGGTTTACGTCACGGGGACACGGCGCCGGCAGCACAAAGGCCGCCGCGGTGCCGCTGGCGACCGACGTCAGTGGCTCGTTCTAACGCAGCCGAAAGCGCACAAAGAAGAGCTCCGCGGTGGGTGCTCGGCCGTAGTCGGGGCGGAGTGCCGCGGGAGTGCGATACGCGGTGAACTGGATGCCGGGGGCGGCCAGCACGTGGGGCCCGAGCGGAAGGTCGTGATCGTAGCCGAAGCTGTATGCGGCGACGTGGCCGATGGGGCGTTCCGTGAAGCCTGCCGGAAGCGCGGTGCCGGGGGTGAGCAGGAGTTCGTTGGAGCGGCCGGCGTTCTCCATGCGGGTCCAGACGTAGTTGGTGGATGCGAAGCGCAGCAGGGCTTCGAGGAGATAGCTGTTTTCCTTGGCGTTGTCGGCGAGCGAGCGAGTGCGACCCCATAGGGCCGTGGTGGCGAGGTCGGTAGAGGGCTCGGAGGCCATGTGCATGGGGGGCATGGCCGTTTCCGGTTTGACGGAGGCTGGTGCCGGAGCCGTTTTGGTAGGCGTGGCGGGCATACCCATCCCGTTCATGCCGGCCATGTCGTCGTCGCTCATGGTGTGGTTGCCCATCGGCATGCCGGCCATGGAGGCATCGGGGGTGGACTTCCCTGCCCCGGTTGGATGGTTCGCGGCTTGCGCGCCCATGTTCTTACCGGGCATTTTCTTACCGGGCATTTTCTTATCGGGCATGCTCATGCCGGGCATGGTCATGCCGGGCATGGATTTCCTCGCCGGCTGAGATTTGGCGCGAAAGGTGTGGTGATACATAGCGCTGGCGGTCTGGCGCTGCTGGTCCTCGTTGGGGTAGAGCGCTTCGGGCGAGTGGATGTGGGCGATCGAGTACTGGCCGGTCCAGTCGGGGGTGGGCGAAACGGTGAGGCGGGTGGCGACGGAGTCGATGGCGAGGCCGTTGGGAGAGGGTTGGAAGTGCCAATGGGCTTCTTCGGGTTCGGCACCATGGAAGCCGCCGAGTTCCAGACGCGCCCAGCGATAGGTGAGGCCGCCGGTGACCACGTTGAAGGCGATGTGGGTGGAGTCTTCCTGGTGATGGCCGAGCGCGGCGATGGGATCTTCGCTGGCGGACTGGCGATGCGGGTAAGCCGTGGGACCGATGGCAGGGTCGCCGACGGGCGCGGCGTAGAGCGAGAACAGGGTGTTGCGGGAAAGGTGGAGCTCGTAGAGAGCGGCGACTTCCTTGAAGAAGTCGTGGGGGTGCTGGCCGTCGGCGATGGGTGCACCGTAGGCGGTTTCGCCCTGCTGGAAGAGCTCGGGGTAGTTGCGGTCCGGCACGGTGGCGGGCTCGAAGGAGAGCATGGTGCGCAGGGTGAGCAGACCGCCGGTGCTGCCTTCGCCGATGGTGCGACGGGTGCCGAAGGCGTGCTGGGCCATGGGCATGATCCAGTTGGTGGAGAAGAACGCGTCGCGGTTGCGGGGCGAGTCGGCCTGCTGCTGCGTGTTGCTGATAAAGGCGTTGCTGTGCAGCATGAGCTGCCAGCTGCCGCGCGTGGTCATGAGCATCGGAATCGGCGCGGTGGCGGGTTCGATGCTGGTGCCGGAGGAGCCGTGCTGCTCGATCGCCTCAAGCAGCGTGTGCGCGGACATGGTCTGCTGGGCACTAGCCTGGGATGGGCAGGTGAGCGCAATCAGGAGTGCCGTAGAACAACGTACCAGCATGGTGCTTCACAGACGCGCGGCGGGGGGCAAAGTTGCACCGTGCGGCAGGGCGGTTCCGCCCGAGCTGTGGGTTGTGAATCATAGGGGCGGCGCCTTCAGCGCTCAGTACCTTACCTTCCGCAAACCTGGGCCTTGCGGCCCAGGCTCTAGTAGGTCGCGCCTTCAGCGCGCGATGTGCGGAGTCGGTCTCTTAGAAGCGGCTCTAGCCCAGTTGCGGATGTTGGAGGTGGAAGCCGGTCTTCTG
>CAXTWN010000006.1:0-49671 GCA_964248055.1 uncultured Acidobacteriaceae bacterium | reverse complement strand
ACACGGCTCTCGTCGCGCCGAGCGGCATTCCCAGCCTGATCGGAACTGTTCCTCTCGGACAGATCGTCTTCGGCACAGACTATCCATATGCGTCTGAGGAAGTCAGTAAGACCTTCGACGCTAACCTCGACCATTCCACTCTCCTGACCCCCGATCAGGTCAACAGAATTAACAGGGGAGCAGCAAAGTTGATTGCCCGGTTAGGAAATCTAATGTGAATGAATCATGCTCTATTCAGTGGGTAAGAAAAAAACAAATTGCCGAATCGATAGCAAGCGATACTTGCGTCCAGCTCCCGGACGTGATCCGCTACCACTCTGGGTCTTGTACTCTGGAAACGCCAGCATGACGCCGAAGGTTAGAGCCTCCCTTGACTTCGTGGCCGGATACTTAGGTACGGACCGGGACCACCGCGTGGCTGGCTGTGCCGCTTACGAGTGTCTTGAGGAGCTCAGCGGGACGAAAAACAAGCCAACCACGCCTGCAGCCTCGTAGCGGTATCGTGGGAGTCCCACGCGTTGGTCGCGGCGATTGTAAAATCCGCGCCTTAAGCATGTATCAACAACTCCGTTCGATACTTGGGAGCAAGTTCCTGCGCTTTCTTCATAAACTCCGCCTGTTGCTTTGCATCGAGCTTGGGGGGAGGTGTCGTTCTTGTGGCAACCGGAATGCCGACCTCTCTGAAGAAATCTTCCTGACCCGCGGGGGAGCAAATACAAAGCAGCCGCACGGCCTTGGATGACGCATTGTGAAACTGGTGGGGAGCATTGGCGGGGATGTTCACAGTCTCGCCCGCGCGCACAATGGACTTCTTTCCCCGAAAAGTGGCTTCTATCTCGCCTTCCAGCAGAATGAAGGTCTCCTCGAAGTCGTGACGATGTGGCGCGGGACCGCCGTCAGGGGGAATGTGCATGTCAATGACGCAGAAGCGGCCGTTCGTGTCCTTCCCGCTTAGGGTGATGGTGTAGGTATCGCCCACCAATCCAATGTGCGGCAGAGTCTGATCTCTGTCGGCGTCGACAAGAGTGAGCGCACGCTTTGGGTCGTCGGGTGGGATTGGCAAATATTGCGACTTCTGGTCAGGCATGCTTCTGCTCCTTTGTTCGGTATTCTTCTATTGTTGCGGCCTCACTCCCCAAGAGGCAAGGGCCTCAAACCTGCTGGTGAGTATTGCGGAAAGCGTGATCGCGGCGCCTTTGGCCGCAGAGCGTCGGCTGATCCTTTTCAATGCTTTGGCCCTTTTCTGCCGTAGCTCGAATATTCCGCACCACGTCATCCGGAGCCTCTTCTGCAATGAAGCGGCCGCCATCGCGAAGAACTGAGCCTTCGACAACATCAGCGACCGCCTTCACCATCTGTTGAACCTTTGCGCCCAGGCCCTTTTCC
Source organism: uncultured Acidobacteriaceae bacterium (assembly GCA_964248055.1). GTDB lineage: Bacteria > Acidobacteriota > Terriglobia > Terriglobales > Acidobacteriaceae > Granulicella. The sequence goes on along the minus strand of CAXTWN010000006.1, from coordinate 48,285 downwards.
CCTCCGAGAGCGATCAGGGGCACCTTACCCTTGTTCTTCTGGAGCGGCTCTGTCTGATCAGTCGTTACAAAGGCTGCTTGATATACGCCGAGGGCGCCACGCGCACCCTCTGCTCCTGAGCATGTGCGTAGGTACCCGTTCACTGTGTCCGGGTCAATGGAGTCTCGTTTTTGGCCATGGCGCCGTCGTAGAACCACGTGAGGAACGCTTGCTCGTTTCCGACAAATCAGGCGCTCGGGAACGCCGGGCGCGACGGGTAGTAATTCACCACCACATGGAACCCTTCTTCATCGCTTCAGGGGTGTACGCGATGATCTTGGGGGAACTTGCGAGAGCATGGTCGGAACTTCCCATAAAGAGCAACCCGGCGATCTCGGTCGGATGGTCCGCAGCCCGAATCAGTGCAGGATGCGCACCCATGTCGTGTGCCGCCCGGATTAGAGCGTCCCGCCCCAAAGTCCGTCTGACGGACCAACGCGCGGAAATCTTTACGGGCCGGCGTCGGCTGCTGATGGTTGCGAGCGCAGTCGATCGCGGCGGAGTCGCTGAAGAAAATGCCGTTCTACTCACACGATCGAATCGCCTATTCCCATGAGACTTGAAACCGAAATGAGAACGCACATGAGCCACGAAAAACAGGAAACGTAGACGCGGCCCTTAGCGGCACACACCTCTGGTTTTGCTCGCAAGGCCATCTTGACGTGGTCCGTGTCGATTCGGGTCCGGAGAAGAAAGAAGCAGGGCGACAAGGCGTGGAACCGCCAGGTGCTGAAGGCGATTGCGGAGTCTTCGGAGATCCTTGAGAGTGACTACGTCACTGTGGGGGCGGGAACGCGGGCCGGGTGCGCTATCTGCCAAAGAACGTCAAGGTTGGCTCGAATAGAGATGCAATGCGCGGCGCGTTCTCTCTTCGGCAGCCTGCAACGGATCGCAAACCTGCGACGGATCGCAATCCTGCACCGAATCGCAATCCTGCACCGGATCGCAAGCCTGCGAGGAAGTCCCGGAAAGTGAGTGCGTCGTAGCGGACGTGCCTGCTTCGCCGAAGCGTTGGGAACACGGCTCGCCGTAAGAGGCCGTTAGGGACGGTGCTCCCCACTTGAGACAGGGACCGCTGCTCTGCCGAAGATCGTATCAAGGGTCCAGTCGGTCAGGATGCGGCTGCGCTGACCGATGCCGGGCATCTTCGCCAGGTACACCGCTCTCCACATGGCCCAGGCGAGCAGCCCGGAGAAGTTCATGCCGTATACCCGGGCTACGCCGGAACGCCGACCTACCAGGGCCAGTTCTCCCAGAGGCGTGAAGCGGAAGCTCTTGAGTGGCTCACCGCGGAGTGCACGGATGATATTGCGAGCGACCAGTTTGCCTTCGCGCGTGGCGTTCTGCGCGGTGGGCGCGTAGGTGCCTTCGCTATCCGGTTCCGGAATTTCCGCGCAGTCGCCCAGCGCCCAGAGGGTTTCAAAGCCCGGCACACGACAACACGCGTCCGTTTGTACTCCGTGGTGCTTGCCCTTAGGAACGGGAAGATCACTGAGGATGGGACTGGGTGTAACGCCCGCAGCCCAGATCAGCGTCCGCGCGGGAATGTGTTCCCCTCCCTGGATCTCGACATAGTTCTCGGCCGCGGAGTCGATGCGGGCTCCGAGTCGCACCTCAACACCGCGCTCTATCAGTTTGTGCTGTGCAAATTGCGCCAGGTCGGCGGTGATCTCCGGCAAAAGCCGCTCACCGGGATGCACGAGAATAGTTCGAATCTCATGACGCTGAATTTTGGGGAGATCTTCCGAACTCGAGCGAACGAGGTCGTTGATGGCCGCCATCGTCTCAACGCCCGTATAGCCCCCGCCGGCGACGACAAAGGTCAGCAACTCCTTCCGCTTCTCCCCATCCTTCTCCATCGCGGCCCGCTCGAGACACGAGGAGACGCGCTGAAAGACTCGTGCGGCATCCTCGAGGCGCTTCATCGGTATCGAGTACTGCTCCACCCCCGGGGTGTTATGGAAGCTTACAACCGAGCCCAGGGCGAGAACGATGTGATCGCCTGTGAGGGTCATGGTCGTTGGATCGAGGCCGCCCGGAGCGACCTCGACGTCGACGCTGTTTGCGTGCACGTCGACCTTCGTGATGCGGCCTTGTACGAAGCTGATGCGCTTGCTGAGCAGCCGGGAGGGGCCCACGATGTCGCGAACCTGTAACTCTCCACCTGCTGCCTCGGTCAACATGGGCGTGAAGAGGAGATAGTTGTCTGCACCGACAAGAACGATCTCGCCGTTGTCCTCCCCTGGCAGCAGGTGCGCAAGCTCCTGCGCCACCGACGCACCCGCGAAACCTCCGCCAAGGATCAGGAAGCGTTTTCCCTTGGCGAGACGGTCATTCGCGTTGCGCTCTTCGGCGCGTCGTAAGGCGGCCCATACAGCGAAAACTGCTGCAATGCCGGCCCCGGCCTGAGCCGCGTTACGTGTCATTCTGCCGAGGGTCATACCGTCTCCTGTTTTTGCTTTGCGCGCTTCTTGGCGGGGACTGCAGTTTTCCGGGGTGGGCGACGTAGCTTTTCCTTCGGCACGGTCTCCGGGTCTGTGTTTCTGGCGAGGCTTGCTTGTTGGCGTTGCTTGCCGGCGTTGGCGAGATGGTAGGCTGCGCCGATGAGCGCGATGTGGGAGAACGCCTGCGGGAAGTTTCCGACCAGACGTTTGCGCTTGGTGTCGTACTCCTCTGAGAACAGCCCTGTCTCGTTGGCAAGTTTCAGCAGCTTCTCGAAGAGCTTGCGAGCGTCCTCGTCGCGCCCGATCAGTTTGAGATTGCTGACAAGCCAGAAGCTACAGGCCAAAAACTTGCCTTCGGTCCCGGGGAGGCCGTCTTTGGTTTTGCGCGTGTCATACCGCATCACGAGGCCGCCATCCATCAAGTGCTGCTCGATAGCACTGATCGTGCCGCGGATGCGAGGATCCTGCGGAGGAAGGAAGCCCACCAAGGTCATGAGCAGGACGGAGGCGTCCAATTGCTTTGTCCCGTAGTGCTGCACGAAGCTGTTCTGCCTTTTGTCAAAGGCGCGCGCGCAGACCTGCGCGTGGATGGTGTCCCGGATGCGTCTCCACCGCTTCACAGGTGTGGCGAAGCTTACTTTTTCAGCAATTTTGACGGCTCGATCGAAGGCCACCCAGGCCATCACTTTGGAGTAGGTGAAGTGCTTGGGACCGCCCCGGACCTCCCAGATACCTTGATCGGGTTGATCCCACAGGTCCTCCAGGTGTTCCACCAATCGGCGAAGCAGCCCGAAGTCCGCTCCCCGGTCCTGATCCGTGAGGGAGGAGTAGGTCCAGAAGAACGCGTCCAGAACTTCCCCGAAGGTGTCCAATTGCAATTGACCCGAGGCGGCGTTGCCGACGCGTACCGGCTTGGAACCGGCGTAGCCGCTGAGGCTTTCGACCTGGTATTCAACCAGGGTCCGTTGCCCGGAGATCCCGTACATGATCTGGATCTGCTCGGGACTCCCCGCGACTGTCCGATGTAGCCACTTCATCCAATCGCGCGCTTCCTGTTTGTATCCGCAGTTGACCAGAGCGAGCAGAGTGAACGTGGTGTCACGCAGCCAGCAGTACCGGTAGTCCCAGTTCCGAACCCCGCCGAGGTCCTCTGGCAGTGAGGTCGTTGGGGCCGCAACGATGCCCCCGGTCGGACGATAGATGAGCGCCTTCAGCGTGAGGAGCGAACGCTCCACCATCTCGCGATAGGGACCCTGATAGGTGCACTTCGCCACCCACGCCTTCCAGTAGCGCTGGGTCTCGGCATAGGCTTTAGAGGGGTTGGCGAGAGGGTATGCAAAGCGCTTGCCGTAATCGCCATAGCCGTCGTATGTGAGCACAAAGCTGACAGACTTACCCTGCTCGACAGGAAATTCACTGATGGTGCGGAACGCTTCTCCCCGCAGTGGAGCGTCGGTTTGCAGCTCGACCTCATCGGGTCCGGCGACAGCGCGCAGCCCTGTTTCCGATCGTGTGACCCACGGGATGGCTTTGCCGAAATCGAAGCGCAAAGCCAGCACGCCGCGTACAGCTACCTGGCCGCGCAGACCCTTCACGATACGAATGATCTGGGAACGCTTGCTGCGAGGAGCCATGAAGTCCTGGATCAGAATGGACCCTGTGCTGGTTTCAAAGGTCGTCTCAAGGACGAGGGTGTGCGGTTCATAGCGACGAGTGATCTTGCGCGCGGGGCCTTGCGGTGCGAGCTTCCAGAAGCCGTTTTCCTCAGAGCCGAGGAGCTTGGCAAAGCAGGCGGCTGAGGCGAAGTCAGGCCAGCAGAGCCAATCGATCGAGCCGTCTCTTCCCACAAGCGCAGCCGTTCGTCCATCCCCGATGACCGAATAGTCTTCGATGAGCACGCAAGCCGCCTTTCGCTTTTCACTATTTCATGCACTGCAGCCGGTGCTGCCCCGGGGGACTGCCCGGGACATGCGTGTCATCGCAGACGGCGCGCTGCCCAAGCGCTTGCGAGAAGATGCAAATGAATCAGGGCACGCCCAAGATGCAGCAGGGAGTCTCTTCTGCCAGTTCGGAGACCTTGCTCCAAAGACGGCCCACGTGAAACGTCGGACGTTGAAGACCCACAATCAACAGATCTGCTTTGCGGTCCCTTGCGATCTCGAGAACACCTTCAACAAGGTGATCTTCTAGGCGAGAGGAAGTGACCTTGAGACCTTTTCCGGAGGCCTGCTGTTCTGCACGCTGCCTCAAGTCCTCCTGCATTGTGACTTGATCCTCGTCCAGGAGGCGTGAAGCTTCGGGCGAGACAGCCCGCGCAAAGCCGCTTGACGGCGGAGGCTGGCCGAGAATTGCAACCAGGTGCAGCTCGGCACCGCTGTCGGCAGCCAGGCGGATAGCGGTCTCTAAGGCGCGCTGACCTTCGGGAGAACCGACGAGTGTCGCGACGATGTTTTTAAACATGCTGGAAGTCGCCTGGGGGGGAGGATCCATCGAGGATCATGTTCGCGTCAGCTTGCTTCGGGGTTGAGAACGGCTGCTACAAAGTGCGGAACTCGGCACCATGATGGCGCAGAGCATAAGAAATTACCAATAGGACTTTTGCATGGTTCCGATAAGTGCAAGCAAGGAGCTTTTGGCAGCCCTGGAAACGGTCCATACGAATCATTCAGTGACTACAGCTGGACGTTGTGGCCACACGTGCACTGGTCTTAGAGGTACACCGCGCTCGGACAAAATAGATAGGAATCTCGTATCGGTTCGCTCTGAAACTTGTATTGGACACCGAGACCGCAAGGGAACCATGATGTCCTTGTCTTCAGCGCTTTGTAGAGATTGCCAAACCGTTCACTGCCAACGCGGTCTTGGTATGAAAGCTCATCAACCTCCCACCGCACTCTGAGCCGTCCGCCACACCCAAGAGCCACTCTCACAGCAAGAAAGGAGCGGGCCGCTTCAAGGCCCTCTCGCATTCCATAAGGGACGCTACGCTGGGTCGCGACTGACCGCAGCGGCGGATGATCTGTTTTCAGCGGAGGTACTTAGCATGTCGCAACACTCCGGCACGGCGATCTGGTTCAACAACGCCAAAGAATATGGGTTCCTAGGGCTCCTGGGCGGACCTGATGTGTTCGTGCATTACAGTGCGATTCAGGGCGCCGGCTTCAAGGAGCTGCACTGGGGTGAAGCCGTCCACTTCAAAATCGTGGAAGGCCCAGTGGCCGGCACCAGGCGGGAAACGTCACGAAGGGCACACCCCTGAAGTGGAAACAAGACGTGGCCCTGCTTAGGGCTTAGCGACTGCTGAAGGGTGTCCCTGGCAAGAAGATTGTGCTCCGCAATGCAATGTCCCCGAACACCGGCATCGGTTGAGGATCTAGAGTCCTTGCAGCAAAGCGTTCGAAGAAGCCTGGAGGAGCGATGAAGCTGCGTGCTGTGCTCATTCCAGCCGTCATTCTGGCGATAGCACTCGTCCTGGTGCTGGTGATCTCGAGGCGCTGGAACGCGGTTCGTTCCACGGCGGGACTGCAGAAGACCGATGACGCCTACGTGCACGCCAACATCGTTCCTCTGAGCACCCGGGTAAGCGACACGCTGCGCACACTGACGGTGAACGACTTTGAACGGGTGCAGGCCGGACAGCTCCTTGCGCAGCTCGATGACACGGACTACAAGGCGGACGTGGCGCGTGCGGAGGCGCAGCTGGCAGCGTCGCAGGCGAGCCTGGCGGATAACCAGGTACAAAAGCAGGTGCAGTCGGCAAGGATCGCCGAGGTGGGGAAGCAGGTGGATGAAGCGGTGGAAGCCGCGGGAGTCGCCGCCGCGAATGTACATGCGGCAGAGGCCCAGGTCCAGCGAGCCGACCAGGAACGCCATCGTCAGGAACTTCTGTTTGCGGACCGCGCGACGACCAAGCAGACTCTGGAGCGAGCCGTCGCGGATGACGAACAACAGCACTCGTCCCTTGACTCCGCACGCAGCGACCTGGCGAAGGCCGAGGCCGCGGTAGCGCAGGCGCGTCATTCCGTGACGGAGGCCCGGCGTGATCTGCAACTACTTGTCTCCAAGGATAGAGACTTCACGGCGAGTATCGGTCAGCAGCGCGCCGCTGTGAAGGCGGCTCTCGTGCAACTCGGGTACACCCGCATCTACGCGCCGGTGAACGGCATCGTGGGCGAGCGAACAGTCTTTCCCGGCCAGCTTGTTTCCCCCGGCATGGACGTCATCTCGCTGGTGGAAGGGGATCTCTGGATCCAGGCGAACTTTGAAGAGACACAGCTAGGCGACATGCGCCTGGGAGATGGTGTGGACATACGCATCGACGCTGTGCCGGGCACTGTGTTCCACGGGAGGGTGTTACAAGTGGCTCCCGCGAGCGGCTCGGAGACGGCTCTGCTGCCCGCCGACAATGCGACGGGCAACTTCACCAAGGTTGTGCAGCGCATTCCGGTGAAGATCTCCATTGACTCCGGGGGGGATGCGTTGGGACGTCTTCGGCCCGGACTCTCCGCGGTTGTTTCGGTGCACGCGTCCGGGGGACAGAACCGATGAGCGGAACGCCTGTTCCGACCCCACAACCGACGCAGAACGGCGGCCCTACGCCCAATGACTCGGCTTCGCAGCCCGGTCAGGACACACAGAAGGGAGGGGATGCAGCCCCCAAAAAGCAGCCTCGGACGCCATGGCTTGGCATCGGCGGCGTGCTGATCGGGCTCAGTATTTCCGTATTTCTCGGACAGATGCTGAGTGTCGGGCTGGCGGACCTCCGCGGTGCTTTTCACCTCAGCGTGGACGAGGGTGCATGGTTGCCGGCGACCTACAACGCGGGGCAGATGTTCGCCGGCCCGCTTACGGTGTACCTCGGCGGTCTGATCGGACCTCGGCGCGTCCTGCTGGTGTCCTCCCCAGTGGTCGCAATCACGATGATTCTCGCGCCACTTACGCACTCGTACCCGCTGCTACTGACATGGCTGGCCCTGGCCGGGCTGGCCTGCGGAAGCTTCTATCCTTTGACGCTGACCTATGTGGCGCGCAGCCTGCCGCGCCCTTACATCCTCTTCGGCGTTGCGGCCTACGGCGTCGATGTGGTGAGTTCGTCCCATGTGTCCAGCCTGCTGGAGGGCGTGTTCATGAAGCACCTTGCGTGGCAGTGGCTCTTTCTCTTCGAAGGGAGCCTGGCCCCGGTCATGTTTGCGCTGGTGTATTTCGGTATGTCCTCGGATCTGTCGACCGCTGCGGACGCAAAAAAGTTGCGACCGACCTGGGCAGGCTTTGTCTATGCGAGTTTCGGTTTTGTGTCTTTTTACCTGCTGCTTACACAAGGGGAGCGCCTGGACTGGTGGCGCTCCGGCCTGATCAACGGGTTGGCAGTGTGCGGGGTGTTCCTGCTCGCTGCATCGATCGTGCAACACTTTCTCCGGCCCAATCCCCTGGTCCACCTTCGCTTTCTTCTCCGGCCAAATATTTTGCTGCTGAGTGTATGTTTGTGTGCCCTGCGGTTTAGCCTGTTGTCCTCCCTCCAACTGGTGCCTCAGTTCCTGGGGACCACGCAGGCCTACCTCCCGCTTCAGACGGGTTCCGTGCTTGCCTGGGTGGCGGTCCCAGCCTTCGCGTTTAGTCTCCTGGCAGCGCTCTCGTTGCGGTATCTCGATCCGCGGCTTGTGCTTTCGTGCGGGTTTGCGGTCGTTGCGGCCGCTTGTCTTGTCGATGACAGACTGTCCTCAGTGTGGGCCCGGCAGAACTTCTTTCCCACCGAGATGGTGGTTGGAACCGGTGCCGGCATCGCTGTCAGCGGCTTGATTGGTTGCATTCTGCTGGAGGTAGTCAACTCCGGCGCAGTGAAGCAACCGGTGGACACGCTTACCTTTGTGTCCTGGTTCCACACGGTCCGTCTGCTCGGCGGCGAAGTGGTGACAGCGTTCATGGGCCATCTTGTGAGAGTGCGCGAGCAGTTCCACTCCAACATGCTCAGCCAGTTCATCAGCTTGAACAATCCCAGAGCGCAGTACCAGGTAAAAGGACTTGCAGGTGCGCTCCTCCCCCATGGCCCCGGAAGCCTGGATGCACTCGGCCGAGCAAGTCTTCTGATGGGGCAACGTGTGCGTCTCCAGGCGTACACACTCGCCATCATGGACGGCTTCACGGTCGAAGCGGTCGCGCTGACGGGGTGCCTGGTGTTGATCGCCCTTATTGGAAGAGAACCGCTGCAGCTCAACCAGTTGCTGAAATCGGAGAGTTAAGTTGACAAGCGGAGGACAAGATCGATCTGTGCTCGAGAAGCTCTGGCCGGCACGCGGGCAGGGTGGAGTCCCTTTGACAAGCGGAACAGTACTGGGCGTCGTAATCCTGCTGTTCGCAGCCCGCTTCCTTGGCGCTCAGGAGCTCCCCGCCGAGAACTCAAAAGCGATCACGGTGAGCCAGGCCATCGGGCTGGCCCTCGCGCGCAATCGCACCATCGGAATGTCGGGAGAGGATCTTCAGCACTACAGAGAGATGAAGGCGAAAGCTCACGCCCAGTATCTACCAACACTGTCCAATGCATCGAATGTGACGTTTATCACGGCGCGTGAGGGCGTCGTCATTCCCCCGGGTTCGTTCGGCGTTCCGCCGGCGGCCGGGCCGATCCCTCCACGGACGGTCCGGATCGATCAGGGAGCGAACGATACCTATGCGAGCCGGACGAGGCTCGATCAGCCGCTTACACAACTGTTTGCGATACGCGCGCAGAACCGTGCGGCGCAGATGGATGTGGACAGGGCAGTCTCAGGTGTTGAACAGACCCGGGAGGATGTTGCTTTTCAAGTGCGCCAACTGTTCTACGGCGTGCTGATCACGCAAAAGCAGGAGCAGGCGGCTGAGACAAGGGTAAGTGCGCAACAGGAGGCGCTGCGCGAAGCGCGCTCCAGCGAAGCCCAGGGCACTGCGCTGGAAGAGAGTACGCTGCAGGCGAGTACACAATTAGCTCAGGCGCAACAAGCTGCGCTCACTCTTCGGATCAGTGAGCGCGACCAGCTCTTCCAATTCAAGGATGCCATTGGCGAGCCGCTCGATACGGCTTTGCTTCTTGTCGATACGGAGCGCCTGCCGGATCCCGCACAGGCGCTGCCTGGACGGGGTGATGCCGTCCGCATCGCTCTCGCCCGTGAACCCAAGGTGCAGATGGCACAGCGGGAAGTGGAGAAGGCACATGCGGCTGTGCGCGTGGCCGAGGATGCCTATATTCCCAGCATCACCGCCTCGGCGCATCATAGTTATCAGAGTGGAATCGCGCTGTTGGTGCGCAACTACGGGGTTTTTGAAGGCCGCCTCAACTACGACTTGTTTGACGGCGGGACAAGGCGTGCCAACGTGCGTGACGCGCGGTCGGCACTCGCAAAAGCCGAACTGGCGCTTGCGGAGCAGCGGGATGCGACGCGGATTGCGGTGGAGGACAGCTATGACCGGCTTGAGCTTGGTACCCGTGCTCAGGACATCGCGCAACAGGTGCTGAAAGCGCGGACGGAGCAGGTCCGTGTTGCCGAGGCGCAGTTTCAGCAGGGTGAGATCCTTCAATCCAGGCGCGACACTGCCCATGCTGACCTTGCAGACGCCGACGCTTCGGCTCTGCAAGCGTCGCTGGAAGTGGATCTTGCACGCAATCAGATTCGGGAAGTGCTGGGTCAGGTTCCTGACTAGCACAGGCTGGGGCTTGCGGTTCATAAGGTTGGGGCAGTGCGTAGCTAAGGGCAGATAGGACAAGAGTGGAGGGACGTGATGCAGATCGCGATGGTAGGCCTGGGGAGAATGGGAGCAAATATGGTGCGGCGGCTTCTGAAAGGAGGCCATCAGTGCGTGGTGTATGACAACAGCCCAGCCGCCGTAGACTCGCTCGTCGGGGCCGGCGCCGTGGGCAGCAGCTCCCTTCAGGATATGGCGGCCAAACTGCCCACGCCTCGTGCGGTCTGGTTGATGGTGCCCGCCGGAGTCGTCGACGAGACGGTTCGCGAGTTACGCGTTTACCTTGAGCGGGGCGACATCATCATCGACGGCGGCAATTCGTACTACGTCGATGACCTGCGCCGTTCCAAGGAACTGGCCGGCAGTGGAGTGCGCTGGGTGGACGTCGGAACCAGCGGCGGCGTGCATGGGCTGGATCGCGGGTATTGCCTGATGATCGGCGGCGAGCCCAGCGCCGTCGAGTACCTCAACCCAGTGTTTCAAACGTTAGCGCCCGGCCGTGGCAGCATCGACCGCACGCCCGGAAGAAAGGACGCCGCCTCCACGACGGCTGAGGACGGTTATCTGCACTGTGGCCCGTCCGGTGCCGGGCACTTCGTCAAAATGGTGCATAACGGGATCGAATACGGCCTGATGGCCGCCTATGCCGAGGGCCTGAACATTTTGAAGCACGCCAACGTGGGAAATACGAAAGAGACGTCTGATGCGGAGACCGCGCCCATGCGGGAGCCAGACCTCTACCGTTATGACCTACCCATTCCAGAGATTGCCGAAGTATGGCGTCGCGGAAGCGTCATTGCATCGTGGCTGCTGGACCTTACGGCGACCGCGCTGTTGCAGTCACCGGATCTCGCAGACTTCAGTGGTCGTGTGTCTGATTCGGGTGAGGGGCGGTGGACGACCATCGCGGCGATCGATGAAGGTGTGCCGGCCGACGTTCTGAGCACGGCGCTGTTCTCACGCTTCACCTCGCAAGGAAACGGGTTGTTTGCGAGCAAGTTGTTGTCCGCAATGCGATTCCAGTTTGGCGGGCACGAGGAGAAGAAGAGCTAGGCACGCTGGCCCGCACCGATTCTGAGGCGGCGTTCGCCACATCAGCAGCGCTGGAAACGCCATTGTGGGAGACACGGATGGGTGCTGAAGAGGAGCGGCTCGCGGAGGCTGCGGCCCGCAAGGTGAACTGGCAGCGCTGGGGTACGTACCTGCCCGAACGGCAGTGGGGAACCGTGCGCGAATACGATTCTACCGACGGCAATCCCTGGGAGTTCACGTATGGACGGGCCCGGGAGCAGGCATACCAATGGGGAGAAGATGGCCTGTTGGGTTGGACGGATCGCGAATGCCGCATCTGCTTCTCGACCACGCTCTGGAACGGGAAAGACGATCACCTGAAGGAACGCCTGTTCGGACTGACCAACCCGCAAGGCAACCACGGAGAGGACGTAAAAGAGCTCTACTACTACCTGGATGCAACTCCCACGCACTCGTACGCGAAAGGCCTGTACAAGTATCCGCAGGGAGGGTTCCCGTACAAGCAACTCATCGAAGAGAACGGAAAGCGCGGCTACGGCGACCTCGAATTCGAGCTACTCGATACAGGTCTCTTTGCGGATTCGCGTTATTTTGACGTCCAGATCGAGTACGCGAAGTTGAACGTGGATGATGTTCTGATTCGTCTGACTGTAACCAACTGTGGGCCGGAAGACGCTGAGCTCTGGGTTCTCCCGACCATCACACTGCGAAATACCTGGTCCGCTCCTACGCCTGAAGACACGGGAGACGTGCGCCCCTGCATGGGCCTTTCAGAAGACGGGAGCACTGTCGAGATAACGCACGGCACACTGGGCCGCTTTGGGTTTCGATGTCTCTCGGAGGAAGGTGCCACCAGGCCGCAGATTCTGTTCACAGAAAACGAAAGTGGACCTTCCGCGGATGCAGCCGCGAGTCAACAGAGGCATCCCGCAAAGGACGGTTTTGACGCCTTCCTTGTGCGCGGCGACTCGTCGCACCTCTGCAAGGGCACCTCTGGCACCAAGGCCGCGTATCTCCTGAAGTCCAACGTCGGTGCGGGTGCTGTAAGGACGATCCGTTGCGTTCTCCTAAGCGAGGCCACCTTACGCCAGGAGGCGTTGAGCGCGGCGGATTGCGATGCACTCGTAGATCGCCGAAGGCTGGAAGCCGACGAGTTCTATCGCGACACGCTCCCTCCCTCGTTCACGACGGAGGAGCGGAGAGTCGCGCGACAAGCGTATGCGGGCCTGCTTTGGAGCAAGCAGTTCTACTTCTATGTCGGCCATGGCGCCACATCCCGTCCTGCATCGGAGACGCCGCGCACGGAAGCCGAGCTGAAACGGAATGAACACTGGAGCAATCTGTTTTGTCGTGATGTTCTTTCCATGCCGGACAAGTGGGAGTATCCGTGGTTCGCAGCCTGGGACTCGGCCTTTCAGCTCGTCGTGCTGGCGAAAGTCGACCCTGTCTATGCCAAACAGCAGTTGCTGCTGTTTCTGCGCGAATGGTACATGCACCCGAACGGGCAGTTACCCGCGTACGAGTACAAGTTCGATGATGTAAACCCGCCGGTTCACGCGTGGGCTGTATTGCGGGTGTTTGAGATGGAGGCCCTCAAGGGCAAACCTGATTACGAATTCCTAAAACGAGCGTTTCACAAGCTCCTTATCAACTTCACCTGGTGGGTGAACCGACTCGACCCGAGCGGGAACAATGTGTTCGGTGGTGGTTTTCTGGGCCTGGATAACATCGGGATCTTCGACCGTTCCGCCCTTCCCGCAGAGGATCGATTGGCACAAGCAGACGGTACGGCGTGGATGGGCTTCTTCTGTGCGACGATGCTGACCGCCGCCATCGAGCTCGCGCAACAGGATTCCGTGTATGAAGACATTGCCTCGAAGTTCTTTCAGCACTACATCGCAATCATCGACTCTTTCAACCATTTGGGCGGTACGGGACTCTGGAGCGAGCAGGATGGCTTCTTCTTCGACAAACTTATCGCGCCGGGAGAACAGCCCCGAACGCTGAATGTACGGTCCATCGTTGGGGTCGTGCCCCTGTTCGCCTTATGCGTGCTGCCGGCGTCAAAAACGAAGCGGCTGCCCGCCTTCCTCAAGCGCGTGAAATGGTTCCGGGAGAACCGCCCCGATCTGGCGGAGTTCATCCGCATGGCAGAGACCGAGGACCCGGAGTACAAAGGTGCGTACTTCATCAGCCTTGTACAGGAGCACAGGGTTGCCCGCGTTGCGGAAAGGCTCTTCGACCCCGCGGAGTTCCTTTCCGAGCACGGCATTCGTTCACTCTCGAAGAGCTACCTCGAGTCGCCATTTGAGACCGAGTTAGCAGGAAAGAAGTACACGGTGCGCTACACGCCTGCCGAAGGCGACAGCGGCATGTTTGGCGGCAACAGCAACTGGCGCGGTCCAATCTGGTTTCCGATGAACCTGTTGTTGCTTGAAGCGCTTGAGCGCTACGCCAGAATTCTGGGGAAGAGTTATCGCTTAGAGTACCCCTCCGGCGTGGGACAGAAGAGGCCGTTGGCGGAGATTGCGGCCGATCTTGGTACCCGCCTGTCCAGCATCTTTCTGCCGGATCCCTACGGGGGTCGACCCTGCCATGGAGGGGAAGAGCGCTACGCTCAGTCGGGGCCATGGAAGGACCTTGTGCTCTTTTACGAATACTTCTCCGGAGACGACGGTCGCGGTGTCGGCGCGAGCCACCAAACAGGTTGGACAGCCACGGTGCTTCTCTGCATGGAGGCCGTATCTCGTCTGACTTCGCCGATGCCGGTTCCATTGCCGGGCGGCGGCGGCCCACGGCGACAGCCCGCCTGAGAGGTGCGCCGAACCCATGCCAGGCTGCTACCTCGTTGCTCTGGAACGCCGCATTCACGCCTGCTCAGTTCGACTGCAGTTCGCGCTGAAGTTCAGAATCCAAGGTCAGAGAGCATCATCTAAACGCGCGAGGAACTCGATGCCCATGTACCAACGCGCTGCGGTCTGTCGTGCTCTCACCATCGGCTTCGTTGTAAGCCTGGTGATGTATGCAATGGACGCTTCCGCGCAGGCGCAGAGTTTGGCAGCAGGCAGGGCTACGCCGGAGTCGCTGTGCCGGGCCCTGCGTCATCTCAGCATCCCTGCGTCGGAGATCGGATTACCCACCGGGGGCGCGCGGCTCTGGTCTGCGAAGCTGGTGCGTCATGGAGGGGAAGAGTTTTGCAAGGTGCTTGGCGGCATTGCCCCGATCGACCCCCAGGCAGGCGACATTCGTTTCGAGGTAAACCTTCCAACGGCGTGGAACGGCAAGGCTGTTGAGTTTGGCGGAGCCATCTTTGAGGGCTGGCTGCACTACAGCAACGGCGTGGGCCAGCCCGTCCTGGCGCCAACGGACGTTCCCCCTCCATTGGCGCGCGGCTATGCCACGTTCGGCAGCGACTCCGGGCATCATCGGCCCCGCTTGTTCTTCCTGCAGGCTCTGAACCTCCTGGACGCTTCCTTTGCGACGAATCCAGAGGAGCGCCGGAACTACTCGCAGGACGCGATCAAAAAAACGCACGATGTTGCCGATGTGATTATCGGTCGCAGGTATGGCCATGCTCCTACGCGCATGTTCTTCCTGGGCGCTTCCACGGGAGGACACGAGGCCCTCACGGCGATTCAACACTGGCCTGCCGACTACGACGGTGTTCTAAGCGCTTACCCCGACTGGACTGGTGTTCAACTTGGGCTGAAGTTCCTTAGCGATTCCCAGGCCCTGTATGCCAAGGGCGGCTTTATTTCGCGGTCCAATACCAAACTGCTGTCGCGCTCGGTGCTTGACGCGTGTGACGCGCAGGACGGCGTCCGCGACGGTCTCGTCTCGGATGTGAAGAGTTGCCACTTCGATCCAGCCTCGTTGCTTTGCAGCGCCGAGCGGAAGAAGGGCTGCTTAAGCGCCCAACAACTGGCGACGGTAAAAACCTTTGCTGCGGAGCAAAAGACAGCCGTGCCACTGTGGCATGGTGTACAGACGATGCCAGGCTATAACGTGCTTGCGGGTGCAGATCTCACGGGGACCCTCGGTCTGTTCCACCACCCAGAGCGCCAACCGAAGATCCTCCTGAACTCGTTCCAGTTTGTGGTCGGCAGCCGTGCGATGCGTCACTTTCTTGTCCACGACACCGATTTCAATACGCTCACGTTCGACACGTCTTCGGGCGGCGCCTACGCGCACGCTTTGCTGGAAGCTTCCAGGACCTTCGACGCGAGTGACGCCGATCTCTCGACGTTTGCCGCCCATGGAGGCAAATTGCTCCTCATCCACGGGACTGCCGACACGATCATCCCGACAGACTCGACCGTGATGTACTACAACATGCTGCGGTCCACCATGGGACCACGTGAAGTGGACAGCTTTGCGCGCTTATTTCTGATCCCTGGACTCGGGCACGGCATGGGAGACTTCAAAGCTGGCGTGGATGCGCTGGGCATTCTGGACGCCTGGTCGAGTACGGGAGCGATCAAGCCCGACCTGGTTACAGAGGATCGCAGCAGAAAGGGTCATGGCCGTGCACGGCCCCTGTGTGCCTATCCCGCCTTTCCCGAGTTTTCCGGGACCGGGAGCTCTGATGATCCCCGGAACTTCCGATGCTCCAGCGTCGGTGCTGGCGGGAACGCACAGCCGTCCGTTGCGGCGGGTGACGCGTTGTTGCTTGGAACTGCTCCGTGATCGCATTGGCGCGAAGCGGCCACCCTCGTGTAGGGTGCGTCGCGTTTGGCTTGTCCCATATAAGTTTCGAATCGGCGGGATAAGAACAGCATATGAAACAGCGAAGACGAATAGCACGATCCGAGCGAATCTTCAAAGAAACAAAGGTCTCCCGGAGGGAGATCGCGGGAGCCTGACTGCAACGAGTCTCTTTCTGAGCGCACGGTGCCCACAGCGAGAACGGCAGAAGGGTGATTTACTCAGGCTGGGCGTGTTTGCAGCTTCCTTACCGTAGCTCTCGGGATCGTGCAGCCATGAATGCGAATGACCCTTACCTGCGCAAGAGGAAGGAAGACGCGTGCACTTGCGCCACGTCGAAGCGTTCTCAAAGCCTCACTGGAGTAAGAGGGCAAATGTCCATCACTTTGGGTCAAGGGAAGCGTGTTCGCCGTCGCTGTCTGGACTTGCTCTGCTGGCTGCTTTGCCTTTTCGTCTGGACACCGGCAGAGGTTGGTGTCGGACGTGCCCAGACTCTAAGTGTCTCCTCGCCGACGGCTTTCTCTGCGCAGGAACAACCGTCTGACCTGGATGACTGGCTGGAGTCTTGGAGTCAACCGCAAACCCAAACACCACCCGCACCCGCGCAAGCGCAAACCAACGGCAGCGGTACGGACCTGAAGTCCGAGGAGAAGCAGCGATTTCTGGGCATCGTTCCCGCACGGAACGTCGTGATCAATGGACATTCTGCTCCTCTGACGACTTCGCAGAAATTTGATCTTTACCTTCATTCGACCATCGATCCCTTCACCTTTTTCGCCGCCGGCGTGGTCGGCGGAATTGAGCAGGCCGAGAACTCGTACCCGGCCTTTGGGCAAGGCGCTGCCGGGTTCGGGAAGCGCTTTGGAAGTGCTTATGCCGACAGCGTGGACAGCCATCTCTGGGGAAAGGCGATCCTACCCTCGATCTTCCATCAGGACCCGCGGTACTTCCGGCGCGGCATGGGGCCGGGAGGCAAACGCTTGCTATACGGAATCGCCGCCGTAGTGCGGTGCAAAGGTGACGACGGACACTGGCAATTTGCCTATTCCAACATCAGCGGAAACCTCATTGCCGGTGCGATCTCGAATGTGTACTTTCCTCACCAAAACCGCGGAGCGGGCCTGGTCCTGAACAGGGGATTGGTTGTCACCGCTGAGGGCGCAATTGGTTATGTTCTGTCGGAGTTTTACCCTGATATCGTCGCCAAACTCCACCACGGGCATCCCCAGGCGTCGTTGCAGGCGCCTCATCCTGAATAAGCTGCCTGGGTGAACTGCGATGTTACCCTGATGTCCGCATTGATCTGAAGGGGCGTCAGGGCGTGGCTTCACTGGAGCTCCTCAAGCGGTACATTTCCGTCTCGTGCCTTACAGGTTTGCTCAACTCTGCCAAGCGTTATGGACAGGTTGCGCAGACCCGTACGATTGTTGACCCGCCTGCAAGGGTGTTGCCTGGATGCGGAGTCGTTCTGGCACCCGCAGCCTACTGTGTTAGCATCCAGGCGGAGCGACTGGATTGGCGGCTAGCCAGTGCCTCTTCAAATGGAAGGCGTCATCGAACAGCACGAGCGAGCTGTTCATGTGGTTCGGAAAAGCAGCACGTTACTGTGTGCAGTGATTTAACACGAGAACTGAATCATGGAACTACGTCATTTGCGTTCGTTCTGCGTGGTTGCTGAAGAGCTCCATGTGACTCGAGCTGCGAAGCGACTGCACATAGCTCAGCCCGCCCTTACTCAGCAGATCCATGCACTTGAAGAGGATCTGGAGGTCATGCTCCTAAACAGGGTTGGCCGTGGCATCGAGCTCACGGAAGCGGGACGCTACTTCAAGACGGAGGCGGAGGCGCTGCTTCAACGTGTCCGTACTGTTCGCCTTCGTAGCCGTGAAATAGGTAACAACGGTGTGGGCCGGCTTACTGTTGCCATGTCCGATGCGGTCGCATTTGCGCCCGGAGTCGCGTCCCTTTTCCACGAGTACAAGAGCAAGTGGCCCGAGGTAAGCATCAGCTTCGAGAGGCGATCGCCCGTGGAATTGAATCGGGCATTGAAGGAAGGCCTCATCGATGTTGGCTTGTGCTGTCGGCGCGACATTGACCTTGGAAGCGTGACGCAGACTCTGGTCGGTCGGATCAGTGTCTGTGTGGCAATGCCTTTGGAGCATCAACTAGCAGGGAAACGGGGCATAACTCTCCAGCAGCTCAAAGAACAGCCCATCATTCTCGTCTCGCTTGGCAAGTTTCCTGGGTCTTTCGAAGAAAAGTTGAGGAGGGAATGTGCCAAGCTGGGCTTTGCTCCGCGCATTGTCCAAGAGACTCCCGACATTATGTTGGCTCTGAACTTTGTCACGGCCGGTCTGGGCCTCAGCTTCGTCCCAGATACGATACGCAACTTCGATTGTGAAGCGATCAGGTACGTCCCGTTGCGCCCAACCGGGCTGCTGGCTCTGCGCCCCGCGTTGGTGACCCGAGCGGATGAACGCTCTGTTCACGTGGCAAATCTGACAGCGTTGGCTCAAAGCCGCGAAGCTCGAAGACAACGAAAAGACTAGATCGTTCCGGCTTCTGCACCCCTGGCACTTTAGCCGACATCGCAACCGGTCCTCACCTGTCCAATCGCATCTCAAAGCCTTGGGTGGCACTGGCGTTCTGGCAGGCCCGATTGGCCCTGCTTGCCAGGGCCACTCCGATGAACGCTACCGCTGCGCAACCTCTCGTGCCCAAGACTCGAGACGCCTACGTGCGCTTCGCTGTTGACTACCCCGAAGGCCCAGGTCTTTCATCGCCGGGAGCCCACTTCGGGCATCGTCAGCCTCACGATCAGGTCCGGAAGCAAAGAGTTCTCATGTCGCGCATCATACAGCGTGTCGAGCACGAGCCTGCATGTTTTCCGACCATCCGTGTCGCGATTCTGTTTGAGAACGAAAGACTTGGAACGGCAGAACTGAGGCCGATCTCGTGGGAACAGTTCTTTGCTCTCTTCGAGCAGCGAGGCTAAAGTGTGTGGTTTACGTCGCGGGAGCGACAGCAGGACAGTTCGCCTCTCATCGTTCGTAAGTACTCGACGGACTTCGCCGAAGCTGTTTCAAGACTGACACGCCAACGAGGAGACTTGCCTAGATCGTACAACCGTTCGGCCCGCAGCCGGCCTCAACCTGCGCCGGAGCGGGCGGGTTGAGCTTCATGCTCCTCAGTGCACTCCGCCAGGCCTCCGGTTTGCCCAGGAAGGGAGTGTGATCGACCCGTTCCAAGTGACCTTCGCGCTCGATGACGAAGGTTGGATAGCCCCGGGCCCCGACGGCGCTCAGGAGATCGCGGCTGTGCGTGAAGTGGGCGTGCACCGCTTCTCCACGGAAGCTGTCCAGGGCGTGTGAGAAGGGATCGCGATCCAACCCAAGTTCCGCTGCGAGATCGCGTAAAACAGCGTCGTCGGCAATCCGCCGTCCTTCGACGTAATGCGCCTCATACAAGCGCGCAAGCATATCCAGACCGGCTCCTTGGAGCTGCTCCGCCGCCAGCACAGCAGCGGTGGGCGGCTCTGAGTCGAGCCACGCAGCATGATCAGTAAGCAGGCCGTTGAGGTATGCCAAGCCGAACTGTTGCCCTGTCGCCTCCGTGATTTGACGATCATGGGGAGCGACATACGCCCGCCAGGCCGGAGTGATCTGCTGCCGACGACCTCCGGTCATCATGCCGCCGCCATGAAGCTCTATAGACGCTATCTCCCGTGCGGCTTTGACCAAAGGTGCGACGGCGTAGCACCATCCGCACAGCGGATCGTAGATGTAGTGCAGGCGTGTTGCTGTCATTGAGTTCCTCCCTCGTGGAGCGCTAGCTTTGCAAAGAGACTTATCGCGAGAGCGCTGCGGCAATCGACTCTTGCAGCGGTGTCGTGGCGCGGCCGATCAGATTACTGAGGTCATGCGAACGGGTATAAAGTTCTCCCCGGCTTGCCCCCGCATCCGCGTCCGCAATAGCGTTGGCGAGCTCTTCCGGAAGACCAAAGCCCGCGAGAGCCTTGGCATACTCCTCCTGCGGGAGGTCCTTGTAAATCACCGGCTTTCTTGTCTGGCGCGCCACTTCAGCGGCAAGCTCCGCGAGAGAGTAAGGTTCGTCTCCGCCCAGCTCGTATACCTTGTTCTCGTGACCTTGGCCCGTCAGCACAGCGACTGCCGCGGCGGCGTAGTCCGCACGCGTTGCTGTGGCAAAGCGACCATCCTTTGCCGCACCTAATACGGCTCCATGTTCCACCGCAGCCGGCAGCGAGCCCGTGTGGTTCTCCGTGTACCACCCATTGCGAAGAAAGGTGAACGGCACACGGGACGCACGAATATAGGCCTCGGTCGGCTGATGCTCCTTGGCTAAGAGCAGCGTTGAAGTGTCAGCATTGAGGATGCTGGTATAGGCAAGCAGTTCCACTCCAGCTGCCCGCGCTGCGTCGGTGACTGCCTGGTGCTGCGGCACGCGATGGCCGACCTCGCTTGACGAGACGAGCAGTACCTTCTCCACACCATCGAAGGCTGCAGCGAGGCTCTCGGGCTGCGAGTAGTCTGCCTTCCGCACCTTTACTTCCTTGCCGACAAGTGCCTGCGCCTTTTGCGGATCGCGCACGACGGCGACGATATGTTCTGCGGGTACCTTCTCCAATAATTGTTCAACGACAAGTCTTCCGAGCTGCCCTGTTGCTCCTGTCACTGCGATCATGTCCGCTCCCTGCTGAGAAAAGTCTCAACGAGATGGAGCATACCGCAGAGGCTTACATTATGTAAGTACGTACAGTTGTGTAAGCTACTATCATGCTTAAGAAGCCTCCTTTCGTTGGCCGTCCGAGACGACGGCAGACTGGCAACCTCTGTGCGGCGGACTGTCCTTCGCGCATTGTCCTCGATCACATCTCGACGCGCTGGAGTTCTTTGATCCTGATCATGCTGCTGGAGAGGACACATCGTTTCAGCGAGTTGACACGCCGGATCGGCGGCGTAAGTGAACGCATGCTCGCTCATTCGCTTCAGGCGCTTGAGTCCGATGGCTTCGTCCTGCGTGTGGTTTATCCCACCAAGCCGCCCAAAGTCGAATACAGCCTCACACCTCTGGGCCGTGAACTCGCAGTTCACGTGCAGGCGCTCACGCAATGGGTGGAGAACAATGTTTCGCGAGTGCTCGACTTTCGCCAGGCGGCATCTCAGTCGTGAAAGAATCATGAGTCCGTCGACCCAGGCCTCGGATTGGCCCCGTTCGCAGCGGGCACACGCCTAGCTGATAGTGCTGGCGCGGGGTCGGCGGTGCCGCCGCCTGTTCGGGGCAAGAAGCTCGGTTTCTTCTCAAATAACGAGGTCGCAGCCGAAACTAGTCTCGTCGGTTTCTGGGGATGAGCTCCGCCAAGGAGAAATCGAGTGAACTACGCATCAGCACCTTTGGTGAATACAAAACAGCTTTGCGAACTTGCAAAAGCGGCACGTATTACGCCAGCCGGCGGAGGCATCCTAGATTCCAGCGCGGAGAGAAAGCCCTCAGCGCCGAGGTCGCCACCGCCCTATCCGGACGGCAACCCGCGCGAGTACGAGAGCAATTCACCTGCAGCTGTCCTCACGGTTTCAGGCCTTACGAGGGATCGACCACCTGCGGCGTAAAGTGCCCAAATGTTCCTGGCAAGGCCAGACGCTGATTTCAAGGTGCCTTCCCGAGGATCGCAGCGGCGCTGATTGCCAAGATGCAGGGCAGCAGTGCCTGACGCGGGAAGAAGCGGCTACATACACCGCCAAAGAGCGCGCCGAACGCGAAGAAGAGGCAGATTGCGCCTGTTGCCAGGAAGTTGCTCCGGTTTTGCTCAGTATCTTTGTGAGCGCGCCAAAGTACAAAGGTCTTTAGCGTGGCTCTTAGATTCCCAGTGGTCATGGCGGAGTTAAACTTCCACGTGCTGACTGCCTGAAAGCTGGTCACCTGTACCGCCGCAACAAGGGCGATCGATGGCACAACGAGCGAGTTTGGCATCCTTGCGCCGAGGAAGAGCAGTGCAGTCAGCAAAGTGATCTCAATGTTTGCGCCTACGGTACGGAGCTGTGCTGCCGGAAGATTCCTATGCTCGTGAAGCCAGAGCGTACCTAATACGCCCGCTGTGAACGTCAGAATAGGAGGCAAGTGGCTGAGGGCAGCACGAAGATCGCCTCCAGCCAGATCAAGACCAAGTAAAACAATATTGCCGGTCTGGGCATTCGCAAACACGTGGCCGTGAAGAACGTAGCAGTAGGCGTCCAGATATCCGCCGTTAAACGTGTACAGGAAGGCAGCTCCATACAATCTTCGCTCAGACCCGCTTCTGATCATCGATCGGCTCGCTGCTCGCTCCCTGATCATCTAGGAATCGACGTTCGTGTGTACACCGAAAAAGAGACATTCGCCAGGGTGCCACCGGAGTGGATGCAGGGCTGCGCCACAGGCTGGTTGCGATGGCTTCTGGGTAGGTCCGTACGGACTCCTTGATGAGACGAGCGAGGTCGCAACTGCACTGCGCTGCTCTTTGTGTAGAGCAGATGGACTAAGCCTAAGACACGGACGCGACAAAAGGGAAGCGAAGAAAAGCCCAGATCGCTGGCTTCCTGCGGGGAGTACGCTTTACAGCAAGAAGCTGCGCCCAGCAGCTCCAGGCAGGCCGGGCCGCTCCGTTGCGCCTGTCCTTTGCGTGTGATGCGGGCGTCGGGGAGCCGCGGCGGTCCAGCAGCGCGGGCTACCCTCGCGTGCCGTTTTCGGCTACATCTAAGAGAACCGTGAGACGCATCGCTTTCTGTTCGCAACCCGGCAGGCCACCATGGTCCATCCTCGCCCTGTGGGGCTTGCTTCCGTGTGTGTGTGCGCCGTGTGGCGCGCAGCGTGCGCCCGCACAGTTCGATCGACCACTGCAGTCGCCCGCAGGATCACAGGCCAGGCAGGCGCGAGCGGTAGAGAAGGATCCCCGCACCGCAGTCGATCCCAACCATGTGTATGTGCTACCAGAGCTAATCGATCTGGCGGAAGAGCACAACCCTTCGACCAGGGCAGCATGGGCCCAGGCGCGGGCTCAGGCCGCGAAGCTTGGCATCGCCAGGAGCGATCTCTTTCCGGCGCTTACGGCCGTGATGATGACGAACACGACCCGCGATGGCTTGTTGTTCAATCAAACCTTCGTCCGACAGACCCTCGGCTTCTACCAGCCCATGCTGGAGGTGAACTACCTTGTGCTGGACTTCGGCAATCGGTCGGCCCAGATCGAGACGGCGCGCCAGCAGTTGTTATCGGCGAACCTTTCGTTCAACCGGGTGCAACTCGACGTGCTGTTTGAGACCGCTCGACGCTACTACCGCCTGCTGGACACCATCGGCCAGCAGGACGCGGCGCAGGTCAACTTCAACAATGCCGACACCGTGCGCAAAGCGGTCGAGGCGCGGCTTGAGGTAGGGCTGGCGACCTTGCCCGACGCGCTGGAGGCGCGAGCCGCCGCCGCGCCGGCCGACTTTGCGCTGCAGGCGGCCATCGGCGATGTGGACGTTGCCCGCGGCGATCTGCTGGCACTGCTGGGAGCTTCGCCTTTGGTGACGCTGAAGGTGCAACCCCTGGCCGAGCTTTCGCTTCCGAGCCACCTGGACACCGACGCGGAGACCGATGTGAAGCGAGCGCTCGCCCAACGGCCGGAGTTGGGCGAACAGGTGGCCGCACGGGATGCGGCTCGTGCCGAGATCCGTGCAGCGCGTTCGGCGTTTCTTCCCCATCTGCAACTTCAGGGACAGGGTGGCGAGAACCGCGCGTATGGACGGCAGGATCTTCTGAACGGCGTTTATGCCGGTCCGCTGGAAGAGTGGAACGTCAGCCTGAACGTTGAGTGGACACTCTTCAATGGTGGCCGTCGCGAAGAGGAGCTCGCGCGGGCCCATGCCGACGAAAAGCGTGCACAGGCCAACATCGATGAGACCCGCGACGAGGTCGAGCAGCAGGTCTGGACGGCCTACGTCAACCTGCGCACAGCCTTCTCGCAGCGGGATGCGGCGGCGGCCTTGCTTGCCGCCTCGCAGACCTCCTACGATGCCTCGCTGAAGTCGTACCAGCTGGGGCTGCGCAACACAGTGGATGTGGTGACCGCGCAACGCACGCTGGCGCAGGCACTCAGCAACGATGTCACGGCGCGCACGTCCCTGCTCACACAGTTGGTGAACCTTGCGTACCGGACCGGCGATCTGCTGGGGTCCGCTGCACGAAAGGCACATCCATGAGGCTCACAAGCGTTAAGGCCCTGCGAGTTCGCCGGCGCCAGAAACTTCTGCCGCTTTTCGCATCGTTTGGCTTGTCCGGCTGCATGCGGGCACCGTCCTTCAACGTGCTGGGATCCTACTTCCCGGGCTGGATAGCGTGCATTCTTGCCGGCATTGCCGTGACCGCCATCGTGCGCTGGATTCTCAATCGCACGGGTCTCGAAGAACACCTGCCGCTGCTGCCCATCCTGTATCTCAGCCTCGCCTTGCTGATTGCCTGTGGACTGTGGCTCATCGCCTTTGAATAGACCCTTCGAGAGGAGGCAGCCGTGAAGGAAGAAGAAGACCAGGAGCAGCGCAAGGAGGACGCCCAACCAGAAGGTTCCGGGGGAGATCGCAAGGGCGCCGGTGAAAGCACCGACGGCAAAGGTGTAGACCCACACTCTTCCGCCCCCACGGAGGGGCAACAGGAAGGACAGCAGGACCCCGCGGCCCCTCCGGCGGAGGAGGGGCGGAACCGCCACTCCGTACTTGGCTGGGCCGTGGTGGGCACGATCATCCTGGTGGCCGCCGTGGTCTGCTGCCTGGCGGTGCTGCGCGCTGTCACCCGTTCGCGCACCGATGACGCGGAGGTCTTCGCAAATTTCATCGGCATGGCGCCGCAGGTGGATGGTCCCATTACGGAGCTGCCCATCCAGGACAACGAATACGCACATGCGGGCACACTGCTGTTCGTCATTGACGAGCGCCCGTACCGGTACGCCCTGGAAAGAGCGCTCTCCGAGCAAGCGGCTCTGGAAGGGCAGATTGAAGACCGGCGGCGCTACATCAACTCGCAGATCAGCGGAGTGCATGTTGCGGCAGCCAACGTCCTGAGTAGCGCCTCCAACCGTGATGCGATGCGGTCGGACATCGCGGAGGCCGAAGCCAACGTCGCCGATGCGAAGGCCGCGGTGCGGCGCGCCGAAGCCGATCTGCACTATGCCGTGGACAACCTGAAACGCCTGGAGCCCCTGCTGGCCCAACAATTCGTTACGGTCGATCAGGTGGATCAGGCGCGTACCCTGGTCGAAACTCGAAGCCGGGCCGTGCAGCAGGCCGAGGCGCAGGTGGCGCTCGCGGAAGCCCGCGTGCAGAGCAGCGAGTCCCACTTTGAGCAGTCCTCCGCCGATGTGGAGCAGCGCAGGGCACAGCGCGATCAGGCCGCTAACGGCATACAAACCCTGGAGCCGCTTACCAACCAGCGTGAAGAGCGCGCGGCAGCCGTGCGTCTTGCGCGCTACAACCTGGAGAACTGCCGTGTGTATGCTCCCTTCGACGGCTATGTGACGAACCTGACGACCTCCCTGGGAGCCTACGTGCACACAGGGACCCAGGTGTTTACGCTCATTGACGCGCGCAGGTGGTGGGTGATCGCAAACTTCCGCGAGACGCAACTGCGGCACGTCGCGCCGGGTTCGGGTGCGGACGTGTTCCTGATGGCGCATGAGGATCTCCCGCTGCATGGCGTTGTGGAGAGCATCGGTTATGGTGTAACGCCGGATCCCAGCGTGGCGGGAGTGCTTACCCCGGGTCTGCCGTCTGTGGATCGCACCTTGAGCTGGGTTCATCTGGCGGCCCGGTATCCCGTGCGCATTCGCATCGAATCGCCGCCGCCCAGCCTTCTTCGGGTTGGGCAGACCGCCGTGGCCGTGGTGCATCCGCTGCCCGGAGCGGGGCGCTAGCGCCATGGGCAGCCTCGTGGTTCCAGGCCCGAAGACCGGGTCCAAGGGGGCGCCACAGCCCAATCAGGGGATGGGCATACCGCCTTTCAGCCAGTGGTTCCCGGCCTTTCTGATGGACGAACTGCGACCCTATCCCGGGCGCTGGCTCCTTGCGCTCAGGTACGTCCTGGCCGCGACGCTCACCATGCTGCTGATTGTGACGTTTCGGATTCCGGGAGCTGCTGTTGGCGGCTTCTACAGCCTGCTGCTGCCGCGGGATGCGCCGTTCGCAACCGCGAAGTCCGCCTACGCCCTGCTGCTGGCCTTTGCGGCGTCCCTGACGCTCGTGGTCATCGGCACCATGCTGTTCATCGACTACCCGTTAACGCACTTTCTTTGGGTGATCGGAAGCTTCTTTCTCGGCTTCGCCGCGCTGAGCATGCTGACGAACTATGCAGCGGCTTCAGCCTTCACGATTCTGATTGTGCTCGCTGTTCCCGCCTGGGATGCACCACTGCCCACCGCAGCCATCGTCGCTTCCAACCTTTGGGTGGGCGGCAGTGTCGCCGTGGCTATCGGGTCGACTCTGCTTGTCGAGTCGGTGTTCGCGCTCTTCGGAACCGCGAGCCAACTCGAAGATGGCCTGCATGACCGGCTCTCTGCTGTGGAGAAGTACCTGCAACGGAGCGGCACGACGGGTGCGGACGAGAAGACGAGGGAGAAGATTCAGCAACTGGCAATGGTTGGTGTCTCAAGGCTGCGGCGTTTGGCCCTAGGGAGCTTTGCGGGAGCGGGCGAGATTGCCCGCCTCAGCACCGCAGTGTCGCTCGTGGGCCGGCTGGTCGATCTGTCGGCCACGCTCGAAAAGGTGAAGGCCTTCACGGCGAAGGACAAGGGGCGTTTGCTGGCCTTGGCTGAACAGGTTCGCGTGGCGCGGGACAGCCTTGCAGGCGCACACCACAACGCACCCAGGGAAGTAGCAAGCGCTCTCGACGAGGAGGCGCCGCTGCTGCTGGAGTTGGAACGAAGTGCGGAACTGCTGCGCGTGTGCCTTGCTCCAAAGCATGCGCAGACGCTCCAGGCGGATCTGGCGCAGCCGTCCGACCCACCGTTCCTGGTCCCCGACGCCTTCTCCAATCCGGACCATCTGAGCTTCGCCCTGCGCGGTTGTCTTGCCCTGGTCATCTGCTACGTCATCCTGAACGCGGTAGCCTGGCCCGGCCTCAGCACCTCGCTGTTCACCGTCGTGGTGACCGCGTTGAGCAGCATCGGCTCCTCCCGGCAGAAGCAGTTGTTGCGGGTGTCCGGCGCCCTGGTGGGCGGCGTGCTTCTAGGGATGGGATCCCAGGTGCTGATCCTTCCCATGCTGGACGGAGTGGGCGGCTTTACCGTCATGTTTGTCGCCGTGACCTGCATCGCCGCCTGGTTTATCACGGCCAGTCCACGCATTTCGTACTTCGGGACGCAGATGGGGCTGGCCTTCTTTCTGATTCACCTGCGCGGACCCTCCCCGCAAACCAATCTCGCCATTGCTCGAGACAACATCATGGGCATCGTTTTGGGACTGATCGTGATGTGGCTGGTCTTCGACACCCTGGGGTCCAAACCGGCAGCCGTAGTGATGCGCGAGCTGTTTGCGAGCAACCTGAAGCTCATGGCGCAGCTGGCGACACCCTGGCCGGACAACCGGCCCACGGATCTGCGGATGATCCGTGACTTGCGCGACAAAATCAGCCAGAACCTCAGCGCGGTGAACGCCCAGGCCGATGGTGTGCTCTTTGAGCTCGGTCGGTCGCGTACTGCGAGCCTCAGGCTGCGCAGCCTGCTGCTGGACTGGCAGCCCCGGTTGCGCAGCATCTTTCTATTCCAGGTTGCGCTTCTGCAGTACCGGGCGCCGGTGTCGCCGGCAGAGCTCCCGGAAGCGATTCTCGAGGCGCAGGCCAGATTCGACGGGAGGGTAAAGGCAACGTTGGAGAGCATAGCCGAGGTCTTCAGCAAGGGCGTAGCGCCGCAGCGCGAACCTTCGCTGGCGGAGACTTACAAGCATCTATGTGCCGCGATCAACCAGACCTACGGAGGACACCCCACGCCGCGGGCTGCAGCAGTCCTCGCGTTGTCTTCGCAGGTCGCGGACTCTGCAACAGCCTTGAGCCGAGAGGTGAGCGCTCGTCAACGGGAGCTGATCTGATCCTCTGCACTGGCAACCGAGCCTTCTCCGCACCGGTCAACAACCTTCGACGCTTTGGGTACCTCCTGGCAGAAAGTGCGTCACTCTCATGCAGCCCGTGAGAAGGAACAACACGAGCAACGAACGCCCTTTCAGGCCCATACGAACTCTCCTCAGAAGAAGTGCGAGCAAATATGTCGAATGTGCAGTGAGCCGCAGGACTGGAGCCGCTTGATTCGCCAGTCGCGGCCACCCCACGACGATAACGCACGTTGACACTTGAGGAGACATGTATGCTCCTTCCGCAATCTCTCGGGCAGTTCGCAAGCGCAGCCGCGTTGCTTATCTTGAAGTCGGCAGCGCCCGATGCTGCAGAGGCACCGGCAACCCACGAACGCGAAGTGAATGACATCGTTCTGGTTCACGGTGCACGGGCTGACGGCTCATGCTGGTCGAAGGTGGTCCCACTTCCATGTAGTTGCGGTGCAAAACCCATTCACCTCATGGGCAGATGATGTTGCTGCCACACAACGTGCCCGCGCAGCTTTGAAGCGAGCGACATAGAAGGGCCTAATGTGCAACTTTGTCAAAGGCCGATGTTGCTTTTGACGAGAAGTAATCGCCAGTCTCCAGATCCTCAAGAAGAGTCGGGAAGGCCGGGTTCCACCCAAGCAACGTGCGCGTGCGAGCACTGGAAACAGGTGAATCGACAGCAAAGGCCTTTGCAAAGAAAGGGTTCTGGAAGTGCTCTACGGCGCCGTCTACAGGAATGGAAACCGTCGGGACGTTCAGCTTTCGCCCGACTAGAGTAGCGATGGTCTGGAAGGTGATGCCGCTCTCCCCGGTACCGTGCAGGATGCTGCCTGCGGGCGCCTTTTCGACGGCGAGCCGATACAGCATCGCTGCGTCCTGACGATGGACTGCAGGCCACCGGTTTGCGCCATCGGCAACATAAGCGGAGACGCCGGTGCGCCGCGCGGTCGAGATCAGGAAGGGGATGAAGCCGTAGTCACCCGGTCCATGAACCGTGGGAGCCAGCCGCAGGACGATGCTGCGTACTCCTCGATGGGCAAAGCCGAGACACGCCTGCTCGCCCGGTATCCTTAAAGTCCCGAGCGACTGCGGGTCTGGGGCATCCTGTTCCGTTGCGACCTTGCCAGTCGGGAGCACCAATGTCCCGGAAGTGATCACCAGGGGCTTACCAGAATCGATAAGCGCTCCCCCCATCGCTTCGATCGCCGCGCAGTCGCGCTGCGTCATGCCAGCGGGATCTGAAAAGTCCCCACCAAACGCCATGTGAATCACTCCATCAGCAGCTGCCGCTCCTTCCGCCAGTACTTCCAAGTCGTCAAGAGAACCATGAAGTGTCTGCGCTCCAAGCTCGACCAGCCGATTCATTGATGTTTCAGACCGCGCCAAGCCCGTGACCGTGTGGCCGTTTGAGACCAGTTCCGAAACGATTGCGGGGCCGGTCTGACCCGAGCCGCCGGTGACGAAGATATGCATGTACTGCCTCCGAAGTCGAGACTATGGACCTGACGCTGTACGATCAATGCGGCGCCGTTCGAAGGATCGTCGTGTGCGTACAAAGCTATGGACCCTTTATCCGACATCCTCGCCCTCGTGCAGCCACGCACGTACTCCACAGGCTGCATAAGCGCAGGCCGCGACTGGGGAGTTCGCTTCCCGGCGCACGGGATGGTTAAGTGCTATAGCCTTGTGCGAGGAACCTGCTGGCTTGCCGTGGAGGGTGTTGCGGAACCGATCCAATTGCATACAGGAAGCTGCTTTCTCCTGCCGCGAGGTTGGCCGTTCAGTCTTTCCAGTGAACTTTCGCAGCCGTTGAAGTTATGGGCGACGCTTTCACAGCAGGAGCGGTACAACGGCATTCTGCCGTTGACTCCCGGCGATGACTTTCTCATTCTTGGAAGTCACTTCCGACTGGAAGGCGACGCGCACCTTCTGTTGAATGCTTTGCCTCCAGTTGTCTTGCTGGAAAGCGAGGCACAGCGGGAATCGCTTCGCTGGGCAGTGGACCGGCTGCTGCGCGAGATGCGGAACCCTCAGCTAGGGAGCACGCTGATCGCACAGCAGATTACGTGCACAATGCTCGTTGAAGCACTTCGCCTGCATGTGTCAGAAGATGTGGAAAGAAGTCCAGGTTGGCTTACGGCGCTAGGGGATCCACGCTTGCGTGCGGCGCTGTCTTCTATACATCAAGAACCGGCGCGAGCATGGAGCTTAGCAGATATGGCTCATGCCGCAGGCATGTCGCGGACAGCCTTCGCGCAGCTTTTCAAGGAGAAGGTTGGGAGGCCGCCCATGGAGCACCTGACAGACTGGCGCATGACCTTAGCTGCAAAGCGGCTCAGACAGCCGAATGAGTCGATCTCTTCTGTTGCGGCTGCGGTCGGCTACAAATCCGAAAGCGCCTTCAGCGCAGCGTTCAGGCGCACAAGAGGAAGCTCTCCCAGAGAGCACCTTCGCCAGAGAAGCGCCAAGGTTTCCTTAGAAACGCGCGTGGCGACCGAGACTTGTTCTGGGCACCCGTGAGCCGCTTGGCGTTTTCGATCCTGGCTTGCTCGATGAGCTTGGTGATTGCCGATCCTCTGCTTGAGAGGAGCAAGCGCGTGCCGTGCCCTGGCGGGGCGAGGGCAAGCCCACGGATTGCGATCTCGTGCAAGTCTGTGCTCAGGCGCTCTGCCTGGAGGAGATGCTGGACGTCGCTATCGTGCGCGGGAGCGTGGACTGAAACTTCGGCACCTTTCACAACACCGCGGAAGCGCTCTAGTCGCTCCACACGCGGGGAGCGTGGATTGAAACAACTGGACTGCGCCAACGATCGGGTCCTCTACGAGTCGCTCCCCATGCTACGAATCGATGCGCTTCAGGACATAGGGATTCGCCTGGGCTGTGGGCGTGAGGACCACGGTCTGGATCTCGACGTGGGACGGTCGAGTGGCCGTCCACACGATGGTTTCGGCGATGTCTTCGGGGGTGAGCGGCGTGACGCCGGCATAGACCTTCCTGGCGCGGTCGGCGTCGCCGCGGAAGCGCACGTTGCTGAAGTCGGTCTCGACCATGCCGGGATCGATCGAGGTGACCCGGATCGGTGTGCCGTTGAGATCAATGCGCAGGCCATCGGAGATGGAGCGCTCGGCGGCTTTGGTGGCGCAGTAAACGTGACCGCCGGGGTAGGTCATGTGGCCCGCGATCGAGCCGAGATTGATGATGTGGCCGCGACCGCGCTGCACCATGCCCGGCACCACCGTCCGCGTGACGTAGAGCAGGCCTTTGACGTTGGTGTCGATCATCTCCTCCCAGTTTTGGACGTCGTCCTCCCAGAGCTTGTCGAGGCCGCGGCTGAGGCCGGCGTTGTTGATGAGCAGATCGATCCGGCCCCAGGGGTCGGGCAGGGTGTTCAGCGTGCCTTCCACCTCGTCGCGATCCTGGACGTCGAGCTCAAAAGCGAAGAAGTCGGCAGCGCCAGTGTCGCGGAGCTCGGCTTCCATCTCCTGGAGCTTGTCCAGGCGGCGGGCGCATAGCAGCAGTTTGGCGCCGTGGCCGGCGAAGGCGCGTGCCGTGGCGGCACCGATCCCCGAGCTGGCGCCGGTGATGAGGACGATCTTGTCTTTGAGGATCTCTGCCATGTCCGGTTCCAGGTGGCGGTGCGTTTGCGATGCGAAGCGCCGGGTCGCACCGCGGCCGCCGGAAAATCTTCGCGGCCGTGGTGCTTGCCCGCCTTGTCGGTGAGCTACTGCTGCGTGGGGGCGGCGGTCCCAGCCGCGGACGGGGCCGCCGTTTGGACGCCGATGCCTTCGCCGGAGACGACGAGCTCCACGCGCCGGTTCTGCGCCCGGCCCGCGGCGGTTCCGTTATCCGCGACGAAGTTGGTGGCGCCGTACCCCTGCGCGGTGATGTTGGCCTGCGGCACACCGTTGTTGACCATGAAGTTCTCTACGGCGTCGGCACGGTTCTCGCTGAGCTTTTGGTTTGTCGCGGGTGAGCCGGTGGAGTCGGTGTAGCCTTCCACCTGCACCTTGAGGCCCTGGTACAGCTCAAGGATGGTGGCCACCTTCGCCAGCGAGACCTGGGTGTTGGGCTTCAGGGTGTACTTGCCGGTGTCAAAGAGCACATCGCTGAGGTTCACCACCAGGCCGCGCGGGGTCTCGGTGGTCTGGAGCACGGCGTTGAGCTGGGCGAGCAGCTTGGCGCGGAGGGCCTCCACACTCTGCTGCGCCGCGGCGGCCTGCTGCTGGGCTTCAGCGGCCTGCGCGCGCGCGTTGGCAGCGTCCGCATCGGCCTTCGCTTTGGCAGCTTCAGCTTCGGCGCGCTGGGCGGCGTCGCGGTCGGCAGCAGCCTGCGCCTGCGCAGCCTGGGCCTGGGCCGCGGCGGCCTGCTGCTGCGAGGCAGCGGCCTGCTGTTGTGCGGCGGCCTGGGCCTCCTGGGCCTGCCGCTGGCGCTCGGCGGCCTGTTTGCGCAGCGTGGAAATGCGGGCGTCTTCCGAACGCTGCACGGCGTTGCGCGCGTAGGTGAACTCCATCTTCACATCGCGGTGCTTACCGTCCTGGATCTGCTCGGCATTGGTGAGGTCGGTGTTGACCTCGGACATGATATCCGCGGCGTACTTGTCGGCGCCCGAGGCGAGCGCGATGCGCTGGGCGTTGTAGGCCTCAAAGAGCGCCAGCGGGGTGTGTTCGCGATCGGTGATGGGGTGCGAGACGGTGTGCGCGCCGCCAGTGTCGGCGTACAGGCCGCGCGGCAGCAGCGAGTAGTGCACGTTGACCTGCTGCTGGATTCCCTGGGTGCGGTCGGAGAAGACGTTCTTGGCGACGATAACGTCAGAGGGCACGGAGACGGCGAAGTAGGGTTCCGCGGTGACAATCATGCCGAAGCTCTGGAAGGGTACCGTGACGCTGAGCGACGCCTTGTTGCCGGCGAGCTCGAGCTCACCCAGGTTCTGCGGGCGGCCGTCTGCGGAGATGGCCCAGAGCACGTAGGTCAGGTACTCGTTGCCGAAGCCGTTGGCGGGCGTGAAGCCTTCGAGGTGGACCGAGACGTTGGTCTTGCCGGTCACCGGATCGACCTTGGCCTCGCCTTTGATGGCGGGGGCGAGCTCGGTGCCGACGAAGTCAACGTGGGTGGAGCCGCTGCGATTGACGTAGTTCACGGCGTCCAGCGAGCGCTGCACGACCTTGACGTGATAGATGTAAATGCCGTTTTCGGTATCGGCCACCACGTCTGCGGAGCGGGCTCCGGGGGCGACGGATGTGGGATTGGGGACGTCCTGGGCCGGGCATTGCCGACCAAACGTCAGGAACAGTGCAGCCGCAGGCAGGACGGCTGCCGTTCGTTTCCAGGAAAATGCCATCGATCGTTCTCCTTAGAGGCTGGAGGCGCGATGCGCGCACATCCCCTCTGCAACGCCGTACACGGGCGTTCTGGGAGTTCGGATGCGAGGGTTTTGGGAAAGGTAGCTCTCTTGGGAGCCTTCGCCCTGACCGGCGGTACCCACTTTCGTGGGAGTTGGTAACGGGTTTCCGTCGCCATGTCCGCTTCTGAGACGGTCTCGGCTTCAAGTCGAGCGTTAAAGCCCCGCGTACCAGTCGTAGCCGAGCTTGGTCCAGTAGTCGTCGGGCTTGGTGTCGGTGTAGGCGATTAAGCCGATGCGCTTGATCTGCTTGTAGCCGTACTTGATCGGCATATGGAGGCGCAAAGGAGCACCGTGTGGTTCGGTCAGCGGCCGGCCGCTCATCTCGGTGACCAGCAGGCTTTGCGGATGACGCGCGGCCAGCAGATCGTAGCCGCCATAGAAGTTGCCGTCGGGTGTCTCCATGTAGAGAAAGCGCGGATCGCGACCGTTGATCTGTTCGGGCGGGTACGCCTCCAGAAAGTCTCGGAGGCGGAAGCCGCCCCAATGCGTGATCTGACTCCAGCCCTCGACGCACTTGAACTCCGTGGCGAACTCGACCTTGGGCAGTTGCTGGAGGTCGGAGAGCGTGAGCAGCAGTCCGGGAGTGCCTGCAGCGAGCGAGCTGTACGAAGGGCCGGCCTCGGCGTTGCCCTGCCGAGGCTTGCGCCCGGGCTGCGAGGCGGACGTTGGCGCGCCAGCAAGCGGGGTGGCCGGGGTCGCGGGCTGGTTGCCGGGGGCGTCCTTGACGTCCAGAGCCTGCGCCGAGGGCGGCATGGCACCCGTGTAGCGGTACTCCCAAGCAGTGACATCGGAGAAGAAGCGAGGCGAGGCGTGGGCGTTGGCGACGCCGGTGACCTGGAGTCGCCAGGACTCCGGGACCAGCTGTTGCTCCAGCCCCACAATGCCGTTAAGGCGCAGGTCCGCCGCCAAGCGCAAGGGAAACTCCGGCGCCAGACCGCGCTCGGCAAAGAGCTTGCGATCGAGCCCGGCGTTCAGAAGCAGGCTGCGGCGCAGTACCGCCTGGAGACGGCCGATCGGAGGGCTGTTGTTGATCCAATGCCAAAGGCCATACCCGCCTGCGGCTGCGGCACCGCCCACGATAAAGCTGCGGCGCGTGCGACGGGCGCTGGTCTGCTTCACTGCAGCGGCGTTTCCCTCCGCGAGCACGCGCGGCTGGCGCTCGCCCCATGGATTGCGTTGTTCAGGCATCGCCCGCGGCTCCTGTGGGTTCGCCGGTCTGTGCGTCGCGGGGCTGGGCTCCTGCAACGGCTTGCAGCTCGTAACCGCTCACCATGGAGCGGAAGTTGTTCCAGCCGGCGAGGATGACCTGCCCGACATGGAGGACGAAAAAGGCGCAGAAGCCCATGGTGAGCCAGAAATGAAGCCAGCGCGCCATCTCGTAGCCGCCCAGGAGGTTCGTGAGCCAGTGCAGTTGCGCGGGCTTGTAGATGGCCAAACCGGTCAGGAGGGAACCGCCGCCCATCAAGGTGACCGCGGTGTAGGCGATGCGCTGCGCGCCGTTGTACTTGCCTTGCGGCGGCAGTCCCCGGCGGCGCGCCGAGGGCAGGTGGAGGTCATAGAGCGTGACCTGGAGGGCATCGCGAAAGGAGTGCAGACGCGGCCAAAGCACGCGCCACTCGCCGGATAGCGCGAGATACAAGACGTAGGCGACGCCGTTGATCGCGAAGAACCACATCGTCAGAAAGTGCCAGCCCATCCCGGTAGTGAGCTGGAAGGGCGCATGAAGCAGGTTCCAGAACCAGTCGGGAAAGGGGCGAAATAGGGTCCACGAGCCGATGCCGATACGGTAGACCTGGTGCGGATGCTGGTAGGGCGGGATGGAGTCGGTCCAGTAGATGAGAAGGCCGCTCCAGATCATGAGCGAGAGCAGTGGGAAGTTAATCCAATGCATCCAGCGGATCGCGCGGGGATGCTTTTCGATCAGACGAAGCCGGTCGTGCCTTGGCGGAGCCATGAGGTCTCGTAAGCTTGCGTTCGCCCTCTGCGGGCGGGCCGAGGGTGCTGTCCTCGAAGCTACACCCTTGACTACGTCTTGAGTGGTGCGGACGTGAATCATTCCGCCCTGGCTGCCGGATGGTTGTGCCGATGTAGTCTGTGGCAGCGGTGGCAGGCGTTCCGAAGGCAACACGCACCGCGCGGAGAGATCCTTGGCAGACAAGAACAGACAGCAGGGAAGGGTAAGCCGGCGCGGGTTTCTCAAGGGAACCGGCGCGGCGGCGCTGGGGGCCGCGCTGCCCCCGGCGGTAGCGCAGAGCAGCCATGACGAGCCGGCGACAGGGGCTTCGCCCCGGCGTAGCCCGCTGGAGTATGTGAATGTCTTGCAGGGCACGGCGTCGACACCGGAGTTTTCGCGCGGAAACACCCTGCCCATCGCGGCGCTGCCGTTTGGCATGGCGCACTGGACGCTGCAATCGGATGGGCGGGATGAGTGGTTTTTCCAACCGGGCACGCGGCGAATTCAGGGCTTTCGGTGTACGCACCAACTGAGTCCGTGGCTGGGGGACTACGGCCAGGCGGTGTTTCTGCCGTTTCGCGGCGAGGTGCATCCGGCGCCGCGAGCGCGGGCCTCGTCATACGCGATGGAGGAGGCGAAGCTCGCGCCGCACAGCCTGGAACTGCTGCTGCTGCGGTTTCGCGCGCGGGCGGAGCTGATCCCCACGGAACGCTGTGCGTTGCTCACCTCGGAGTTCCTGCAGGACGGGCTGACCGGAGCGTGCGGGCTGCTGATCGAGGTGCCGGGCCAGACCGGGGAGTGGCATGCGGACCCGGCGGCGCGCACCATCCGCTTCGAGTCACGGGTGAACACGGGCGCGGTGCCGAAGAACTTCGCGACGTATTACGTGCTGGAAACCGATGCGCCGTGGGAACGCTTTGAGACGCAGGTGGTGCAGGGGAATCGTATCGGCATCCTGCACTTCGGGCAGGCGGGGCGCATCACGGCACGCATCGCGACCTCGTTTCTTTCGATGGAGCAAGCCAGTGAAAATCTGAAGCGGGAGGTGGGCACGCGCACGCCGGAGCAGTTGCGTGCGGCCGCGGCCAAGGTGTGGGAGGAGCATCTTCGGCGCATCGAGATTGAGGGCGCCGGCGAGGATCAGCTGCGGACGTTTTACTCGTGCATGTACCGCACGCTGCTATTCCCGCGGGTCTTTCATGAGCCGGATGCGCAGGGTGCACCGCACCACTACAGCGCGTTCACTGGCGAGGCAACGCCGGGCGTGATGTACGCCGATCATGGATATTGGGATGTGTATCGGGCCTGGTATCCGTACATGTCCGTGGTGTATCCGGAGCGGCTCAGCGAGATCCTGCAAGGCTGGGTGAATGCCTATAAGGAGGGCGGCTGGTTTCCGCAGTTTCCGTCGCCCGGGTATCGCGCGTGCATGACCGGGTCGCTCATCGATGCGGTGTTTGCGGACGCGGCGGTGAAGGGTGTTGCGGGTGTTGATTACGCGACCGCGTACGAAGGACTGAAGAAGCACGCGACCAGTCCGGGCGATCCCGCCAAGGGCTATGGCCGGGTGGGATTCGCATACTACAACCGGCTGGGGTACGTGCCTGCGGATCGCGTTGCGCAGTCGGTGGCGGAGTCGCTGGATGCGGCATATGGCGACTTCTGTATCGCGCAGGTCGCAGCAACGCTGGGGCGCACCGACGACGCGCGACACTTTCAGGACCGGTCCGAGAACTGGCGCAAGCTGTTTGATCCCGGCACGGGATTCTTCCGTGGCAAGAACGAGGATGGGACGTGGCTCGAGCCGTTTCACTCTTACCGCTGGGGAAGCCCGTACGTGGAAGGAAGCGCATGGCAGCACCGCTTCGATGCGGCGCAGAACTACGCGGGGCTGTTCGAGGCCATGGGCGGAAAGGCCGCTGCGGCCAGGGCGCTGGAGCAGATGGTCACCGTGCCGCCGGTGTTTGAGGTCGGGGTGTACGGCGAGGAGATTCACGAGATGTCGGAGATGGCGGCGGTGGCCTTTGGGCAGTATGCGCACTCCAATCAGCCCTCGCATCATCTGCTCTACCTGTTCACGCTGAGCGGACGGCCGGAGGAGACCCAGCGCTGGGTGCGGCGCACGCTCGGGACGCTGTATACACCGGAGACCTTCCCCGGCGACGAGGATACGGGGTCGATGGCCGCGTGGTACATCCTCAGCTCGCTGGGCTTTTATCCGACGTGTCCAGGCAAGGCGGAGTATACGGTTGGGGCTCCGCTGTTTCCGCGGGCGACCGTACATCTGCCGGGCGGCAAGACACTCTCCGTAGTGGCGGAAAACAACGTCGCGCAGAACTGGCGCGTGGGCGAGGTGACCTTTGCCGGGCAGCCCGTGGCGGAGTGGCGCCTGACGCACCAGCGGCTGGTGCAGGGTGGCGAGCTGCGGTTTCGGATGCAGGCGGGCGGCTGAAGGCGGGTCGCTGCAGAGTAAAAGAAAGCCCACCGCCTTCGCGGCTGAAGCCGCGTTGCGCGCGGGTGCGGAAGCCACGCCGTAGAAGTGACTCGCGCGCGTAACGCGCTTTGCATGCTGCAGAGGCAATCGAGCGAAAGCAGGTCCTTCGCTTCCACCCCAGGGAGCAAGCTCGCCGGGGACCCCGGTGCGCTCAGGAGGACCATGGCCGCGCGGGGCTAAGGAGCTGCGATGAAACAGGGTTAAGTCCAGTTGAGGTTGGTGACGGAGTTGGCGGGGAGAGGGACGGTGGTGGTGGCGCCGGCGACCTGCACCTCCACGCTGCGCGCCTCGCCGGTGTTGCTGAGCACCAGGCATTTGCGGCCATCGGGGTTGAGAAAGGCGACGTGCGCGACCTGGGCGATCTCGCCCTGCGAGGCGACGACGCGGGCACCACGGCGTGCGGCGTGGTTGTAGTGCTTGATGACCCAGTAGTTCGGGTTGCGCGTGATGGCGTGCGTGGTGGAGTCGATGGTGGTGGTGCCGTGCGAGTGCACAAAGGGACCGATGTTGGGATTGCCGTGCTCGTCGAGCGCGACGTTCCAGTCGATCACGCAGCGTGCCCAGTTGCGCAGGGCCAGAGCGCCGCCGGTCCCGCCGGCGGCTATCGCCACATCGGGTGGCTGCTCGTGGTGGTGGGCGGAGAGATCGAGGACGCCGGTGTCGGGCTGGCCGGTGTTGGGCGCGGTCATGGGTCCGGGCGTTGCTGCGGTTTGCGCCGTCTGCGTCATGGGCCCGGGCGTGGCCGCGGTGCGGGTCCGCGCCGCGCGTGTGGCCGTGGCGAACTGGCCTTCGGTCCAGTACTGGTGCGTGGTGGGGTAGGCGTCGTGGATGCGGGTCATGGCGGAGGGATCGCCCACGTAGGGGTGCCAGGCAATGCCATCGACGTACTTGAAGACGTCGGGATCTTCGAGCGTGTTGAAGACGCGGCCCCACAGGTTCCAGTTGTGATCGAGGAGCCAGATTTTGGTGTCCAGATTGGCGGTGCGCAGGGCGGGACCGAGGTGGCGGCTGATGAAGATGACCTCGTGCTCCTGGGCGAAGGCGCAGGCGGGCATGCGTTCGGCCTGCTCCGTGTCGACTTCGTTTTGTGAGGTGAGCGCGTTGATGGGCACGCCGGCAGCTGTGTACGCCTGGAGGAACTTGACGAGGTAGTTGGCGTAGGCGTGAAAGTACTTGGGCTTCATGTCGCCGCCCAGCATGCTGCCGCCGTTCTTCATCCAGCCGGGCGGGCTCCAGGGCGAGGCGAGCAGAAAGAGCTCGGGACAGATCCTGCGGGCGGCGGCGAGTTGCGGAAGGATGTAGGCGCGGTCGTGGTCGATGGAAAAGCGCGTGAGCTCGGGATCGGGATCGCCCTCGTCGTAGCTGAAGACGTCCCGGGAGAAGTCGCTGGAGCCGATGCAGACACGGGCGACGTTGATGCCGAGCTCCGACGGATGAAAGAGCTCATGCAGGAACTGCTCGCGGGCCGCGGGGCTGAGCTGGCTGATCATGTAGGTGGCGGCATCGGTCATGGCGGCGCCAAAGCCAAGGATCTCCTGGTAGGTGCGCGAGGGATCGACGCTGATGGCGTCGGTGTTGCTCGCGGCGGCGCCAGCGGAGGCTTGCCAGCGGAGCGTTGCCTCTTTGGCGAAGCGCTTGGAGCCGGCTGACTGCTCTACGGTGATGGGGCCTGGTGTCTGTGCGAAGGCGGACAACGGTTGCTGTGAGACGATGGCGAGACCGGCTGCACTGAGCTTGAGGAAGTCACGACGTGTGGAAGCAGACATGGTTGGTTTCTTCCTCGTTTGGAGTTGCAGGTCCGGTTAGGGGAGTCGTAAAGGCGCGGCCAAGTATAGGAAATCGTTTGTCTTCCTGTCGAGCAGTTCCTGCTTCTCCTGCGCGCCACCGAGGCTTGCGTTCTTTTGCCGGCAACCGTGCCTATGGAGCAAAGAGGAAGTCCTTCCCTGCAGAGTGGTCATCTAACATCCCAAGTGCACGCGCGGACGCCTGTGCAGCGATGGGGGGACGACCAGATGGCGAATGAAGTGGAACTGGGTGGCACGTTTACCTTTCCCGGTACGACGATGACCGTTAAGCGCATGGGCTATGGCGCGATGCAGCTGGCGGGACCGGGTGTGTATGGGCCGCCGCGGGATCGGGAGGCGGCACTGGCTGTGCTGCGCGAGGCGGTGGCCTCCGGGGTCGACCATATCGACACCAGCGACTTCTATGGGCCGCATGTGACCAACCAGATCATCAAGGAAGCGCTGCATCCGTACCCGAAGGACCTGGTGATTGTGACCAAGCTGGGGGCGCGCCGGGGCGCGGATAAGTCATGGCCGCATGCGCTTTCGCGGCAGGAGTTGATCGATGGGGCGCATGACAACCTGCGCAACCTCGGCGTGGACGCGCTCGATGTGGTGAACCTGCGTGTGGGCGGTCTGGCCGCGCCTGCCGACTCTTCGATCGAAGAGCCGTTTACAGTGCTCGCAGAGTTAAAGGCGCAGGGCATCATCCGGCACCTGGGCCTGAGCAACGTCAGCCTGGCGCAGGTGAAGGAGGCGCAGAAGATCAGCGAGATCGTCTGCGTACAAAATCTGTATAACCTGGCACATCGGACCGACGACGCGTTGCTGGACGAGCTTGCAGCGCAGGGGATCGCGTACGTCCCGTTCTTTCCCCTGGGCGGCTTTTCGCCGCTGCAATCTTCGGAGCTGGATGCGGTGGCTGCGGACCTCGGGGCCACGCCGATGCAGGTCGCGCTGGCGTGGCTGCTGCATCGCGCGCCCAACATCTTGCTGATTCCGGGCACGTCTTCGGTGACGCACCTACGCGAAAACCTGGCGGCGGCGACGCTGCAGCTTTCGCCGGAGGTGCTTGCACGGCTGGATGCGATCGGGACGGCGGCGCCGGCGCAGCACTAGGGGCCGAGTGCACGCAGCGGGACGGTGACCCCGTCCCGTGGTGTATTCGTGATGACAACCGCGTCTCGCTGGCCTGCTAGCTAGCTTCCAAGGGGCAGCCTTCATCTTTCAGGACGTGCAGCCTTCGAATCGAACAGCGCTCTTGCTCGCTCTACCTGCTCCAAGTGAGCCTCAGCCCACACCCAGACCGTGCAGAAAGCAGCAGCCAGACTCATTCCAAGCTCGGTGAGCTTGTACTCCACCCTTGGAGGCACGACCGGGTGGACGGTACGCGCGACAAAGCCTTCGCGCTCCATCAAGCGTAGGGTTTGCGTAAGCATCTTGTAGCTGATGCCGGGCACCTGCTCGCTGAGTCGCGTGAAGCGCAACTCCCCACGCTCTGCCAGCACTTCAAGAATGATCATGGTCCATTTGTCGGCGACATGGCCGATCAACTCATGGACCAGCACCTCGACACGAGGGTCAGTGGGTCCTTCCAAGGCACAGCCAGGGTATGTTTCCAGCGACTCGGTTTGCCCTTCCGACCGCAGTGACTTCTCCATGGTGGAACACTCTCCTTTCGGTGCGTATTGCACTCTGAAGTGCCCTCTTCCTAAACGAGAGTGACATGCCTATAGTGACACAAGCGCCGGTCGCAAGGCGAAGCGAACCGAAGCGCAGCACAAGGGAGATTGCATGCAGCTGGAGGGAAGAACCATTCTGATTACCGGTGGCACGAGCGGCATCGGCTTTGAATTAGCCAAGCAGCTGCTGCAACGCCACAACGTGGTTATCATCACGGGCCGCGACGAACACAAGCTGCAGGAGACGAAGTCTGCGTTGCCCGGCGTCGGGACCATGCGCAGCGATGCGAGCAAAGCTGACGATATTCAGGCCCTTCTTACGTGGATCAAGGCAGAGTTTCCGGCCTGTGACACGCTCATCAACAACGCGGGTATCATGCGCAATCTCAACTTGAATCAAGCGCATTCGCTGATCGACGTCACGCGGGAGATCGACACGAACCTGAGTGGTCCGGTACAGATGGTCCAGGAGTTTCTGCCGCACCTTAAGAGCAGACCAAACGCCCTGATTGTCAACGTATCGTCCGGCCTGGCCTATATTCCTTTTCCACTTTCGCCGATCTACAGCGCATCCAAGGCCGGAATCCATGCATTTACGCGCTGCCTTCGCGTGCAGCTCAAGGGCACAAACGTCAGGGTAGTCGAGCTGGCTCCTCCACTGGTCGAAACAAAGCTGACCGCGGGGGAGTTCGACACGGAGATGAAGGGACAGAAAGGTATGGCGGCGGATGTTTTGGCTCGCAAAGCTATCGCGGGAATCGAAGCCGGCAAACTGGAGATTCGCCCGGGCCTCAGCAGCATGCTCTACCTCATGAGTCGGTTGCTTCCGTCGCTGCCCTTTGGGCAGATGGCAAAGATGGTCCGTACCGCCAGTTGAGTTGTTCCTTCAGAGAGGGCGAGAGTCACGGGAGTCACATGAGCGGAAGCGATCCGGGACCCAACAACTACGGTCCGAACCAGCAACCCCACTTCACTCTTCATAACCAGGCTTGCCGACGCTAGATCAAGCCCCGAGGATCGGTGCGCAGAAGCACAAACCATTGCCGTCTGGGTCCGTCACGCTGAACTCACGCAGGCCCCAGGTCTGATCCACCGGCGACGTGTGAATAGGAGACTCGGGCCGAAGAGTGGTCTCGAGTCCCCTGGCGCGGAACGTGTGGTACCGCTCATCGACGTCCTCCACATAGACACGCTGCAGGGATCCAAACACACCATCGCCTGCATGCCGGGAAAGCTGCAGCTCGGCACCATCCTTTGTCAGGCTCGCTACACCATTTGCGGTCTCAGCTTCGGCATACTCGGGCCATGTACGCACAAAGTCGAGAACTTCTGTGTAGAAACGAAGGGAGCGTTTCAAATCGGAGGTCTTGATGACGGGAACCATGCGCATGGGCTAGTCCTGCTGAACGAAGCGGATGCAGTATACCGCTCACGTATGCTGCACCCGCCGCATGCCCGTCCCACGAGAAGAACGCCGCTGGTTTACGCGACATTGCCTAAGAACACGGTTGGCCGAATGAGAGCCATGTGGGTTCAGATGGAGCGTACGCCGCATGGCTGATCGTTCAACATCGCATCGGGGATCCGGGGCTGGAGCGGGCAGTTCTCCCCTCGTTGCGACGAGAGGCGGAGGCCGGCCGCATCCCCGCTGGGCACGCGGCTGTTTGGAAGATCGCATCGCCATGTATGAACGGCGTCCGCAACGCTACGGTACGCATCATGCCTACTGCCCCAGGATTGCGGTGCCGGCGAGTTCCATGGAGTGCGCGATGCGGTCCTTCCACTCGGCGGGGCCGGTGGTGTGGACGCTGGTGCCTTGCGTGTCGACGGCGACGGTGACCGGCATGTCGACGACGTCGAACTCGTAGATGGCTTCCATGCCGAGGTTTTCAAAGGCGAGCAGGCGGGAGTTGCGTATGGCCTTGGAGACGAGGTAGGCCGCGCCGCCAATGGCGATGAGATAGACGGCCTTGTTGTCACGAATGGCGTCGATGGCGGCGACGCCGCGCTCGGCTTTGCCGACCATGCCGAGGAGACCGGTTTGTTCGAGCATTTGCCGGGTGAACTTGTCCATGCGTGTGGCGGTGGTGGGGCCAGCAGGGCCGACGGCTTCGTCGCGCACAGCGTCGACCGGGCCGACGTAGTAGATGAGCTTATTGGTGAAGTCGACAGGGAGGGACTCGCCGCGGCTGAGCATGTCGGTCATGCGCTTGTGGGCGGCGTCGCGCCCAGTGAGGAGC
Source organism: uncultured Acidobacteriaceae bacterium (assembly GCA_964248055.1). GTDB lineage: Bacteria > Acidobacteriota > Terriglobia > Terriglobales > Acidobacteriaceae > Granulicella. The sequence goes on along the minus strand of CAXTWN010000006.1, from coordinate 4,679 downwards.
TTGCCGTTCAGCAGAAGGACGTCGCCGGGCTGCCAGGATTCGATCTCGGCACGGGTGAGGGTGTCGAGGTCGACACGACGGGCGCCGGAGCCGAGCGGATCGTAGGTGAGGGTGGGCCACGCACGGAGGTCCGGCGGGTCAAGGTAGACCGGGCCGGAGCCGTCGAGAACGAAATGCGCGTGGCGGGTGGCGGCGCAGTTCGGGATCATCGCGACGGGGAGATTGGCGGCGTGGGTCGGCCAGTCGAGAATCTTGACGTCGAGGACGGTGGTGAGGCCGCCGAGGCCCTGGGCGCCGATGCCGAGGGCGTTTACGCCGTCGTAAATGTCGACGCGCATGCGCTCGAGGTCCGTGCGGGGGCCGCGCGCCTTGAGTTCCCCCATGTCGATGGGGTCCATGAGGGACTGCTTGGCAAGCAGCATGGCCTTTTCGGCGGTGCCGCCGAGGCCGATGCCCAGCATGCCGGGCGGACACCAACCGGCGCCCATGGTGGGCACGGTTTTGAGCACCCAATCGACAACGGAGTCGGACGGGTTGAGCATGACGAACTTGGATTTGGCTTCGGAGCCGCCGCCCTTGGCCGCCACGGTGACATCGACGCGCTGGCCGGGAACAAGGGAGACCTCGACAACGCAGGGGGTGTTGTCGCGGGTGTTCTTGCGGCTAAAGGCGGGGTCGGCGAGGATCGAGCCGCGGAGCTTGTTGTCCGGGTCGAGCCAGGCCTCGCGGACGCCCTGGTCGCAGAGCGCCTGCAGGCTCATGCTAGCTGGACCTTCCCCTTTGGCGAGGCGGCAGTCCATGCCGACCTTAAGGAAGACGGTAACGATGCCGGTGTCCTGGCAGATGGGGCGATGGCCTTCGGCGCACATGCGCGAATTGACCAGGATCTGCTTGATGGCGTCTTTGGCGGCGGGGGATTGTTCGAGCTCGTAAGCGTGGGCGAGGTTGGTGATGTAGTCGACCGGGTGGTAGAAGCTGATGTACTGGAGAGCGGCCCGGAGGCTCTCGATCAGATCGTCCTGCTGTATGGTCACCATCGCGCGCTGAGCCCTAAAGCTCTAGTTTACGCGCGATAGGGGGCTGCTTTCGAGGTCCGGGCAGGCAGGGAGACGGCCTGCCGTGGAGAACACGCGGGAGCCGCGCTGCTATGCTGGGCTTCAACGCACAACCGGAGGTTTTCTCGCTTTGGCAGACGATCCAGTACGCATCACCGTGCGGCCGAATGGCCCGCTTCGTGTCGAAGGACACATTCTTCTCCAGGACGCCGACGGGCAGCAGTGGGATCTAACGGGCAAGCCGGCGGTCAGTCTGTGCCGCTGCGGGCTGAGCGAAAAACGGCCGTTCTGCGACGGCTCGCACGCGCGGCAGGGGTGGCAGTGCATGGCGAATCCTGGCAATCTCACAGGCAAGTAGGGCGGAGCGAAGACGTGAACGGTGGAGCGTGGGCGGTGCGCTGGTTGGCGGTCTGGGTTATGGGTCTGGGTTGGCTGGCGGCGGCGGGAGCGCAGCAGGAGGCGCCCAGGGTTCCAGACCCGGCCGGCGTGCAGGATGAGGCGCCCCCACCGGGCTACAGCGGCCCGTTGTATGTGCGTTCCGAGGCCATGATTCCCACGCGGGACGGGGTTCGCCTCCATGCCGTGATCTACCGTCCGCAGAAGAGCGCGAGCGGCGGCGCAGCGCTGCCGTTTCTGCTGCAACGAACGCCCTACGGCACATGTTTTGCGACCGCGCATTCGCTGGAAACAGGGAAACCGGAGCTGGCGGCGAGCGGCTACATCTTTGTGTGCGAGGACATTCGCGGGCGCTACGGCTCGGAGGGCACGTTTGTGATGAACCGGCCCGTGGTCGCGCACCGGAGCAAGGCCGATGTGGACGAGACCACGGATACCCGCGACACGGTCGATTGGCTGCTGCGGAATGTGCCGAACAACGCCGGCAAGGTCGGTGTACTGGGCATCAGCTACCCGGGGTTTTTGGCGATCATGGCGGGTATCGACGCACATCCGGCGGTGAAGGCGATCAGCCCGCAGGCGCCGATGACGGATGTGTGGCTGGGTGATGACTTCTTCCACAACGGCGCGTTTCGCGAGACCTACGGCTTCGACTACGTCCAGCAGTTGGAGGCGCAGAAGACCGACAAGCCGCAAAGTGCGACCGAGGATCAGTTCACGTTTTTCTTGAGCCATGGCAACTTCGCAGGCGCGGCAGCGGCGGCCGGCATGACCAATCTGCCGACGGCACAGAAGTTCCTGAATGAGCCGACGTATACCAGGTTCTGGCAGGACATGGCGGTGGAGCGCCGTCTGGAGAGGCCCGAGGTGCCGACGCTGGAGGTGGGCGGCTACTGGGACCAGGAGGACATGTGGGGACCGCAGGCAGAGTACGCCGCGCTGCGGCCGCATGAGGCTCCGGACGATCCGCAGCACAGGGTGTTTCTGGTGCTGGGACCGTGGAACCACGGTGGCTGGGCGCGCGGGCCGGGGGACTCGTTGGGCGGGGACGCCGGGAAGGTCAGCTTTGGCGGGCAGAAGACCGGAGAGTACTACCGCGCGACGCTGGAGGCGCCGTTCTTTGAGTTCTACCTGAAGGACAAGCCGGGGTTTGATCTCGCCGACACGGCCAGCTTCCGCAGCGGTGAAAACCAGTGGCACCGCTATCCCGTGTGGCCTCCGCAGGAGGGCTTCCACACGACCAAAGCGTACCTGGCGCCGGGCAAGATGCTCACGGCGACTGAGCCGACGGGCAGCTATGAGACGCAGTCGGCGTCCTATGTCGCCGACCCGGCTGATCCGGTGCCGTACCGCCACCGCCCCGTGCAGTCCACCTATGGCCAGGGGTCGACATGGCGGACCTGGCTGGTGGAGGATCAGCGGTTCGTCTCCGACCGCAAGGATCTGGCCAACTTCGCGACGCCGGTGCTGACCGGCGACGTGAGCGTGACCGGCGACGTGGTGGCGGACCTGTTCGCGGCGACCACGGGCACGGATAGTGATTGGGTGGTGAAGCTGATCGACGTGTACCCGGACAACGGCTACCAGTTGATGGTGGCCGAGGAGATCCTGCGGGGGCGCTATCGCCACAGCTTTACCACGCCCGAGCCGGTGAAGCCGAGCGAGGTGAATGAGTACAAGTGGAGCCTCCATGGGGTGGATCACACGTTCCTGAAGGGGCACCGGATGATGGTAGAGGTGCAGTCGAGCTGGTTTCCGCTGTATGACCGCAACCCGCAGATCTTTGTGCCGAACATCATGACGGCACCGGTCGCGGCGTACCAGGCGGAGACCGTGACGATCTACGACTCGCCAAAGTACCCCTCGCATCTGGAGCTGCCGATGGCGGAGGGTTCCAGCCTGCCCTAAGCAGCACCGAGGGTAGCTGTTGAGGGTCGGGCGGTTTGTTGCGCCCGTCTGGGGGCCCGACGGATGCTTTCTTGCGCGAAGGAGCGGTTCGGTGCGGAAACTTTCAGGCGCTGAAATCGTCTTCAAGATGTCGGCGATGTTCCCCTGGAAGATAGCGCCGCGGCGAAGCAGGACGTTTGCATCGTAAAGACCGGCCGGATCTCCCGGACGCGGCCACAGGTACAGGAAGCCCCATGTTCGTGAATCCGATGCGCTCTGCCACGCTTGCCGTTTCGTTGCTTTTCACCGCGGCGGTGTCCGCGCAGGCACAGGCCCCGGCTGCCGGGGCGACCAGCCAGACGTCGACGCCGCACCAGAGCGGCACGGTGAAGGCGGTGACCGCGCAGGATTTTGTGCTCACCAGCGCGGCGGGGCAGGACTACTCTGTGACGGTGCCCGGCTCGGCGCGCATTCTGCTGGTGCCGCCGGGGAGCCGCGATCTGAGTGCGGCGCAGCCCGGCACGATGGCGGACATCGCCGTCGGCGACCGGGCGATCGTCAACGGCACAGCCGGCGACAGTGGATCGACGCTGAACGCCGCGCGCGTCATCGTGATGAAGTCCAGCGCGATCGCGGCCAGCCATGCGGCCGATCAGGCGGCGTGGGCCAGTGGAGCAGGCGGCATCGTGAAGTCGGTGGATTCGGGGAGTGGGACGGTGACGCTGTCAAGCGGTCTGCGGTCCATCACCGTGCAAACTACGCCCAATACGATCGTTCGTCGCTATGCGGGCACCTCGGTACGGTTTGAAGATGCGGTGAAGAGCACGGTGGCGGCGATCCAGCCGGGCGATCAGCTGCGGGCGCGCGGTCAGCGCTCGGCGGACGGTTCCTCGATCGTCGCCGATGAGGTGGTGACCGGCTCCTTCAGCAACTTCTCCGGCGTGATTTCTGCAGTCAACACGGCGCAGGGCACGGTGACGTTGAAGGATCTGGCCACCAAGCGCAGTGTGACGGTCGCCGTCACCGACGCGAGCAATCTGCGCCGCCTGCCGGCCGGGATGGGCCAGATGGGCGCAGGCCGTGCAGGAGCGGGTACTGGAGCCGGTGCGGGCGCAGGAGCGGGAGCGGGGCAGGGAGGGCAGCGTCCCGCGTCCGGCGGCGATGCAGCCACGGGCGAGCGAGGCGGGGCGGGCGCCGGGGCAGGCGGCGGTGCCGGCGGCGGTGCCGGCCGTACCGGCATGGACCTTTCCCGCATGATGAACCGGCTGCCCACGCAGACGCTGGCCGACCTGAAGCCGGGCGATGCCGTAATGATCGTCGCGGCCGACAACGCGCAGGCAG
>CAXTWN010000005.1:42189-52957 GCA_964248055.1 uncultured Acidobacteriaceae bacterium | reverse complement strand
ACGCAGGCCAGCCCCAAGCCCAGCCCCTCGTCGACGCGCGCGACGACCTCTTCTATCGCCGCAAAGCCGGGGCGGTCTGGTGGATGCTCCGCGGCCTGGTCGGTGACGGCAACCTCCATGCGGCCCTCAGCGCCTGGCGCACGCAACCGCCCTCGCAGGCCCCGGCCCGTGAGCAGGCCCTCGCCTTTGAACACCTGCTGGAGCACCTGAGCAGCCAGGACCTCAGCTGGTTCTTCGCCGACTGGGTTTTCCGCGACCGCGGCCTCCCCGACCTGACCATCACCGATGTCGCCGTGGCCGCAGAACCCGCGGGCGCCGGTCACCCGCCCGGATGGCTGGTCGCCGTCACCGTCCGCAATGAGGGCGGCGCCGTCGCCGACGTGCCCCTTGTAGTTCGCTCCGGGATGACGCAAAAGGAGCAGCGTCTGCGCGTCGCCGCCCTGTCCACAGTCACACAACGGGTGCTCGTGGAGGCCGCCCCCACCGCCGTCGAGGTCAACGACGGCAGGACTCCCGAGCTACGCTCCAACACCCACACCCGCGAGATCAAACTACAAACCCGCTGATCTGAGCCAAGGGTGCCTAAGCGGTAGCGTCACACTCTCGTGCTGTCATCCTGAGCACAGCGAAGGACCCCCGTATTGCGGGAACTGAAAGTTCACTTCGACCTTCAGCCCAGCGATTCGCTCAGCGCCGGGCGCGCGAACCCCGCCTCCCCCGCGCAGGCTTCACGGGCACCTTTGGCGAACCGGGCAACGGGGTACTCAGCGCCGTACACGTCTGCGCCGCTCCCCACGCACGCTCGCATCGGATCGCCACCGGAGCCGGCTGCGACCCGCTCGTCGTAGGCAGCACTGCGTCCAGACCATCCCCCAGCGGCGGCAAGTAGCGCGCCGGCAGCAACAGCGATGCTGCAGTCGCCTCCCCCACGCCCGTCAGCGTGTACCCCGCAGGGGTCACAGATCCCGTCAGATTGAGTGCCATGTTTGCCTCCAACGGGACCGAAACCGGCTGCAACACCAGCGCCGGACCCCGACCCACCGGTGCCGCGATCCCCGGAGCCGCCGCGTCTGCGTCGCCCGTTCGCCACACCAACTCGGTCGGCAGCGGCGCATCCGCAGCGTTGCCTAAGCTGTCGGCCTCCGCCGCCTTGGCTGCGACGCCGCTCATCTCCGGCGCGGGCGGCAGGTGCATCCTGACCACCCCAGTCCACTGCCGCCACCCAGAGCTGTCTTCTGTCGCCGTCTCCGGCTCAGGACCAGGAGCTAGTACCGCCGGAGCCGCTTCGGCCGTGTGCGCGAGGTTGAGATCAAGGGTTCCCTGCGGGTGCAGATCGACCGGGACCCGCGGCGAAAATAACGCCGCCCACAGCAGGCCCCAGTGCAGCGGGATCCCCTCCGCCCTAAGCTGGGCCGCCGCCCTCTCCGGATGCGCCAGGTCCAGCGCCGCCGCCTCGAGGCGCATCGGCGTGGGCGCGCTGTCCGGCATGGTGCATAGCAGGTTGGTCAGCGATACCGTTTGCACCGTCACGCCCGACGCGCAGCTCACCTGCAGATCAAACGGCTGCGCCGGCGCAAACTCCGCGCGCCGCAGAGACCCCAGCGTCAGTCGCGTCGCCACTTGGGCATCTTCGAGCGTGCCTGCAAGCCGCGCATCCACGTTCACCGTGCCGCGCCAGCCCCAGTCCTCTCCGGAGACGATCTTGCTCGCCTCTCCCAGCGGCGCATCATGCCAGCTGCCCCGCAGATGCACCAAGACCCCCGCGCCGGACCCTCCACGCTCCAGATCGCCCTCCAGTCGCGCCACCCCGGGATCGGTGATGTTCATGTCGGTTCGCGCCGGCTGGCCCCTCAACCGAACCTCCCACCGGTTCGCCGACCGCAACCACAAGGCAAAATCAGCGTCCGTCAGCGAAAACGGCAGCTTGGTGTCGGCAAACTTCACGTCCACCCGCCCACCGGTCGCCTCGATGTAGGGAAAACGCGGCGTCGGCCCGGCCCGTCGTTGCGCCGTCGGGGCCGTGTCCACATGCGAGGCATGCAACAGCACATCCGCGAGGTTCCAGCGGCCCTGCGCGTTGCGCACCAGGTTCACGGTGGGCTCCACAAAGCGCACCGTGGAAAACTCCACCCGCCGCCGCCAAAGCGAACTCAACCGCAGCGTCGCCTCCACCGTGTTCGCGCGGATCGCCGGCTCCGCCCCAAACGCCGGGTCCTCGCTCACCACCAGATCTTCCAGCGTCAGCCCCGGCACAGGCAGCAGGTGCAGCGTTACGTTCTTCAGGTGTACCGGCCGCCCCAGGCTCTCGCTCATGGAGCGCGCCACCTGCCGCTGGTAGCGGTTGGCGTTCACCAGCGGCGGCAGAAGAGTAAGGAGCAACAGCGCTCCCGCCAGCGCCGCCGACCAGCGGAGGCGTCGCCGCCGCCGCGCCCGGGTAGCCGCGCTGGCTGGGGCCACTTCCTCCGAAACACTCGGTGAGCCGGCAGAAACCGTGATGGGCGAGTGCAGCTGCATGCAGGAAAAACCGTCGCCCCGCGAAAAGATCGAGAGGTGCGCTCAACGCATGCTACCGCACGTTCCTCGAACGAACGCCTCGCCGATGTCGCCGGGCCTCACCATGCCTGACCGGGACTAACCGTCTCCCACCGCGGCCGCCGCGCACACCGCGTTTGCCTTACAGGCACCCGCGCTACCCATCTATCGCACAACGTGCAGCGTGCGCCCCCAGCGTGTCTGCGTCAGCAGGTGCGTACACTCATGCACGATAAATCCGATCCGCTCACCCATCGAGGTCTTGTCCTCCTGGTCCGCGGGCGTCTCAAAGGACCAGTACACCACGGTGGGCCTCCCCAGGATGTTCTCCACCGGCACGAATCCCCAGAAGCGGCTGTCCAGGCTCTCCGTCCGGTTATCTCCCATCGCGAATACCTTGCCCGGAGGCACGACCAGGTCGCCGTCCTGAACATGGGCGGGCAGATTCTCACGCCAGGTGGTTCGCACTTGCTCGTCCGGCCCGGGCGGTACCGCGGGGAAGTCATCGCGATAGGACTCATAGGCGTGCTGCGGTTCCCCGTCGTCGCGCGGCTGCAGCGCGTACGGCTCGTTCTGCGGAACGCCGTTCAGATACACCACACCGTGCTGCAGGTGCAGGTGGTCCCCCGCGACCGCAATCGCCCGCTTCACCAGGATGATGTCCGGCGGATCCGGCGGCACCGGATCGGGCTTCAAAAACACGATCACATCGCCCCGGCGTACCGGGCGGTAGTGCACAAACGGCGCCCACTTGGTCGGCGGGGACAGCGTCACCCGGTCCACCACCACGTGATCGCCGATCAGCAGAGTGTTCCTCATGGAGCCTGAGGGGATGGCGAAGTTTTGAAACACAAAGCCAAACAGGAACAGCCCGATCACCACAATGACCGCCATCGAGGCCATCGCCTCCAGCGGCGTCTCGGCCTCCGCGGCAGCCTCGGCTTGCGGCGTGGCACTCCCCACGGTAGCAGCCGACCCGTCAGGATTCACCACGGCGGTGCTGCGATCTTCGGTGATCTGGCTCACGGCGTCTCGGGTCTCCAGCAGCCGCCCCAGCGGGCGGCGGACAGCAGCTTCAGTGTATCCGAGCACCCACGCCGCAAAGCCACGAAATCGCCGCCGCGCTCGCCCGTAGTGTCAATGTGGAACGCCGGCCCGTTGCCGCACCCACCCGAGCGCCCACCGCAGCCGAGCGAGGACACCCCCCTCCGGCGCATCCGCCCCATTCGGCACCGCGAAGTACACCACCATCGGCCTGCCGATGATCTCCGCCTCGGGCACGAACCCCCAGTACCGGCTGTCCTCACTGTTGTTCCGGTTATCCCCCAGCACAAAGAACGCGTCCGGCGGCACGGTCAGCTCCCGGCTGCCCTGCAACGTGCGGCGCAGCGCCAGCCACCAGTGCGGATCCACATTCGGGTCCGCCTCCCGCAGGTTCGGAAACTCGTCCCGATACACCTCCGGCTGTGCCGGCGTGTACAGCGCATACGGCTCGGACAACGGCTGCCCGTTCAAAAACACGCGCCCACCCTCCATCCGGAGCCGCTCTCCCGGCAGGGCCACCACGCGCTTCACCAGGTTGCGCCCAGGGTCGGGTGGAAAGTGGAAGACGATCAAGTCGCCCCGCCGCACGCCCTCCGGCGGCAAAAATGCCCGCTCCCACCCCTGCCCGGGCCCCGGCGCGCGAAGCCCGGTCTTGCTCACCAGAACGAAGTCGCCCACCAACAACGTCGGCTCCATAGACGCAGAAGGGATCCGGTATGGCTGCAGCAGAAATGTCAGCAAAAACATCCCAAGAACCAGCACCACCAACAAGGCCGACACCGTGTGCAGCACACTTGGACGAGGGTGACCGTGCGCGCTCCCGGCCGTGTACCCCCGCCCTGGTGGCCCGGCCATCGGTCGCAGCGCCTTCACAACCCTCCGCCGCCCCCGGCGAAGGCTCCACGCGGGTCCGGCACCGGCGCGGCCTCTATCGCCCATGCCTGCAGCGCCAGCCCCGCGGCCGCCTGCTGCGCCTCCTTCTTACTCGCGCCCTCGCCGGTGGCCAGTCGCTCGACCTCGCCGCTTGCCCTTTCCAGTCGGGCCTCCACCGTGAATCGCCGCGCGTGGGCCGGCCCGGTCTCCTCCACATCCGCATAGACCAGTCGTCCGGCGCGCTCGGCCTGCACCCGCTCCTGCAGCCGGCTCTTGGCATCCCGCAACGCCCCACGACCTGAGGTCGCCCGCAACTCCGCCTGGATCGCCGGCAGATCCGGCTGCACCAACAACCGTTCCACCAGGCCGCGCACCACCCGCAGCGCCTTTTCGTTGGTCCGCGCCCGCCGATCCGCGCCCCGCACCGTGTCCAGGTACACCGCCCCGAGCACCGCTTCGGCGCTATTGGCCAGCACCGCGGGCTTCTGCCGCCCGTCGCCCGCCTCGGAGCTCTTGCCCATCCGCAAAAGCTCACCCAACCCCAGTGCCGCGCCCAACTCCGCCATGCGCTTGCGGCTCACCAGGCTCGCCCGCATCCGGGTCAGCTCCCCTTCGCTCCGCTCCGGAAACTCGTCGAGCAGCAGCTCCGTCACCGCCAGTCCCAGCACCGCATCGCCCAGAAACTCCAGCTGCTCATTGTCCGTGCCCGGCCGGTTCGGCTCGTCGCCGTTGGCCTTCGCCCGCCCCAGCCGCTGCTCGTACACAAACGAGCTGTGGGTCAGCGCCAGCTCCAGTAGCCGCGGATCGTGAAACTGATAGCCAAGCCGCTCTTCAAGAACTCCTGCCGCTGCAAGTTCAGCGGTGCCGCCAGCGCGGGCGAGCTCCCGCGAGCGGCGTGTCTCTGCGCCTTGTTGCGGCTGTCTGCCCCCCACATGGCCCATGCTGCCAGTCTAAAGGTCGCCCCGCGAGCGAGCGCCTGCACCTGCGGTACGCTTCTTCCGTGCCCACTCCCCTCGGCAGAAAGAAGCCTCGGAGCCCGGCCGCGGCCTCTTCAGCGCCCGGGCTGGTCCACTGCGATGTCGAGATGAAGTGGACTCACTATGGGGCAGAGATCCGCCTCCGCTCCCGCGAGCCCCGGCGCAGAACGTGGTTCAGGAAGTACGGCTCACCCCTGAAAGCCGCCCTCGAGGCCGAAGCCATGGGATTCGCCGAGACCCTCGATCTGGTTGCACCCGGCAACGCCTCGGGCCGCCGCATGGAGATCACCGTCACCGTTCGTTACGATTTTGACGCGCACATCGATCCCGCCGAGCTCCGGGCACACGGCTTCCAGCTCGAAGACGAAGTCCCCATCTCCGTCAAAAGCTGAACACGACCACCTGACCCGCGCCTTACTGCGGCGTTCCCGGCTTGTACGCCTGCTTTTGCGCTTTACCGGTCGGATCGAAGTCCTGGTCGTCACTCTTCGCCGGCCTGGCCCGCTGCGGCAGCGCAAACGGCGCTTTGATCCCGTTCTCCGCCGCCAGCCGCGTATCCGGCCGCGCATCCCGTACCGTCAGCGCCGCTTGGTACTCGGCCACCGCCCGCGCCCGGTCCGGCGGGCTCATGTTGTCGTACAACCGGCCCAGGTAAATGTGGCTCCACGCCATCGTCCGCGGATCATGGCTCAGCTTCAGCGTCGCCGCGAACCCCTCCATCGCCTTGTCCGGGTCGCCCTGCATCAGGTCGATCCGCGCCAGCAGATACTGCGCCCGCCCATGATCGCCTGCCGGATCGGCCATCACCTTGCCCGCCAGATCCGCCGCGTCCGCCACATCGCCCTTCATCAGATCCGTTTCCGCCACATCCATGCTGCCCAGCACGCGCGGCCGGGTCGCCACCCGACCGGCCAGCGGGTCCACCGACGTGTCCTTCACGAACACCATCTGCTCGGCGTTTCTGCGCTCGCGATCCACATCCATGCCATAGATCATCGGCGCGATCTCATCCCGCAATGCGTCCCCGGACCGCTCCATCCCGGTCAGCGCCTGGTAGAAATACCCCGTCAGCACCCAGCCCGAGCGTTCCTGCTTGGCCACCTGCACCTGTTGCGCCGCCGTGGTCTCACGGTCGTACAGCGCCTTGGCCTCCTCGTACTGTTCGGTCTCCGTGCGGCTCTTCACCGCCTTTGGGCGCTTCGGCGCCTCCTCGGGCAGCCGGTACAGGTGCGCCTCGATCGCCTTGATCAGGCACTCGGTCAGCAGCGCCTCCACATCGCTCTTGTACGCAAAGTCGATGGGCGCATCCGACACCCCGCGCAGCAGCGGCTGGATCCGCTCCATCGCGCTGCCGCGGCTGTACACCATCGGCTCCACCACATAGTGCAGGTAAATATGCCGAATCTCGTCCATCCGCACCGGATCTCCGTCGGCGCGGTTGTCCGGAGACGTCACCACGATGTAATCCATGCCATAGATCCGCGCGTTGGTCAGCGCCGGCGACAACATCGGCTCCAGCAGCACCAGAAACCGCCGCCCGTCGTAGCTGGACACCGGCTGGTGCAGATACAGATTCGTGTTCAGAATCATTCCCTCCATCGGCGCATGCACCCGCGCCGCCAGGGCCTCGTACTCCGGCCGGTGGCGCACCCAGATCAGGTGCAGCTGCGTCGCCTCTGCAAAGCGCCGCAGCAGCGGCAGCACATTCACCACCTGCAGCGCCTGGGGCGGCAACTCCGTCTCGTCCACGTTGGGCTTCAGCTCCGGCGGCGGCGAAAGATACAGCGCCAGCGACACATACTGGCCCACATTTGCGCCCGGGTCGCCCATCTGGTGCTGCGTCACGTACCCGCACAGCGCATCGCGGCTCGAACGCGCCTCCTCGCTCCCCAGCAACGCCTCCTCCAGCTCCCGGCGCACCTCGCCGCGCACCGCCGCCGAGTGCTCGGCGTCGGCGTCATACCCACACACATTCAGCGCCGTGGCCAGCTCAAACAGGCTCTCGTTGTACTCCAGCGTGACCGCCGCCCCGCCGGTCTCCACCTGCGCCACCCGGGGCCGGTGCGCCGGATTGCTGGCATCCAGCCGCTGCTGCTCCGTGGCCGCCGTCCCCGGCGCAGACGAGGACGACGATGAGGAGGACGAAGACGAACTCTGCGCTCCCGCGCGCAGGCCGAATACGAGAAAGGCCGCCGCCACACAAAGCGCAACATAACGCAAAGTACGAGCCCAGACCGGCAGAAGGGAAGATGGACGCACGCGAGCAGTCTAGGGAACCCGCACCATAAGGGGCAAGTCGCCTGAGGTCAGGTTTGCGCAGTCGGTTAGAACGGGCTCAACGGACACGCCTGCGAAGAAACGGAATTCGGGCCGGCGGGCACGCCATGCCGGGCGCAAAGCCCAGGCTTTAACCCCGCACCGACACCGTCGTATAGGTCACCATCGCATGCCCCGGCACCGCCACACCGAACAGCGTGGCCGGTCTGAAGATGCTTTCAATCAGGTTCGCCTCGACCCGCTGCCGCGTCGCGGCGTCGTCCGGCCCCTGGATCAGGTCGTAGTCGTACACCCGGCCGCGCACGTCGACCTTGGCGTCCACCATGACGGCGACGAAGTGCCCTCCGGTGGTCACCGGGTCCGGCGGCATCACTGAGTACAGATACCGCGGCGCGACCAGATCGGCCATGCGCTCGTCATTGGCCTGCACCGGGGCAGCCGTGCCGACCACCCACGAGAGCCCGGTGAGCAAAAACATCGCGCCTGCCAGCCCGGCGCCCAAGCGAAGCCCAAGCGGCGCAAGTGTCCGCTGCCACGCGACCCCCAGCCGCTGCCACGGCGAGAGAAAGTTCTCCTGGTGCAGCTCACCCGCCAGCGCATCCCGCAGCTGGGATTGCAGCGCCCGCGGCGCCGGCGCCTGTCCCATCTCGGCCAGCATGGCCTGGATCGTTCGCCAGGCCTCGAACTCGTTGTCACACTCAGCGCAACCCCGCAGATGGTCAGCCAGTTCGCCCATGCTGCGCCCATCCAGCGCGCCGTCCAGATACGCCGAAAACTGGCTCCTCGCCCCGGCACACTCCGCCGTGCGCGGCTCCGTCATCTCCTTCAGCTCCAGCGCCTGCTCCTGCCCCTTCACCGCCCCACCAACCCTTCTCCCTTTACGATGCTCCGGGGGATAGAGAGACTCGTCACGGGCCGCTGCCGGGTGTGAACCTTCCGTAAATCTGCGTTCGAAGCCAGTGCCTCACGCAAAGCCGCCCGCCCCCGCATCAGCCGGCTCTTCACCGTCCCCACGCTGGTCTGAACGATCTCCGCAATCTCCTCGTACGCGAACCCTTCAATCTCGCGCAGCACCACGACGTTACGAAAGATCTCCGGAAGCGTATGCAGCGCCGCCTCTACGGAACTCCGCAGCTGGGCGCGCGCCACGTTCTCAAAGGGGGAGGCATCGGCGGTCGCCAGCATGTCTCCCAGCGAGAACGTCTCGCCCTCGTCGTTCTCGCGCGTATCGTCCAGCGTGGTCTCTTTCTGCTTGTGGCGGGTCCACCAGCGGCGCTGGTTGGAGGCCTCATGCAGGGCGATCCGGTAGATCCACGTCCGCAGGCTGGCCTCGCCATGAAAGCTGTGGATGTTGCGAAACACCTTGACGAAGACCTCCTGCGTCACGTCCGCGGCATCGGCCGGGTCGCGCAGGCTGCGGGCGATCAACGAATACACCTGGCGGCTGTACTGCGCGATCAGCAACGCAAACGCTGCCTCCGAGCCCGCCTTCAACTCCGTCACAAGGCTCTGCTCTTCGGCCCCGATCGCCAGCGCGCTCGCCAGATCGCTCATGCCAGCCCCTCACCTGCAGCAGACTTCCGCGGCACGCCGCGGAGAAGAACCCTACACTAGGTCACCGAAGATACCGCTGTCCAGACCCAATTCGTCGTACCTGAAAGTAGCGAAACTGCGCCGCCGGCGGCCGAGTGCTCGCTCACTCTGAGACGCTTAGACACCGCAGAGCGTGGCTTTGTTCCCTTTGTCGTCAGTTGACGTCCGTCCCGTCCTCCACGACAATGAAAGGGTCCCTTCAGAGTGGGCCTGTGGCGCAGCTGGGAGCGCGCTTCCATGGCATGGAAGAGGTCATCGGTTCGATCCCGATCAGGTCCACCAATCACCTCCCTTCACGACGAGACCTTGCAGCGGAGCGGGAAAACGGCGGCGATTCGAGTCACACCGCTCCGCCCTGCCCTCTCTATTCCGTGTTCCCGTCTTGGCCGAGGACGCGACGTTCACCGTGAGCCTTGGCAAGTGCACCGCCAAAGGCGAACGTCGATCTTACGCGAACGCACAACGGAGACGGGTGTCGCTCTACCCAAGCGGGCAAGATTACTGTTCTTTCGCTCCCGCCATCTCAAAGGGTGAGCGACCTGAGGTGCGCTGCTTTCCTTCCGAGTAACCAGTCATCTCCAGGTAGCCGGTACCTTGCACGGCGTTCTTGTCGCGATGCCCCGCAAGGTCGACAGCACCTTCCCAGTAGCTGGGCCCCACCCGACTTACGAACTCCTGTGTTTCAAGGGGAGTCGTGATGTTGAGCTGCAGATCCAAACGCGGAATGGTAACGTCCCACGCGACAGGGTAGGTCGCGCCGGTCTCTTTGCTCTTCCACGTCTCACCGGTTGAGGTCATCTTGAAGTCGGCCAGAGACAGGTGTGTGGTCCTGCCCGCGGCGTCGATGTAGGTGCCCGAAGAGTACGGGTCGACGCTGCCGTCACTATGCCGTAACCGGTAGAGCATCAACTCGGTGTTGTCCGCGAGCTGTAGACTCAGCCAATCCCACCCAACCTCGTCCCCATCCGCAGACTCCGAGAAGAACTCGTGGTCCATCCAGGTGTCGCCCTCGACGGTGTACCGCTTGCCATGAAGTTCAATGGTGCCGGAGGTACCCATACGGGTGAAGGAGACGTAGTGTGACGCATGATTCACGCCCTCAGCCTTACGGCTTATGCCGTTCTCCCCGTGGATGACCGGTGACTTTTGCGGTATTGCCTGCAGCTGGAGGGCGAAGTCCTCACCGATGCCGCGCAGGGTGTGGCTCTTCTCGCTGATGTGGCTCTGCCAGTTGCCGTTCCATACGGTTTCCGTAGCGGCGTCAACGCCCGCGATGCCGGGCCCAGCCCGGTTGAGGCGTTCGACCCTATAGTACCGACTGCCGCTGATGTCGCTGAGCGCGAGATGCGCCATGTACAGGTCGTGGATCGCCCACGGAGAGGGGTCCGGTTTGCGCGAGATTCCCTGGCGAAAGAAGGTAAGTTCGAAGCCGAAGCGATGGCCATCCCTGGCCCGCAGATTGCCTGTGTAAT